>NZ_JBQERM010000010.1:0-158880 GCF_056535045.1 Ruegeria sp. O6 | reverse complement strand
AGAAACGCCGCTTGCTGCATCATCAGAACGCGGCGTAGATTGAAACTGCGGCGAGCCTGATCCTCCTAAGCCAATCAAACGCTCGTGTTCCAAATCATTCGATGACGGACACGGGATCAAGAGCTTCCTGATCGCGCAGTCGCTCAACCAGATCGAGAAGGCCTATGGCCAGAACAACGCCATCCTCGACAACTGCCATGTCCGCGTGAGCTTCGCGACCAATGACGAACGGACCGCCAAGCGTGTCTCGGATGCCCTCGGCACGGCAACCGAGATGAAGGCGATGCGCAACTACGCCGGGCACCGGCTGGCGCCTTGGCTGGGCCACCTTATGGTCTCGCGCTCTGGGACCGCGCGCCAGTTGCTGACGCCGGGCGAGATCATGCAGCTGCCACCGGACGACGAGATCGTCATGGTCGCAGGCTCCCCGCCGATCCGGGCGAAGAAGGCGCGATACTTTGAGGACAGGCGGTTCGTGGATCGTATGATGCCGCCACCAGATCCGAAGCAAGGCAAGCCGATGATGCAGGATGATCCATGGTCATCTCTCCCGGCCATCGAAGCCGATACGTCAGTGGGGGCCTTGACGCCTTTGACCAATGCGGATGAAGCGAACGCAGGCCTGCGTCGGGAACCAGACTTGCCCGAGCATCTGGCCGCCGCCGCGGTAAAGACGGCTGAACCGGCGCGTGAGTTCGAGATGATACTCGACGACGAACCGGAAGAGGCTGCACGGCAACGGCAGGCCCTGCGCAAGCAGATGGGGCAGGTGGCCCGGCAGGCCTCGATGGACCGCAATGACGGTATCGATCTTTGAGGACTGATTCATGCGCGACCGCCTCAACCTTTCTCTGCCAGCCGATCTCATCGGCCGGATCAATGACATCGCCGACCGGAAACGGGTGACCCGCTCCGCCATCGTCGAAGCGGCCGTCGAGTCCTTCCTCTCGCCCGACCATGCCGACATGCAGGAGGCCGCCCTTACGCGCCGCCTTGACCGCCTCACACGACAGGTCGCCCGTCTCGAACGTGATCAGCGGATCACGACCGAAACCCTCGCACTCTTCGTCCGCTTCTGGCTCACCATCACCCCGCCGATTGCGCCGGAGCAGCAGGCCGCATCACAAGCCAAGGGCCGCGAGCGGTTCGACGGGTTCGTCGAGACGCTGGGCAAGCGGGTGCAAAAGGGGCGGTGGTTTGCGGATGAGCTTCCTGGGGATACAGGAAACGAAACGTCACAGGACTTCCGCGAAGACCGGTGAGAGCGGCTGCGCAGCGCGAGCATCGCCCTTTTGGCGGCATTTGGGCAGGGGCCGGTCTACAGGTACGATCCCGAGCAAGCCAAACGCGAATCTTCGGCAAGTCACCCAAGCGGGCTGGTAGCATGCCGCGCTCTTGACTAGAGTAAGGTTAAGTCAGGCACCGGAACCGTCCCTAATTCAGCGGGCCAACAAGAAACGGACAAAATGGCAGTCAAGAAATCAGATCTCTATTCATCACTTTGGGCATCGTGCGATGAACTCCGTGGCGGAATGGATGCGAGTCAATACAAAGACTACGTCCTGTTCATGTTGTTCATCAAATATGTCTCCGACAAATACGGCGATAGCGATGACTTAGAGCCGCCAATCATCATTCCAAAGGGCGCGAGCTTTAATGACATGGCGGCCCTCACAGGCAACCCGAATATTGGGGATCTGATCAATACGCAGGTCATTCAGCCGCTGGTTGATGCCAACGAAATGCTGGCACGGACGGACTTTCCGGATTTCAACGATCCGAACAAACTTGGTGAAGGCAATGATCGTGTCGACAGGCTTGGTCGGCTGATTTCCATTTTCTCGAGCCCGGATCTGAATTTCGCGAAGAACCGCGCGGACCATGACGATATTCTGGGCGACGCCTATGAATACCTCATGCGCCACTTCGCGACCGAAAGCGGCAAGAGCAAAGGGCAGTTCTACACCCCGTCGGAGGTCAGCCGGATCATCGCCAAGGTGATCGGTATCTCACCCAAGAATACCGTTGCCGGAACCACCGCATACGACCCGACATGCGGATCGGGCTCTCTGCTCCTCAAGGTTGCGGCCGAGGCCGGGAAACGGATCACCCTCGAAGGCCAGGAGAAGGACGTGACCACCGCCGGTCTCGCCCGGATGAACATGATCCTGCACGACTTCCCGACCGCCAAGATCGTCGCGGGCAACACCCTCACGACTCCCAAGTTCCTTGAGGGTGAGCGCCTTCGCACATACGACTATGTCGTCGCCAATCCGCCGTTCTCGGACAAGGCGTGGAGCACCGGCTTCACCTATGACGACAAAGGCGCGATTTCGGACAAGCACAACCGGTTCGAATGGGGCGCGCCGCCCAAGAAGCAGGGCGATTATGCCTATCTGCTGCACATCATCCGCACCATGAAAAGTGCGGGCAAGGCCGCATGCATCCTTCCCCATGGCGTCCTGTTCCGCGGCAATGCCGAGGCCGATCTGCGCGAGGCACTGATCAGGTCGGGCTATCTCAAGGGGATCATCGGCCTGCCGCCGAACCTCTTTTACGGCACCGGCATTCCGGCCTGCATCGTCGTCCTCGACAAGGAAAACGCCACGGCCCGGCGCGGGATCTTCATGATCGACGCGTCCAAGGGCTTCCGCAAGGACGGCGCCAAGAACCGACTGCGCGAGCAGGACATCCACCGCATCGTGGACACTTTCCGCAAGGGCGCCGACGTGCCGGGCTATGCTCGCATGGTGCCGTTCGACGAAATCGCCGATCCGCGAAATGCCTTCAACCTGAACCTGGCCCGCTACATCGACACCTCGGAAGCCGAGGACATCCACGACATCGACGCGCACCTGCAGGGCGGCATCCCGAAACGGGACATCGACGCGCTGGACAGCTGGTGGAAGGTCATGCCGTCGCTTCGGGGTGAGCTCTTCGAAGACCTCCGGCCGGGATACCTCTCGCTGACCCGCCCGATCGCCGAGGTGAAATCGGCCATCGAGGAACATGCGGAATTCCGGACCTTCACCGCCTCCGCCGCCGCGACCTTCACGGAGTGGCGGGGCCGGGCGGATGCGGGATGCCGCGCCTTCGCTCCGGGCGACCAGCCGAAGGAACTGATCGAGGCGATTTCGGAGGACCTGCTGGCCGCCTTCCAATCCGTCCCGCTCGTCGATCCCTACGATGTGTACCAGCACCTGATGGACTACTGGGCCGAGGCGCTGCAGGACGATTCCTATGTCATCGCCGCGACCGGTTGGGTGGCGGGCTCGCAACCGCGCGAGATCGTCAAGCGCAAGGGCAAAAGCGGCAAGCTCGAGTGGCCCGAACCGGGCGACTACATGCTCGGGCGTCGCCGGTTCACCTCGGACCTGATCCCGTCGCGCCTGATCGTTGCGCGGTACTTCGCGACCGAGCAGGCCGAGATCGATGCCTTCGACGTGCGGATCGCAGAACTGGAGCAGGACCTCGCCGAGAAGCTCGAAGAGGGCGCGGGCGAGGACGGGCTGCTGGCCGAGGTGATCGAGGGCGAAGGCGACAAGCAGAAGATCACCGCGAAGGCGCTGAAGGCCCGGCTGAAGGAAATCGGCCGTGATCCGGACTTGGCCGACGAGCGGCAGGCGCTCGAAGCCTACCAGAAGGGGATGACTGCGCTCGACGCCACGAAGAAGAAGCGCAAGGCGGCGGACGAGGCCCTGTGGAAGAAGGTGCACGACCGCTATGGCAAACTGACCGAGGACGAGGCCAAGACGCTGGTGGTCGCGGACAAATGGCTCGACACCATCGAGGCCCGCGTGACCGGTGAGGTCGCGCATGTGGCGCAAGCCCTGTCCACCCGTGTCAAGGGGCTGGCGGAGCGCTATGCCATGCCGCTGCCCAAGCTGGAGGAAGAGGTCGATGTGCTGGCCGCCCGTGTCGCAACCCATCTGAGGGCGATGGGGGCCGCATGGACCTGAGGCCCGGCTACAAAAAGACTGATGGCGGCATCATCCCAGAAGACTGGGACTACCGCCCTATCGCTGAGTACGCGCGTCTTGAGAGTGGCCATACTCCCAGCAAGAAGTTCGCGACCTATTGGAATGGTTCCATCCCGTGGGTCTCGCTGCATGATACCGATCTGCTGGATCGAAATTTCATCGACGACACATCACTGAAGATCACCGAGCTCGGTCTTGCGAATTCTTCCGCGAGACTCCTTCCTGCTGGTACGGTTGTCTTTTCGCGTACAGCTACGGTCGGAAAGGCATCAATAATCACCCAGCCGATGGCAACCAGCCAGGACTTTGCAAATTACATTTGCGGCCCCCGATTGTTCAATGAGTACTTGGGCTATTTGTTCAGGGCTATGCAACCAGTCTGGAAGAGCTTGATGGCTGGGAGCACCCACAACACAATTTATATGCCCGCGTTCGAGCGGCTAAAGATTGTTGTGCCACCGATAGGTGAGCAATATTCGATTGTAGAAGCACTTACAGACGTCGACGAAGAAATTGACGGCATCTCTCGCCTCATATTCAAGAAGCGAGACTTGAGAATTGGCACGATGCGTCGTTTGCTTGCAGGCGGCACTCGCCTTCCAGGTTTTTCAATACCGTGGAATGAAACGCTGCTAGGCAACCATGTTTCATTCCTCAAGAACGGTATCCACTCCCGTGCACAGCTCACCGTCGATGACCCAATTCGCTACCTGCACTATGGCGACATTCACGTCGCAACCGGCTTGCGACTCGATCTTCGCAAAGTAGAGATGCCACGTTTGCCGGAGTTGGAAGCCGCTCGACTAACGCGCTTAGAAGACGGCGACTTGGTCTTTGTCGATGCATCAGAAGACCTTGCAGGCGTCGGCAAATCGCTGGAGATCGCGGGTGCCAAGGGCATCGAAGCCGTCGCAGGCCAACACACCATTGCGGCCCGCTTCGACAAGGACGTTCTCGCGGACGGCTTCAAGTGCTACCTGCAGCACATTCCGGCTTTCACGACCCATCTTCGCAGGCTGGCCGCTGGCACGAAGGTCTACGCCACCAATCGCAAACACATTGCCAGCGCGGAAATCCTGCTACCGGAACCAGACGAGCAGCGGGCCATCGTCCGCGTCCTTTCTGACATGGATGCTGAAATCACCGCGCTCGAGGCCCGTCTTGAGAAGACCCGGGCGCTCAAGCAGGGGATGATGCAGGCCTTGCTTACCGGCCGCGTGCGCCTGCCGGTCCAGGGCGAGCCGTTGGACGCGTTGGAGGTGGCCCATGCCTGAACGTCCCCGCAGCGAGCGCGTCACGCAGGACCGCCTCGCGGCCCACATCACCACGCCGGAGGACAAGGGCGGCCTCGGCTACCGGAACCTCGGCGACTGGTCGGGCCGCCCGAGCAACCGTTGCGTCGAGCCCGACCTGCTGCGCGCCAACCTCTCCGCCCGCGGCTATTCCGACGACGAGATCAACGCCGCCCTGACGCGCCTGATGCAGGCGATCGAGGTGACCGGCACCACGCTCTATCAGGCCAACCTGCGCACCTACACGCTTCTGCGCTACGGCGTTGACGTGCAGACCTCGGTCGCCACCCCGCACAAGACGGTGCACCTGATCGACTGGGACAACCCCGCCGCCAACGACTTCGCCCTCGCCGAGGAGGTGACCCTGAAGGGCGGCCACGAACGGCGCCCCGATCTGGTCGTCTACCTCAACGGCCTCGCCGTCGCGGTGATCGAACTGAAACGCTCCTCCGTCGAGATCGGCGACGGCATCCGGCAGTTGATTTCCAACCAGGACGAGATTTTTAACGCCCCGTTCTTCGCCACCGCGCAGCTTCTGCTGGCAGGCAGCGATGCGCAGCGCCTGCGCTATGGCACGGTTGGAACGCCCGAAACGCTGTTCGTGGATTGGCGGGATGAAGACCCGCCCGCCGGAGACCTGCCCGCCGGCGCTCTTCTCGACCGTCCGGTCGGGCAGATGCTGCGTAAGGATCGGCTGCTCGACCTGATCCGGAACTTCGTGATCTTCGACGCGGGCATCAAGAAGGTTCCCCGGCAACACCAGTTCGTTGGCGTAAAGCTGGCGCAGGAGCGGCTTGCGAAGCGCGAGGGCGGCGTCATCTGGCACACCCAAGGGTCCGGCAAGAGCATCCTGATGGTGCTGCTGGCCAAATGGATCCTCGAACGCGAACCGGATGCCCGCGTGCTGGTCATCACCGACCGCGACGAGCTCGACAAGCAGATCGAGGGCGTGATGCGCAACGCGGGCGTCGTCGCGGCCGATGCGCCATCGCCTCGGGTGACGCGCCGCGATGAGTTCGTGAGCTGGCTGGGCGCACCATCGCCCCGGCTGATCTGCGCACTGATTCACAAGTTCGACACGACCGATCTGTCCGGGCCACCTCCGAACGTCACCGGCCGCTTCTACGTGTTCGTGGACGAGTGCCATCGCACCCAGGGCGGCGACATGAACAAGCAGATGAAGCGCTGGCTCGAGGGCGCCATCTTCGTCGGCTTCACCGGAACCCCGTTGCTGCGGAAGGACCGGCAAACCACGCGCGAGGTCTTCGGCACCTACATCCACACCTACAAGTTCCAGGAAGCGGTCCGGGACAAGGTCGTGCTCGACCTGAAATACGAAGCGCGCGACGTGCCGCAACGCATGACGAGCCCGGTTGCAATTGACGCCTGGTTTGAGAAGAAGACGAAGAACCTCAACAACTTCCAGAAGGCCGTTCTGCGGAAGCGCTGGGCCAACATGGAGGAGCTGCTCAGCGCGACCGAACGAAAACGCCGGATCGTTGCCGAGATCGTGCAGGACTTCGATCTGAAGCCGCGGCTGAGCGACGACAGAGGCACCGCGATCCTGGTCGCGGCCTCGATCCGCGACGCCTGCGAGTTCTACCGCGAGTTCCAGAGCACCAGGCTCGGGCCGCATGTGGGTATCGTCACGTCCTTCGAGCCGAACCACAATGCAATCTCGCGCGAGCCCGCCAACAGCGACGAACGGTACAAGTACGACACGTATACGAAGTTCGTGCTGAAAGGCGGCCAGAGCACGACAGCCTATGAGACCGAGGTCAAGCGGCGCTTCATCGAAGAGCCGGCCAACATGAAACTGCTGATCGTGGTGTCGAAGCTACTCACCGGCTTCGACGCGCCGAGCTGCAGCTACATCTACCTTGACGACAAGCTTCGGGACCACACGCTGTTCCAGGCGATCTGCCGGACCAACCGGATCGACGGCGATGACAAGGATTACGGTCACATCGTCGATTTCAAGGAGCTCTTCGGCGACGTCCAGCACGCGATAGCAGTCTACAGCTCGGATGAACTCGATCTGGATGCGGGCAGCGGCGGCGACAACAATGTCGAGATCAAGAACTGGATCGAAGAGGGGAAGGCGCGCCTCGACGCGGCGCGCGAAGCGCTCCACTATCTCGGCGCCCCGGTGCCCCCGCCGAGAGAGGTTGAGCAGTTCCTGCGGTACTTCTGCGGTGATGCCGCCGATCCGAATGCCCTGACCGAGACCGAGGCGCTGAGGATCTCGTTTTACAAATCCGTGGCGTCGTTCGTTCGGGCCTATGCCGCCATCGCGCAGAACTTGGACGACGCAGGGTATTCCTCCTCCGAACAGAACGACATCCAGCGGGATGTCGATTTCTACAGTGATCTCAGGGCCGCCATCAAAAAGCATTCGGGCGAAGAACTCGATATCAAGCCTTATGAAGCCGACATGCGGCATCTCCTGAACACCTACATTCAGGCAGATCCTGCCCAAGCATTGGGTGCGTTGTCCAACGTGTCGCTTACCCAGGCCATCATCGAAACCGGAATCCACAATGCGATCGCCAAGCAGCTGAACGAAAAAGGGAAGCTGTCGAAGAACGCGGTGGCCGAAGGCATCATCAATAATATCCGGAAAACCATCATACGCGATCAGCTGACAGACCCTCGCTTCTATGACGAGATGTCCAAGCTCCTTGAGGATCTGATCCAGCAAAGCCGCGACAGTGCGAAGGCCTATGAGGACTTCCTGAAGAAGGCCGAGGACCTGGTCCGCAAGATGGCGGCGCGGGATGCGGGTCCTGACCTGCCTGCGAGCCTTTCGGGCAATCGCGAAGCCGTCGTGATCTACAACAACCTTCCAGACCTACCTGCGACAGGGTTCGTTGTCCCCGCCGACGACGACCAAAGAGCGGATCTGGCGCTGGAAATCGACCGCACCGTACGAGAACACGCCCCTGCGGGCTGGAAGGGTGACCCAGTCCGCGAACGGGAGGTCAAGAACGTCCTTTTCCCGCTCTTCAATCGAGATCGCGACGCGACGCTTGCTATGTTCGAAATCATCAAGAACCAATCGGGGTATTGATGGTAGAAGTGATCGAAATTGGCGATCTGGCCATCGACGTGACCCGGAAGGACGTCAAGAACGTCCATCTGTCGGTCCATCCCCCCGATGGGCGCGTTACACTCGTTGCTCCGACGTCCACCAGGATCGACGTCGCCCGCGCCTATGCGATCACCAAGATCGGCTGGATTCGTCAGCAGCAAGGAAAGCTCGCACAGCAGGCTCGCGAGGCACCACGACAATTCGTCGGGCGCGAAACTCACTATCTATGGGGCCGCCGACATCTTCTTCGGGTGACGGAATGTGAGGGCAAGCCTGCAGTGCGCCTGGATCATCGAACGATTCATCTTCAAGTGCGCCCTGAAAGCACTCTAGAGACCCGTGCGAAGGTGGTACACAATTGGCACCTCAAGCTTCTTCACGCCGCGGTTCCCCCCTTGATCAAGAAGTGGGAAAGCCGGATTGGTGTCGAAGTCCAAGGCTATTTCCTTCAGCGCATGAAGACCAAATGGGGAAGCTGCAACGCGGAACAGCGGACCATTCGTCTGAATTCGGAGTTAGTCAAGAAACCCCGAGATTTGCTGGATTACGTCGTGGTTCACGAGATGATCCACATACTCGCACCGACCCATAGCCCAAGCTTCTTCGGTCTCCTGTCAACGCACTATCCGAGCTGGTCCGAGGCGCGCACTGAATTGAACGAGTTGCCTATCCCGGCACTTTGAGCGGTCCGTTACGACACCCGCCACACCTCTCCATCGTCTAAACGCTTGACGTAGTCGACGCGCTCCCCATTCCAGTGATACGCGAAATGAGCCCCTTGGCTCGGGATCGGGACCACGTCGGGCCAGAAGACGGCGATGCATTGACCCTCGGGAAAGCGCACGCTGGGCCAGGTGAGGCCGTTCGATCCGGCCGCACGCCGCTCCGCTCCGAAGAGTTGCGAGGGACGGTAGTCGTCCGGATCCAGCAGATCGGCGCGGCCCGTGGCGTCGTCGAGATCGGCGTCGATCGATCCGATCAGCTCGCGGAACTGCGAGGTCCAGCCCGGGGCCTCGTCCGTGGCGCGCATGAAGCGGGCGTGGTGATGGATGGTCTCGGCGATCGCCACCTCGGTGCGGTCGCCCGCATAGTAAAGGCCGAAACTGCCATCCGAGAACCGCCCGGGCCTGAGCGGCGAGCAATGCACGAAGGGCGCCATGACCCAGCTGGCGCCGGGACCGGTCACGCGGCGGGCGACCGGGACCTTGGAGAGATCGCCGATGCTTTCGCGGATGCGCGGGTTGAACTTGGCCTCGGCCGAGGCCAGCGCCTCCCAGTCGGCCGGATCGGCGATGTCCTCGAAGAGGTCGATGGGCGGGTGGATCGAGCGGATGATGCGAACCGTGCGCGACCAGGTCACGCGCCGGATAGGCACATTCACCAGGCACCCCGTTCGGCATCGAGATAGGCGCGCAGATCGATCAAATCGGTGATCTCTCCCCGGAGCATGACGTCCAGCGCGCTCCGGCCCGCGAAAGCGGCGTTCGGCTTGCGGATCCAGGCATAGCCCCGGGTCGGGTCGGTGAAGAGGTAGCGCAGCGCCTTGTGGATCCCCATCAGGATCGCCATGCGCGCGCGCAGGTCGCGGTCGATCCGGCCGATATCGCCGGCCTTCCAGCGGGCCCAGGTGCGTTGCGCCATGTCGCCCAGCAACGTGCGGGCTTCGGCATCCGTCAGCTCCCAGGCCCGGAACAGGTTGATCGTTGTGCGTGCCAGCGCCGCCGCTTCCTCGTCGGTGATGACGGGAAGATCGATGCGGGCGAGGACAGGCTGGACCGGGGCGAACTGCATGGTCATCTCCTTTGGCATCAATATAGAGAATGCGTGCCAAAAGGCAAGATGGGTCGTGCGGTGCAGGTTTGGTCGCCTCCGGCCTTTTTCCCTGTCTTTGTGCGCCAGAGCCCTACGCCCCTTGAAGACCTGTTGAGCGCCGCCGGGTTCTGGTTTTCTTGATGGACCCGATCCAGGGCCGCCCGTCGGTGGCCACTCACGGAACGGGGACAGCATGGCAGAGGCAGCTCGGAAACCGGAAGCGATGGCCCGCGGCGCGCGGATGCTGCGCACGGCGCTAGGACCCGCCATCGCCGGGTTTCTGGAAGACCCGATGACCGTCGAGGTCATGCTCAATCCCGACGGGCGGCTCTGGATCGACCGGCTCTCCGAGGGGCTCTCCGATACCGGTGCCACCCTGTCGCCCGCCGATGGTGAGCGGATCGTGCGGCTCGTCGCCCATCACGTCGGGGCCGAAGTGCATGCCGCGCGGCCGCGCGTCTCGGCCGAGTTGCCAGAAACCGGGGAACGCTTCGAAGGACTCCTGCCGCCCGTGGTCACCGCACCCTGTTTCGCGATCCGCAAGCCCGCCGTCGCGGTCTTCACGCTCGCCGACTATGTCGCTTCCGGGATCATGTCCGAGACCCAGGCGGCGTTGTTGCGCGAGGGCGTTGCCGCGAGGGCCAATATCCTCGTGGCGGGAGGCACCTCGACCGGCAAGACGACGCTGACCAACGCGCTCCTGGCGGAAGTGGCCGGATCGTCCGACCGCGTCGTGATCATCGAGGACACGCGCGAGCTGCAATGCACAGCACCCAACCTCGTCGCCCTGCGCACCAAGGACGGCGTCGCCTCGCTCTCCGATCTCGTCCGCTCCTCGCTCCGCTTGCGCCCGGACCGCATTCCCATCGGCGAGGTGCGCGGGGCCGAGGCGCTGGACCTCTTGAAGGCCTGGGGCACCGGCCATCCGGGCGGGATCGGCACCATCCATGCAGGCTCTGCCCTCGGGGCTCTGCGCCGGATGGAACAACTCATCCAGGAGGCGGTGGTCACCGTGCCGCGCGCCCTCATCGCCGAGACCATCGATCTCATCGCCGTCCTCTCCGGACGCGGGGCCAGCCGTCACCTCGCCGAACTCGCCCGCGTCGACGGGCTGGGACCGGACGGCGATTACCGCATTACCCCGGCGGCGCTGCCGACCGGGATGGATACCAAGACAGGAGACCCTTCATGACCCGAAACCTGCACCGTCTGCGCGCGCAGGTCGCGCATGCCGTCATCTACGCCACCGTCACCCTGATGCTGGCCGGACCCGCCCGGGCCGCAGGCTCCTCCATGCCCTGGGAGGCGCCGCTACAATCGATCCTCGAGTCGATCGAGGGGCCGGTCGCCAAGATCATCGCCGTGATCATCATCATCGTCACCGGCCTGACGCTGGCCTTCGGCGACACCTCCGGGGGCTTTCGCCGCCTGATCCAGATCGTCTTCGGCATCTCCATCGCCTTCGCGGCGAGTTCCTTCTTCCTGAGCTTCTTCAGCTTCGGCGGCGGGGCATTGATCTGATGGACGGCATGTTCGAGCAGCTGGCGGACGTGCCGGGCTTCACCGTCCCGGTGCATCGTGCGCTGACCGAGCCGATCCTGCTGGCCGGTGCGCCGCGGGCCTTCGCGATCCTGAACGGCACGCTGGCCGGGGCCATCGGGCTCGGGCTGCAGCTCTGGGTCGCCGGGATCGTCATCGGCCTTCTGGGTCACCTGGTCGCGGTCTGGGCCGCCCGACGCGATCCGCTCTTCGTCGAGGTCGGGCGTCGGCATTTGCGGCTTCCCGGTCATCTCGAGGTCTGAGGCGCGCCCATGATGAACCTCGCGGAATATCGCCGGAAAGGGACGCGGCTCGCGGATTACCTGCCCTGGGCGGCGCTGGTGGCCCCCGGCGTGGTGCTGAACAAGGATGGCAGCCTGCAACGCTCGGCCCGGTTCCGCGGCCCCGATCTCGATAGCGCCGTCGCGGCGGAACTCGTGGCCGTGGCAGGCCGCATCAACAACGCCTTCCGTCACCTCGGCTCCGGCTGGGCGATCTTCGTCGAGGCGCAGCGTTTCCCGGCGGCGGAGTATCCCGACAGCCTTTTTCCTGATCCGGCCTCGGCGCTTGTCGATGCCGAGCGCCGCGCGGGGTTCGCCGAGCAGGGGGCGCACTTCCAGTCCGAGTACTTTCTGTCCTTCCTCTACCTGCCGCCCGCCGAGGAGGCCGCGCGGGCCGAGACCTGGCTCTACGAAGGCCGCGACAAGACCGGCGTCGATGCGGGCGAGGTGCTGCGCGGGTTTATCGACCGGACCGACCGGGTGCTGGCGCTCTTCGACGGCATCATGCCCGAATGCCGCTGGATGGATGACAGCGAGACGCTGACTTATCTGCATTCCACGATCTCGACGCAGGCCCACCGGGTCCGCGTACCGGAAACCTCGGCCTATCTCGACGCGCTTCTCGCTGATCAGCCGCTGACCGGCGGGCTCGAGCCCCGGCTGGGGACCGCCCATCTGCGCGTCGCGACCCTCTCGGGCTTCCCGACCGCCACCACGCCCGGGATCCTCGACGATCTCAACCGGCTGGCCTTTCCCTATCGCTGGGCGACCCGCGCGATCCTGATGGACAAGATGGAGGCCGCGCGGATGGTCGCGCGAATCCGCCGCCAATGGTTCGCCAAGCGCAAATCCATCGCCGCGATCCTGAAGGAGGTGATGACCAACGAGCAATCGGCGCTGCTCGACACGGATGCCGCCAACAAGGCCGCCGATGCCGACATGGCCCTGCAGGAGCTCGGCGCCGATATCGCGGGCGAGGCCTATGTCACGGCGACGCTCATCGTCTGGGACGAGGACCCGCGCCGCGCCGACGAGAAACTACGCCTTGTCGAGAAGGTCGTGCAGGGCCGGGACTTCACCGCCATGGTCGAGACGGCCAACGCCGTCGATGCCTGGCTCGGCTCCCTGCCGGGGCAAGCCTACGCCAATGTCCGCCAGCCGCCGATCTCCACCCTGAACCTCGCCCATATGAACCCCCTCTCCGCCGTCTGGGCGGGGGAGGAGCGGGACACGCATTTCGACGGCCCGCCGCTGCTCTACGGCAAGACCGAGGGCGCGACGCCGTTCCGGCTCTCGCTCCATGTCGGCGATGTCGGCCATACGCTTGTCGTGGGTCCCACCGGAGCGGGCAAATCCGTGCTGCTCGCGCTCATGGCGCTGCAGTTCCGCCGCTACCCGGGCGCACAGGTCTTCGCCTTCGATCTCGGGGGATCGATCCGGGCTGCCACGCTCGCCATGGGCGGCGACTGGCATGATCTCGGCGGCGAGCTGACCGAGGGTGCGGATGCGACGGTCTCCCTCCAGCCGCTCGCCCGGATCGACGATCCGGCCGAACGCAGCTGGGCCGCGGGCTGGATCGGTGCGATCCTCGCCCGCGAGGGCATCGCGTTCACCCCGGAGATGAAGGAGCATCTCTGGTCCGCTCTGACCTCGCTGGCCTCGGCCCCGGTGGGCGAGCGCACAATCACCGGTCTCGTAGTCTTGCTGCAATCCGCCGACCTGAAACAGGCCCTGCGCCCCTATTGCCTGGGCGGTTCCCATGGAAGGCTGCTCGATGCCGAGATCGAAGAGCTTGGTGCGGCCTCGGTCCAGGCTTTCGAGATCGAAGGGCTCGTCGGCACCGCCGCGGCGCCCGCGGTCCTTTCCTATCTCTTCCACCGCATCGGCGACCGGCTCGACGGGCGGCCGACGCTCCTGATTATCGACGAGGGTTGGCTCGCGCTCGATGACGAGGGCTTCGCGGGACAGCTCCGCGAATGGCTGAAGACGCTGCGCAAAAAAAACGCCTCGGTGATCTTCGCGACCCAGTCGCTCAGCGACATCGACGCCTCGGCCATCGCGCCCGCGATCATCGAAAGCTGCCCGACCCGGCTGCTCCTGCCCAACGAACGCGCCATCGAGCCCCAGATCACCGCGATCTACCGCCGTTTCGGCCTCAATGACCGGCAGATCGAGATCCTCGCGCGCGCCACGCCCAAGCGCGACTACTATTGCCAGTCGCGGCGCGGCAACCGGCTTTTCGAACTGGGCCTCTCCGAGGTCGGTCTTGCCCTCTGCGCCGCCTCGGCCAAGTCCGACCAGGCTCTGATCTCGGAGATCCTCGCCGAACGCGGGCGCGAGGGCTTCCTCGCCGCCTGGCTCGAGGCCCGCGGTGTCGGCTGGGCCGCCGAGCTGATCCCGGAGCTGACCAATCTCGCGCCGGAGCCTGAGGCGCCGGACGCCCCGATCCCCCAAGCGCCTGAACCCGAAAAGGAGACCGCCCCATGACCTTTGCCGCCCATCAACTGTCTCGTCTCGCCAGCGCCTCCGCCTTGGCCTTGGCGCTCGCCGCCCCCATCGGCCTTTCGCCGATCCTCGCCACGCCCGCCCAGGCCTTCCTCTTCGGTGGGGGCGGGCGCATCGTCTACGACCCGCGCAATCACGCCGAGAACATCCTTTCCGCAGCCCGGGCGCTCGAGCAGATCAACAACCAGATCACCCAGCTGCAGAACGAAGCGCAGATGCTGATGAACCAGGCCCGCAACCTCGCGAGCCTGCCCTATTCCTCGCTGCAGGCGCTGCAGCAGAATGTCGACCGGACCCGGCAGCTCCTGTCCCAGGCGCAGAATATCGCCTTCGACGTCGCCCAGATCGACCAGGTCTTCCAGCAGGACTACGCCAATATCCCCATGTCCGCGCCCGAGGCGCAACTTCTGGCCGATGCGCGCTCCCGCTGGGAAAACACCGTCGGCGGGCTGCAGGACGCCCTGCGCGTGCAGGCCGGCGTCGTCGGCAATCTCGACGGCCAGCGCGCCGAGCTCTCCGCCCTCGTCGGCGAAAGCCAATCCGCCGTGGGCGCCCTGCAGGCGACCCAGGCCGGCAACCAGCTCCTGGCGCTGCAAGCCCAGCAGATCGCCGACCTAATCGCGGTCGTCGCCGCCAATGGCCGCGCGACCGCGCTGGTCGAGGCCGAGCGGTCCGCGGCAGCCGAACAGGGCCGGGTCCAGCGCGAGCGCTTCCTCACGCCGAGCGCGGGCTACCAGCCCGGCAATGCCCGGATGTTCAACAACTGAAGGAGCCAGGCCCATGGAGGGATCGGTCCTCGCGCGCATCGCTGCCGTCGTCTTCGTCGCCATCGCGGTCACCGCGGCGGTGGTGGAGATGGGCCGGGACGAGGCGGGGCAGGCGGTGCCTCCGGCGGCGCCCCTCATGCCGGAGACCGATCCCTTGCGGGCTGAACAGAGGAGCTGCCAGGAACTGGGCGAGGCCGCGGCCTCCGATCCCGACTGCCTCGCCGTCTGGGCCGAGACCCGCGACCGCTTTCTCGGGCGGGCGCGCTACCGGGCCGGGGGTGAGTGAGCCATGGGCGGCACCGGCGTCATCGACACCTTCCTCGGGGTCTTCACCTCCTATATCGACAGCGGTTTCGGGCTGCTGGGCGGCGAGGTCGCCTTCATCGCCAGCACGCTCATCGTGATCGACGTGACGCTGGCGGCCCTCTTCTGGGCCTGGGGCGCCGATGATGACATCATCGCCCGCCTCGTGAAAAAGACCCTCTTCGTCGGCGTCTTCGCCTGGCTCATCTCCAACTGGAACAGCCTCGCCGCCATCGTCTTCGACAGTTTCGCGGGGCTGGGTCTCCTGGCCTCCGGCACCGGCTTTTCGCCTGCCGATCTCCTGCGCCCCGGCCGGGTGGCCCAGACCGGTCTCGATGCCGGGCGCCCGCTTCTGGAATCGACCGCCGATCTCATGGGCTTCGTCGCCTTCTTCGAGAACTTCATCCAGATCGCCTGCCTGCTCTTCGCCTGGGCGCTCGTGCTTCTGGCCTTCTTCCTCCTCGCCGTGCAGCTCTTCGTGACGCTGATCGAGTTCAAGCTGACGACGCTCGCGGGCTTCGTGCTGATCCCCTTCGGCCTCTTCGGCAAGACCGCCTTCATGGCCGAGCGGGTGCTGGGCAATGTCGTCTCCTCGGGCATCAAGGTGCTGGTGCTGGCGGTGATCATCGGCATCGGCTCAACGCTCTTCGGCCAGTTCACCGCCGGTTTTGGCGGCGTGACGCCCACCATCGACGAGGCCATGGCGATCGTGCTGGCCGCGCTCTCGCTGCTCGGTCTCGGCATCTTCGGCCCCGGCATCGCCACCGGCCTCGTCTCGGGCGGCCCACAATTGGGCGCGGGGGCCGCCGTTGGCACCGGGCTGGCGGTCGGTGGGGCTGCCGTCGCGGCGGGTGGCGGGGCCCTGCTCGGCGCCCGCGGAGCCGGGGCGCTCGCCTCGGGCGGGGCAGCCGCGACGCGTGGGGCTGCTGCCGCCACCGGGGCCGCGTCCACCGCCTACAGCCTCGGGTCGATAGGCCAGACCGGGGCCGCCGGCGTGGCCTCCGGACTTGGCGGCGTGGCCCGAGCCGCGGGATCCGTTGCTACATCGCCCCTGCGCCGCGCCGCCGCCTCGGCTTCCGACGCCGTCAAGGCAAGCCATGCAGACGGTGCCCGCGCTGGCTTCGCCGCCACCGGCGGCTTGTCCTCGCTCGGCAGCGGGACAGGCACGTCGACCGCCATGTCCGCCCCCGCAGGCAGCCCCCCGGCCTGGGCACGCTCCATGCGCCGCAGCCAGGCCATGAGCCATGGCGTTTCCGTCGCCTCCCATGCGCTGCGCGCCGGGGACAGCCCCGGCTCCGGTACCTCCGTTTCCCTCTCCGAAAGCGACCGCCCATGAGCCTCTTCAAACGCGCCGCCGCGCATTACGGCAAGACCCCGGAACCCGAGACCCCTTACCAGAAGGCCGCCCAGGTCTGGGACGAGCGCATCGGCTCCGCCCGGGTGCAGGCGAAGAGCTGGCGTTTCATGGCCTTCGGCTGCCTGATCCTCGCGGGCGGCTTCGCGACCGCGCTGGTCTGGCAATCGGCGCGCGGCACCGTGGTGCCCTATGTCGTCGAAATCGATCGCCATGGCGAGGCGCGCGCCGTCGAAGCGGCCAACGCCGGCTATCGCCCGAGCGATCCGCAGATCGCCTGGCATCTCGCCCGGTTCATCGAGGAGATTCGGGGGTTGCCCGCCGACCCGATCGTCGTCCGCCAGAATTGGCTCCGCGCCTATGAGTTCACCACCGACCGCGGCGCGCTGGCGCTGAACGATCATGCCCGGGCCAACGATCCCTTCACGCGGGTCGGCGAGGACCAGGTCTCGGTCGAGGTCTCGAGCGTGATCCGCGCCTCGCCGGACAGTTTCCGGGTGGCCTGGTCCGAGCGGCACTACGAGAACGGCCAACTCGCGCGCTCCGAACGCTGGACCGCGATCCTCACCATCGTGATCGACCCGCCGCGCACGGCGGACCGCCTGCGCGCCAACCCTCTCGGAATCTATGTGAACGCGATCAACTGGTCGCGGGAGATGAGCCAATGACCCGACCGATCCTGCCCACCGTTCTCCTGGCCACCACGCTTCTGGCCGGCTGCGCCAACGACCGCCCGCCCGACTTCGCCTATGACGACGCGGTTCCGCCCTTGCCGTCACCCCCCGTGACCGCTCCCGATGACCGGCCGCGTCCGCTCCATGTCCCGCCCGCCTGGACCCCGAGCCGGGGCGGGGAGGCCGCCGCGACACCCGTCGCTCAGGTCGGCAATGCCAATCAGGCCGCGCGTGTCGAACCGCGGCAGGCGGGGTATTTCAACGCGATCCAGATCTATCCCTGGTCCGAGGGCGCGCTCTATCAGGTCTACGCCGCCCCGGGTCAGATCACGACCATCGCGCTCGAACCCGGCGAACGCCTGGCCGGCAGCGGCCCGATCGCGGCGGGCGACACCGCGCGCTGGATCATCGGCGACACCGAGAGCGGCGCGGGCCGCGACACCCGCGTCCTCGTTCTCGTGAAACCCACCCGCCCAGATATCAGCACGAACCTCTTGATCTCGACCGACCGGCGCACCTACCTGATCGAGCTCAACGCCAGCGAAGAGACCTGGATGCCGGCCATCTCTTGGGCCTATCCGCGCGCGCCCGACGCCCCACGCGTCGCGCCGACCACGCCGCGCATCCCGCCGGCGCAGGCCCGCAACCACCGCTACGGCTTGCAGGGCGACAGCCCACCCTGGCGGCCGGTCTCGGTCTTCGATGACGGGCGCCGGGTCTATGTTGTCTTTCCGCGCGGCATTGCCCAGGGCGAGATGCCGCCGCTTTTCGTGCTGGGCTCCGATGGCGAACTGGAAATCGTCAACTCCCGCATCCACGGCAATGTGCTGATCGTCGACCGGCTCTTCGGTGCGGCAGAGCTGCGCCTTGGGCGAGGTCCCCGGCAGGAGGTGGTCCGCATCCTGCGGATCGAGCCCCAGACCGAAGCGACCGTGGTGCGGCACGATGCGGAGCGCGGGACATGAGCGCAACGCCGACTGATACCGCCGCCGCCATGCGCCTGCGCGCCGATCCGCCCCGGGTGACGCGGATTTCCCGAAAGGTGATCGTTGGGCTTGGCGTCGTTGCGGGCCTCGGCATCGGTGCCGCGCTGATCTACGGCCTGCAACGCCCAGACCAAACGGCTGCGCCGGCGGAACCGATCACGACGGATCGCCGCCAACCCGCCGATGGTCTCCGCGATCTGCCGGGCAGCTATGACGCCATTCCCCGGCTCGGGCCGCCCCTGCCGGGCGACCTCGGTGGCGGTATTCTCGACGCGCAGCAACGGGGCCAGCCCGTCGCCGCCCCAAGCCTCGCGCCGCCTACTATGGACGCGGCCGAGCAGCAGCGGCTGGCGGAACTGGAGGCCGCCCGGGTTAGTGACCTGTTCTTCCAGACACGGCCCGGAGCGCCCGTATCCACCGGGTTACAGATGCCAGCAGCTGCCCCGGGGAGCGGTTTGGTCACTACCCCCGAAACCGATCCTCGTCAGGCCTTTCTGACCGGGCCGATCGACCGGCGCACGGTCGCCCCCGACCGCTTGCAGCCACCGGCCTCGCCCTGGCTCCTGCAGGCCGGCTCCGTTATCCCGGCCGCGCTGATCACCGGCATTCGCTCCGACCTGCCAGGCCAGATCACCGCGCAGGTCACCCAGAATGTCTATGACAGCTCCACGGGCAGCCTGCTCCTTATCCCGCAAGGCACGCGTCTGATCGGCGCTTATGACGACAGCGTCACCGTCGGCCAGCGTCGCGTGCTCCTCGTCTGGACCCGGCTGATCTTCCCCGATGGGCGATCTCTCGTGCTAGAACGCCAGCCTGGCGCGGATGCCGCGGGCTATGCCGGTCTCGAGGACCGCGTCGACAATCATTGGGTCAGCTTCCTGCGCGCGGCGGGGCTTTCGACCTTGCTCGCCGTCGGCGCGGAACTCTCCCTCGACGAGGAAGACCGCCTCGCCCGTGCCCTCCGCGACGGCGCCTTCGACACGATCAACGAGGCCGGGCAGCGCATCGTTCAACGCCAGCTGGAGGTCCCGCCGACGTTGATGATCCGTCCGGGCTTCCCCGTCCGCGTGATCGTCACGCGCGATCTCGTCTTCGCGCCGTATGGAGGCTGACATGACCAAGTTGAAACTTGGACCGATCCCGGACGACAAACCGGTGAAGTTGACCGTGCAACTGCCCGCAGAGCTGCATCGCGACTTGATCGCCTATGGTGAAATACTGGGCCGAGAGGCCGGACGGGGGCCGATCGAACCGAAGAAGCTGATTGTTCCCATGCTGGAGCGGTTCATCGCGACGGATCGCGGGTTTGCGAAGGCGCGGCGATCGCCAAGTCGCTAAATGGTCCAGAGATGGCGAAGCATAGATCTTTGTTGGTGGCTCCACGCTCCTAACCGAAACGAGCTGGGGCGCCCGAAGGACGAAAACATCGGTCTGGTGGTGGATGTTGAATCTTCAAATAGGGGTCAAAGGCTTTGCGAAATTCATATGTAGCGCACTTTTGTATTTCGATCAGATGACATGATAGAGCTTCGCGACGTTCTCTATGTTAGCTGATATTTTAGGCAAATTCGCTTCAGTCGAAATTAGAAATTGCGAGCAGAACCGTTGCGAGATCCCAAGGTGCGTATTTGCATAGTTATGCACGTAGCGCCTGCGGGAGAACATTGGCCGAAATACGTATACTTCCGCGGATGGCGAGTTCATGGTATGCATACTCCAGACAATGGAAATTGACTGGCATCTGCAGCCATAAGTGTTAATGCAATGAAGTTGTTAGAACTTTCGAACTGTTGCGGTACGGGCCATATGCCGCCGAGCAGCGTTCCGGGGGATCGCCTCAATCTACCTTGCTGCGACGGTCAAACGCTGTTGGGGAATGCCGCCGATCGCGGGGATGTTGCACGGATAAGAGAACTCATCGCCCGGGGAGCTGATCCTAACGGCATTGATCTTCATGGCCAGCCACCTTTGATTGTCGCAACCTTGAACGCAAAAGGCGCGAGCGTGCGTGAGTTGCTTGAGCATGGGGCCAGCCCCGATGCGCCGGATAACAACGGTAGAACGGCTCTTATGTATGCACTGTACTTTGGACATCTCGACGTTGCCGAAACGCTAAAATCGAGCGGAGCTAGTCAGTCGGCCCACGACTTGGATGGTCGAACGGCTGCGGACTATGCCGGCCATAAAGCTGCCGGCAAGGACATGAAGTCCACAATCGAGTTCGTCAAAGGCCTAGGCGTCGATCCCAAGACGGTCAAAGCTAAACTTTCGCCGATGAGATCGGATCCTGATTTTGTAACCTTGGAGTATGTTAAGCGATTGAGCTTTCTGCAATTACTACGCTTGGCTATTTTCATGTGGATCGGTTTGGCGGGACTTGCGCAGATAGGCGGGTTGTTGCGGTACGGAGAATTTCATTACGTCTTGGTTTCTATCCTAGAAACTTTTCCGCAGTGGACTTTGTATCCAGTTTTCTATTCGGCGCCGTTTCCGTTTGGATACAGCGGTTTCGGCTGGGCAGAAAGATTTCCGCTTTTTGTTGCGATTTTCGGATGGACAATACCGTTTGCCTTGCTGGTTTGGCCAATTCTCCGGCGGCGTAGAATTGCGCGTAGCACAAGAGTCGGTCAAGTTGGCGTGGCCGATCTCGAGCGTGCTTATTCCTCGATCGCGACGTCGGACAGCGCGGCACGCGGCGTTGCGAATATCCTGAAGCACGGGGGGCGAGAAGCATTCGCCAAGCTAAAGGAACAGCCACTTCCAAGATCGGACAAAAGGATGGTCTGGTTTCTATTGGTGGTTGCGCTTCTTGTGCCTTATCTGTTTGGGCTAGTGCAGAAATTGCTACCTTATCTGGACCTGCGCCTTCGCTTCTTTTGGCTCTATGAGTTGTACGTTTGGGTGCCGCTTAGCATCGTCATACTTCTTGCTCTGCTATTCGGCTTGAAAGTGATTGCGTCTTCTGTCTTCTCTCGAACTTTGATCGCAAAGCAGAACAGTCGAAACATTCTTATGTCCGAACGCCTCGATGGATTGTCGGAAGGGAAAACTGAAGCCGGGGACTACATTCTATACTTACGGGCCTTCTCGCAGGATGGGGCGGTGCAGGTCGGTAACTTCGACCTGGAGGCGGTACTAGCATATTCGTTTTCTGAGGTGACCGATGTTGTCGCTTTAGGAGATGAGACAGGGCGCCTAGGGCCGGTTGAGTTGCGGACCGATGACGATGAATGGGAAGAGCGCGTTCTTGAATTGGCGAAGAGAGCGCGTTTCATCGTTATCGTTCCTGCGGCGACGGAAAGCGTAGCCCGGGAAGTTGAAATATTGAAAGCAAATGGGCTGCTGGCGAAATGCGTTTTTGTAGCCCCACCTGAGAATAAGACAACGGGTGCCAATCTTCAGTCTAGCAATTGGGCCGCCATGATGAGCTTCGGGATCTTTGCGACGCTGGAAGTTCCTTCTTACGTGCCTTCGGGCTTCCTTTTTCGCCTGTCCGATGACGGGAGACTGGAAAGCTGGGACGCACTTGGGTTGCAGCTTGAACCGCCACCGATCGTCGCGGGGGTCGAATTCAATGATGGATCGGACTCCGACTTCTCTTCGGATTTCGATCCAAGTATCTCTGACGGAGGTTGGGAGAACGGCTCATTGTCCGACATGACAGCGGCTGTCATGGCGCAAGAACAAGCTGCGATGGATCAGAGCCATGCGCACAATATGCACATGCAAAACAATGATTGGGATGATCACCATCATTTGTAAATTGCAGGACTGTGGAAATGGAAGGCATGAATGCTAAATCGGGACCGCATTTCTTGATCCGCCAATTGGCCGAACCAGAGCAATTCAGGTCACTCAGTTTTTTTGTTGCTTATTGTGGAGGTCGCACGCCCAGAAAGAAGCCGATCGTCTCGACGAATTGCTTCCACAGATTGGAAGGGGCGCATACATCCTCAGCCTGACGGTCGGCGAGCAGCGGAGCGACTTCAGTGTCACTTACGTCAAGCACGGCGAGTGTTCCACCAAGGCGATCGCGACATACCCTTTGAATTAGTTCGGGCCCGGAAAGATTGACCGCAACCTCAACAGGAAAATCCAAGCCGGTGTACAGTCCTTCGCCATCGAGAATCTGAAGCAACGTTCCGTCTTCAGAGAAAGCTATGCCGTACTGAGGGTTGTGGGATGCATCGATCAGAGCCAGTTCCCTGTCGGTCGCTTTGTCACGTATCGTCACGATACCGTATACGTCTCCAATGGCGATGCGCAGTCCGTTAGGAGAGATTGCCGGTTGAGCGTTGAAACGGGTGTGGCCGTCCGTGAAGTCCTCGACATTTCCAACAAGGCCGATGCCTTGTGTTACCTTCAGGAATGACCGCCAGTCTTGCGCGGCCGCTGGCCCCCATATTTGCACAACCGGGTTATTATTGCCGCCGGTCGCGAAAACGGTACCGTCCGGCGAAACCGCGAGCGATCGGGCGTGGCGCTCCTGCGATCCAAATGTCTCAGCTGTCGTCCAGTTCGCATCCGCAGTCTCAATCCAGAGACGCGCGGTACTGTTGTTTCCATTCGTCAGGACCTGCGTCCCATCGACATCCAGAAACGCGGCATTGGTGATATCGGTAGCAGAGGCAACCCGAGCGCCCGCAACCCAGCCCCGCTCGTCCTCAAAGGAGGCGATGCTCATTGCCCCCAACGAGACTGCAAGCGCACGTTTCCCTGAAGTGGAGAAGTGTAGTCGGCGTACTTCACTGGGCATGAGTTCGATCAGAGGGGAGGGTGCAAATTTGCCATCGGCGCCTAGTTCGTACATCGTCAAATTGCCATCAATATCACCAACAGCAAAGCGGTCGCCATCTTCGGAGACCGCTGCGGCTGTGGGAACAGTCGGAGTTGCTTCATCCGTATAAATGAGGCGCCAGGTCCCGTCCTCATAGTTCCAAAGCTCAACCCGAGCGGATTGATACCCGAGCACCACAGTCATTCCACTTTGAGAAGAACCGAAGGCGCGGATCATGCCCGATCCACTTTCAAAAGGACTGTGGTTGTTCCAGCCGCTTCTACCCAGCTGCCAGTACGTAAGTCTCGATCCGGAAAGCGGAAGTGACAGTATTCCGTCATTGTCGCCGACGAAACGGGCTGTCGCGAGCTGCTCGTCGATATCTATGAAGTCGGTGTCTTCCCGCCAGCCGTCGCCATCGCGGGTGTAGAAGCGGACCGTTCCATCCTGAGATGCACTGAGCAAGCGACGCGATTGCCCGTCGAAGGACACATCGTAAATTGAAAAGTCGTGCCCGCGAAACTCCGCAAGAAGTGGCGTTGCGTAGTAGGCTTTGATCAGTGTGGGTTCTGCATCGGGAGCAACTGGAGATATCGGCGATTCCTGCGCGCTCAGGATTGCGAAGCGAAGCGCTCTACCGGCATCACCGTTTTCCAAAGCGCTGCTTGAGAGGGCGGCGAGAACGGAGGAGGCCTGCAAGTTCACTGCCCGGGCCTGGATGAGCAGAGATACGGCATATGCGGTCAGAATAGATACCACCACCGAAATGGCTATTGCGCCCCTCCAAGTAGCCCTTCTTCGATCACGGCGTTTCAGTTGATCGAATTCGAGCCCTCGGATGCCTGCCACCAACTTCAGTAGGGCATCCTGTTTACCCACTGCTCGAACATCCACAGCAAATGGCTCGGCTCGTTTGCCGTCGGCTCTGAACGCGGGTGGCAAGCACTCTGCTTGTGGATCGCCCGGTACACCATCGACGATCATGCCGAAAATCTTGTCGCCACGACCGAGCGACCTGAACTCTTGGACTTCATCGTCGACGTAGCTGCTCTTTGCGCTTTGAGGGCTACAGATCACAATTAGTGTGTCCGATCGCTTCAAGGTATCGACGATCTCGGCCCAAAGATCAGGACGAGCGGCCATATCGTCATCGTCTCGGAAGACCGGGTGCAGCCGTCGATCGCCCGGTTGCAGACCTTTGGGCATCCGATAGGTTTCAAGCTTTCTTCCCAACCACTTGCCCCAAGTTTTGTCGGCGTGGCTATAGCTTATGAACGCTCGATACTGTCTCTTCACAAGGCGGCTTATCTTGTTGTTCCTTTGAACGTACCGAGGGAGGGACTCCTCGACCGACGTTGGCAATCCGCTGTTTTTCTATCGAGTGAATCCCAAAAATGGTCTACTCTTGCGGTATATGTACGAGGTTTTTTCATGCTCGACTTTCTAAAAGATGCGGCACGCGTGGCGGTACAAACAGGTCAACAATCGCTTCCACCTGACATTTTGAGTTTTACACTGGAGTACGCCAACAGACCAGAGCTTGATACTGAGCGTCAGCGCTTGGAACAACTCCTAGAGGGAAGCGGTTTCGATCTTTTCGCCTATTCTGAAGAAGATGATCCGGACCTGCTTATCCTTCAATTTCAAGGCATTCAAATCCGTCAATCGCCGGGATTCTTATTCAAGGTTGCGGATGAATTGGCCTCGGAGCTTGACCTTGTGTCGGCCGTTCCCGAGGTGGGACCCGGGTGGATCGAGATCGAGACTGTATCGGATCAACCTGAGGCCGTCGGTGGCATAGTCTGGGCCGCTTGCCGTTCGGATGCACCGCCGCCAAGTGATCCCGATTGGGCAAGGAGGATGATCCAGGCTGACAAAGCGGAAAGTGAATTTTCCGTAACAGGGCATGGCGTCCTGATTGGCCAACCGGATACAGGTGTTGCGGAGCATGAGGAGCTCAAAGAAGGGGTCGACAAGGCACGCGGGTTTAACTTCGTGGACAACTCTACCGACCCGACCGATCCTCTCTCTGCGAGCATGTCCTCGCCCGGTCATGGGACTAGCACATCCAGTTTGGTCATTAGTCGAAGCGGCGGTTCAGTGAACGGAAGCGCGCCCGGTGCAACACTGGTACCTATCCGCTGCATCAACGGTGTGGTGATCGGATTAGGTGTCGCTGTTGCCAAGGCGATTGATCATGCACGAAAGCAAGGGTGCAATATCGTGACAATGAGCTTGGGCGGCGGGCTCCAAGGACTGGCTCTGAAGCGGGCAATCCGGAGGGCCGTTGACGCGGATATGATTGTTCTAGCCGCGGCAGGGAACTGTGTCGGCTTTATCGTCTATCCGGCTTGGGACGAAAACGTAATCGCCGTTGCAGGCATTGATGAACATGAAACCCGTTGGAAGGGATCAAGCCGCGGCAGGAAGGTTGATGTCTCTGCGCCCGGAGAGAACGTGACGGTGGCTCGGCGCAAGCCTGGGTCTTCAGATACGTCGGATATCAATCCCGAAGGACAGGGAACTTCTTTCGCCGTGGCCCTAACGGCTGGTTGTGCGGCGCTCTGGATCGAACGGTGTGGACTCGACGCAATTATCGCCGAGGCTAGACAGCGCGATTCCAGTGTACAGGAGCTTTTTCGTGCTGCGATCCGCTCATCGGCAAGGCGCCCGGAGAAATGGAATACGAATAAAATGGGTGCCGGAATCGTCGATGCCCATAATCTATTGAATACGCCACTGGACAAGATACCCGAACCAGAGGCCGTCACGTCGCAAGCGACAAGTGAGCTCGTTTTCGGAACGTCATCTTTTGGTAGATTTGAATCGGAAGCGACCTTTCTCGCAAGCGATCAACTCATTCGGAAGAGTGGTTCTTCGGTTCTGCTGGAAGGTGCGGACATGCCAAGACCGTCGCCTGGATTCGAAAGGCTACTTCGCGAACGGCACCCGGAAGCGCTCGGGCAACCATTTGTTGCAACCGGACCTGCAACCCCTGTCGAACTGCCCGAAGAAGTTATCGGCCGCATCTCGACCCGTAGTGGTGCCTTCCTTGAGTCACTAGGCAACTCGAACCAGGTCCTTGTCCAAGCCGAAGCCGTTCTAGCCTATCATGAAGGTATTCAATCGGAGTCCTTAGGCTCCGGTGCAAGGGGCGAGTTTCTTGCTGGAATAGAAAGCACGCTGGCCGACATCGGACGAAATGGGGCACAGGCGTTGGAGGGCGTCGACCATGACCGAGATGTGCGCCTTGAGGCCTTAGTTGAATTGGTGGGTCGACCCGCGCTGAGGCTGAGCAATGGAGAGACGCCGTTCGATACACAGCACCCTGGCATTGGCAAATTTGCTGAAGGCTTGTGGAACTCGCTCGACGATATCCGTGAACTATCCAGAACAGTCGGCAGGGTCGATATCGATACAGCCAGCGGGTGGCAGCATGTTGGCACCGGATTCGTCTCAGGCCCAAATCAGATAATAACAAACCGGCATGTGCTCGATGCATTTGCTGAGCCGTTTCCGATCGCGTCCGGCACATTCGAGATGCGGCTCACCGCCAATGCCTCCATCAACTTTGATGCAGACGCAGCCGACGACAAAATGCGCTACAGGATCAAGAGCGTGATATCAAGCGGTCGGGACCGCATCGGACGTTTTGTCGATCTATCAAAGCTCGATATGGCCATTCTGGAAATTGAAACCGAAAATGGGCATTCTAGCCATCCCAATACCTTTAGCACAAAATGGCTGCCGACCTCTGGCATTACTGAAGTTGCAGTCTTCGGTTTTCCCGCACGACCGGGACAATCGGCAGCGCCGCAGGGTCAAAGTGCTGCGCTCGAGTATTGGCGGAGGATCCGAGAAATCTATCAGCGAGACTTTGGAACGAAATACCTGAGTCCCGGGGAGATCAAATTCCGTCCAGGTGAGATGGAGGGGGACAAGCGAGGCTGGGCATTCAGCCACGATGCGACCACGATGGGCGGCAATTCTGGGTCGGTTGTGGTTTCAATTGGCGATCAGTTCGGTCCATGCGGTCTCCATTTCGGCGGGCGCACACTTGCGCGAAACATGGCCCACGATCTGACAAAGATCGATACCAGTCGAGACTTGGTTACGCAATTCTGATCCAAAAAGGATGATGACTTATGCTTGAGGACCTTGTCAGTTTAGTCTGCGAAGCAGCCAAAGACGACGATCTTGAGCGCTTGAATGAGGCTTGTTCTGTTTTGATCGCGCGACTTCCTGAGGAACCCGGAACCATCGATGATGAGCTAGCACGAAAGGCCTTAAAGTGTCTGCGTTCAAACCGTCGTTTCGAGCAAATGCGCCGCGTTGCGAACGCGTTCTTGGTTGATGGGAGTGAAGACGCACTGGTGGTACATTTCCTCGCTCAGGGCATGATCGAGGCCGGCGAACTTCTACCTGCCATCAGGCTGTTGGAGAACGAGGTCGCCAATGAAAACCTCGCAGAGGACGATTGGGGAGAGTTGAAGGGGGCGCTTGGCCGGGCCTGGAAGGACCTGGCAATGCAGACGCGGGACCGGCGACCTGAGATCGCAAAAAACGCCATTCAGAATTCTTTCCGTCATTACAGCCAAGCTTGGATGCAGAATGGAGCAAAGTTCACCTACCAGGGAATTAACATGGTTGCCGTTGGAAATTGGGATGAACGCCAGGGGAAAGGGCAGCACCTGCTGACGACGGCCGATCATGAAGGAGCCCGAGCGGCTGCACTGAGTATCGTCGAAGACCTCACAAGCCGATCCTGTTACGAGCTTGAAAATTGGGACTACGCCATATTGGGCGAAGCACATCTGGGTGCCGGTAACCATGACGAAGCTCTGAAGTGGTATGGTGCATACACCAAACGCGAGGACTCGGCATTTGCGCTCGCAGGGTCGGCCCGCCAATTGCAGCAACTTTGGGATGCGGACAAGCACGATTGGGGCGAGAAGATCCTCGCTCCGATGATTGGCAAGCTCGGGATGGAGGCAGGAGGCGGCTTTACCGTATCGCCTAAAGCTCTCGAACGCCTTGCGTCCGTCACTAAACAACAGCATCAGGCCGTCTTGGGCGACGTAGGCACGAGAACTTACAGTTGGCTCCAGGAAGGATTGCGCGCCGCCAAGTCCGTCGCGATCATATTCAAAGACGGCGCGCCCCACGGCACAGGGTTTGCCGTAGTTGGGAAAGAGCTGGATCCAAAACTTGGAGATGAGATTGTTGTACTGACCAACGCACACGTTGTGAGTGGGACTGGCTATCCTGACGCTGCTAAACCGGCGGAAGCAACAGTAAGGTTCGAACTGATCCACCAAGAAGGTCTTGGACCGTACAGCTACAATGTGGACAAGAAGTTGATTTGGGAATCGCATCCCGACGAGCACGATGTTGCCGTGCTTCGTCTCGATCCGGCGGTGCCGAGCGAACAAATTTCAGAACGCATCTACCACGAGTTGCCGGAGCTCTCAGGGGACAAAAAGAGGGTCTATATTATTGGTCATCCAAGCGGTCGAGAGATCAGCGTTTCGTTTCAAGACAACGAATTGATTGCCTATGAGCGCGAAGTCTACGAGTCGCCGAACAGCATTGTACCCTGCCGAATTCAGTACCGCGCGCCCACTGAACCTGGAAGTTCAGGGAGCCCTGTTTACGATCAGAGTTGGCGCATCATCGGGATCCATCACGCGGGCGGGCGCTATGTGCAAAAGCTTGACGGTTCGCGCAACACTCATGCAGCGAACGAGGGTCTTTGGATCGAATCAATGCGCCGCGCGCTCAGGCAACGAAGTGACGGGCAAGATCACTGATGCCTTACTGACGACAGATCATTTCAATTATTTGCTTGCTAGGAAAGTCCAAAGGGGGGAAATACCGTGAGATTAATAGATCCATACTCACCATCTGAGCTGCCACCTGACGTTCTCGTGATGTCTTCTTCACATTACGAAGTGACGGAAACTGCACTAGCTGGAGTGGGCGGCGGAGCCCCCGTCCTTGATCGTTGGGATGTACTTACCCACAAATACCGGTTCACGGCTGATGCAAAACTTGGCTTTCTCGGAAAGCTGTTTAGTGGCAGTGGTAAGTCGGTAAGGGCTGGCGTTACGCAAGAGGCCAAGCAGTACCGCCTTGATCAAACGGACGACGGACGGGTGGTCGAAACGGGTGTGGCCGTCCGCCTCGCTGTCGCCACAACGAGCTTCGACGCACAAACCGAACTATCGGTGCCTAATCTCGCCGCTGCAGCCCAGTTGGGATTGGCGGAGACGCGGATTGGTATCTATGTGATGGGGTTCCGCGGCCCAATCGGTGACATCATGCCGGCACCCGCCGACCTGAATGTCGAAAACTTTGGCAGTTTCATGGACGCCTTCGAGGCGATTCAGAAGCGAGTCTTTAGTATCGAAAGTGTGCCGCTTTTGTCGCCAACGGTTCTTGGCTACCAGGACACGTCTGAGGACGCCACTGGGACCTTCACAACCGAGGCCGCTTTTGAGGTGAGTGACCAAACGGATCGCGAGAAAGAAATCGACTTGAGTGAGGACGCTCACCTCGATCCCGACGACGACGCCCGTTTATCGTTTCCGGAATACGAAACAGAAGCGCTGCGTCCATGGCGAGTGGCGGAGAGCCTTTTGCAGCTGCGTGACCAAGTGAACAAGCAAGCGCCGAACCGAAGCAAAAAGAGCGACGGTTCAATTGGCGACGCTGCCCATGCAACACGGGCATCTGACCACAACCCATGGGTGGTGGATGGGTCGCATGGCGTCGTAACTGCGATCGATATTACGCACGACCCAGACAACGGGTTTGATGCAGAGAAACTAGCAAAGGCATTGCAGTCGACCCAAGATCCAAGGCTCAAGTACATTATCTGGAATCGTCGGATTTTGAGTTCGACGAAAAAACCATGGAAGTGGAGGAATTATAGCGGAAGTAATCCTCACACGAAGCATATTCATATTTCTGTTCATTCCGAGAAGTCAAAATACGATGGGACTGGAGCCTGGACAATTTGAGGCTTTCGCGTTCTGGCTCCCTGCATGGTAGGACGATAACGGAGCGCCATCTCTCAAATAGTATTGGCTAGCATCTCTGACTAAAGAAAAGTGGGTTAAGACAATGAGCTTTCATTGGAAATTTGCGAGTTCCGAGATTGACGAAAGATATTCCGAGGACGCTATCGGGTTCTCGGCTTGGAAAGAGAGCATAGCGTATCTCGACAATCTGGATGACTATCAAAGAGATGCTTCCGACTACAGCGAGGAGCAGCGCCTAAGAGCTACACAGGCACTATCGATGTTCACTCAACCGAGTTCCGCACAGCAAGTAGCGCCGACGATTTTCATTTCACACCAAAGCAAGGACGTGGCCTACGCGGAGCGTGCGGCTTGGCTGGCTTGTCAGGAGGGGATTGGCTACTGGCTGGACGTGCACGATCCAACCCTGACTCATGCAAACAAAACGATACCTAGAAACAGCGCGGTGTATCCGGTGTTGATTGCTGCCATTATTGAAATGGCATTGTTGAACAGTTCGCATCTCATTGCGATTCACACTAAGAATAGCCAGAAATCATGTTGGGTTCCATATGAGTTCGGTCGGGTCCGTGATCAACGGATTCAGTCGAAGGATTGCGGTAGCTGGTTTCATCCGATGACACGCCAAGCGGATCATGGAGATTACTTGCAACTGGCTCGAGCAACGCAGGGGGGCGAAAGCGACATTACAAGATGGCTGCGCCAATGGTCTTCAAGCGGTTTGAGAATAAAATGGCCCTATCCTTACACGCCGCCCAAGCTCCCCATTTAGCTGCCATCTCGTTTGGCGATTCAAATATTGGATCCGTTGATTCGTTCAAACCTCCGGATTAGCTTTCGATTGTTGGATCGGGCAGAGCCGCTTTCGCACAGGAGAGGATATCCTTCGCGTTGTAATTATTGATCAACCTCTTCTAAGTTGATCAAACGCGCCAACGGCGGTCGCCGCAGCGATCTGGGCTTCCTCGCCATCTATTCGAAGACGTGTGTCCAAGAGCAGTCGGCCGGCTCGTGCAACCATTTTCCCGCCTTTTGCATAAAATGATCGACCGTTAGGTGTCGGATTTTGCGAAAGCAAGCGTAGACCATGGCGCATATCGGCCTTTCCTGTGCGAAGGCGGCCCGTGATGGCCTTGCAGAAGCCAAGACTTACCAGTGCTTCGCCGCGTCCGGTCAGATCACCAACGCCCATATCGTAGATTTCTAGCGCCTTGCGTGCATCGGCAAGGGCATCGGAAATGAGCAGCGGAGATCCGAGACCGGCCAACCGAATGTTGGCGTGACAACGGATCATCAAGCTGCCCACCGCGGCGTTGCCAAGCTGGTCGTAGGCGCGTGTTGCAAGAGCCCGTGACTGTTGGAAACCACGTCTTGTTTGTGCTCTCGTATGCATTCTCTGAGCCAATGAGTAGTATGCACTTGCGCGACTGGTTGTCAGTTCTTCCAGATTGCCGAATTTCTCTGAGTTTTGCTCCCAAAGAGCCTGTCGTGTGTTAATGACAGCCAAAGGACTGAGATAGATGCAACCGTGAAGCCCGAACCAAGAGGCGGCCTTCTGCCAGTGCGTTAAAAGGGTATCCCAAGCTTCTGGTCGTTCTGGTTTGCTCGCAATGAAATTATCAGATGCTGCCAGGTCTCGCATGGCGGCCCATACCCTAAACAGCATAGCTCCTTGTGTGACGGGAACCAAGCCTTCGCCGTCGCCGGTGCTTCTCGCATCGATTGCTGCAAGTGTTCGCTCAATATCTATAGCGCTAGCCCCAGGTGTTTTCGGGACGGACGAGCCATTGAGAAATCTAAGACGCGGATCGCGCATTTCGCGAACAAGGTCGTTCTGCAATCGCGTGGCGGCAAGGAAGTCGGGCACGCCACGTAGTGATCCAGCCCGCCTCAGGTCGCCCGCTTCTCCCAGGACCTTGGCGGCCTCAGCCAAACTTTCGCATAGGTCCACTACACTGCCGCTTCGGTATGCAACCGACGAAAACCGATCTTTGAAGAGCGTCAGAAGATCACGGAGCAGCGCGTTCGGCTCGACACCGGCTTCGTGCAAAACGAGTATCGGTTTCTTGAGGATCGCAGCAGTGAAAATCTCCATCTCAAGATAGCTCGCCGAAGAGGTACCTTGATCGAGCCTCACGCCGCTGCCGTGGCGCTTGCCGAGCAGAAGCACGAACAAGCTACAGGTTTCGATGGCCTGACGGCACAGCGTCAGGATGTCTTCGTCTTTCTGAAATCGCTCATTCAACGCCTCCCATGTCACCAAAGGCGCTGATAGGCTTGGGGCAAAGTCGAGCATCGCCTCCCGCAGTGGATAGCGTGCATCAAGAATACCTTCATTCTCCAACAAATTGGACGACAGAAAGATGGTTCCTTTACCTTCTGGGTTTGGGATCGTTCCCCGATGCGAATCCATGTCAAAGCCTACGAGGGTTGCCTGGGCGATGCGAATTGATGCTACAGTTTCAAAGCTAAGGTTCAAATTTGTGATTGGCGTTTATCCACACTTCGAAACGCAGTCCTACTGTTCTTCATTATGACGAACCTTGGCTGGTCAGGGCAGGCCGAACACGCCGAGATGAGACCAGGAGAAGGCATGAGCGATATCGAACGAAGTGGTGACCTATCGCCCCAAGGGATCGAGGGAAATCTTGTCCCCGCGGACACTTTTGTGGCTGATCCAGGGTACGATCTCTTTATAAGCTACAAGCGGTCTGATGCGGCTTCTCACGCGTCCGCTCTAAGGAAATGGCTGAAGAGATACCGGCTGCCCAGATCTCTTCAGACGGAAGAAAGAAAACGAAACCTCGAGGTATATCTCGACGAGATCAATGTTCGAGCAAAAAGCGACTTCCTCCAAGAGATTGTACCGGCTCTCGGACAATCACGGTTCTTCCTGGTCGTGAACTCAAAAGACGCAGCAAAGGCCGCTCAGGACGGTACACCCAACTGGGTGGTTCGGGAGCTTCTCGTCTTTCGAAATGATGGCAATCCACGTCGTGATCAGATCGTCGCTGCGACGCTGGATGCAAATTTTGATGCGCCCTTACCGGGCGGGCTGGATAAAGAGTTGCCTCGTATCGAGCGGATCGACATTCAGGAACTCACAAGCTGGTGGCGGTGGTGGCCACCGAAACGCCTGCGCATTGAGAGCGAGCTTTTGCCTCTGATCGCAACGCTGAGGGACATCGAGCCAGACGAAATGGCCACCCTGCGGCGAGAAGCACAGCGGACGGCGATGAATCGGCTGGTTGCACTGTCTGCTTCCGCGATCGTTGCGACGTTCATACTTTTTTTCGCAATGATTTGGAAAGTCGAAGCAACGCGGTCAAGCTTTGAAGCGATTTTCGCGCAAGCCGAGGCAAGTCTCAGCGGATCGGAGGCGCACACCATCACCGCTGCTAACGCTGCGAGAGACGGAGATTACCTTGGCTCGATTCGATTGCTAGCGGAGGCTCAGAAACTTGCCTGGACGACACGCGCTCAGGCGGCTGCTTTGTCGCTCGAGGAACCACTCGCAGTTTTCGATCATACCGTGGAATTCCAGGCTTGGAGGACGGCGTTTTCGTCGGAAGGAAAGCTCGCCTTGGGCGGCTTCGATGGCGAAGTTGTCCTCTATGATCCGCTGCAAATGACGCAAGTCACAGTCCGACAATCTGATGGCATTCCCGTTGTCGATTTGGCCTTCGAACCAAGCGGAGATCTTCTAGTTGTTCTGCGAAAACCGGCGAATGCCGCGTGGAACAGATCTGGTCTTAGCGAAATCGCAAGCCGTCTCGAGAGGATTTCGCCTTCAGGTGATACTGTTGACCTGGGCTCGCCTCCAAGCGGCGCAGCTTGGCTCTCCGTCGCGAGAAGCCAGAACTCTGCTGTGCTTCTCGCAGGTGCAGACGACGGTGTCTGGCTGCTGGATTACGAAGCCCAAGCTTGGCTAAAGCTTGACAATGGAGATAGCCGTGGGGGACCACATGGTCCAGTTTCTTTAGCTGCGTCATCAATGGGCGACTTTGTCGCTGCGTCAACCATCCAAGGTGCGATCACGGTTTGGCGTGTCGCAGACCGTCAGCTGGTCGATCGGTGGCTTGTCCCAAGGCCAGAGGGCACCTTTCCCTACAACCCGTTTGATCTTGTGTTCCTAGAGTCGGGCCCAGACCTTGTATTTGGCTCTTTCGACGGCTCCGTTCACCGCTGGGATTTCACCTCGGGTGCAGATCCGATGGTCTTGGCCATGCCTCATGAGCAAGCAGTTACGAGTGTCGCGCTGACACCAGACGGCCGTCGACTTGCGACTGGCGGATGGGATGCGGTTGCCACTGTGATGGGCGTTGGCTCAACGCAGACTGCTCAAGAACTGAGTGTCGGGCATGAGGGTTTACGTGCCGGTGTGATGGACATCTCATTGTCGCGGGATGGAGTGTGGCTGGCCACGAGCGAGGCCGTTCCGCTCAATCGAGGGGGTGTTGATGACCCGGGTGCATGGCTTTTCGGAATTGTGCGAGTGTGGCGGCTTCGTGCACCTGAGGAGCCAGATCCGACATGGCAGAGGCCTTGGTGGACGGTGGGCTTCGACTCTTCCGGCGCAATCCTGTCGGCAAGAGTCGAGAACCCTGTGAGATTCGTTAAAGAAGGGCAGTCACCAATATCCATACCCGCGGCGGTCAATGTTTGGGACGCAGTCGCGGAGAGTCAACGAGAGGGGGATTCAATCAGGGCGCTGAGGGTCGATGACAGTTTCGGCCGAGAGGGTGATTACGTTTCCGTTCAATTTGATCACCGGCCTGGCTCAACCCTCGTCGGCTCAGTTTCCTTGTCTCCAAGCGGCCAACGGGCTGCGTTTCTGAGCGCTAAGGTGAATATGGACGGAGCTTCGCTGGTTAATCCGGAGGTTGTCCTCGTCGACCTTACAACTGGTGAAGTTGTTCAAAGAAGAGAAATATCCCTGGCACCGATCCGAGCATTCGGACCTTTGGAATTCTTTGACGACGAAACGGTGATTGCTTCATTGATCGCAACTGTCGGCGCGCCCGAAGAGCAGCGCGGCTCCCATGTGTGGTGTTGGAATGTAAGTTCGAATTCACTGGAGTTGATTGTCAGCATAGAAGAGCAATCGATATTTGACATGGCTGTTTCAAGCTCAAATGGAATGATTGCCATAAGTGACGACTTCCGGACCATCATAGTCCTTGATCTGGCTGGACAAGAAATTTGGCGCGCCGACGCGGATCGCCGGTATGCAAACTCGCCAGCACAGCTGTCGTTTTCACCGGACGGAAGGACGTTGTTTGCGGCGACTACTTCTCAGCTGCATCGATGGGAAATCCGCGATGGATGGAAAGAAGTCCAGGGTTCCGTAGATACCGAGTTCAAGCCGCAGGACATGGCAGTCGATCCCTCTGGACGGCTATTGATTATCGCAGATCGGAATGGTTCGCTCAGATATGTTGATGTTTCCTCTTTCGAACAGCTGTTGGTCAAGGAGATGGGTATCGGACCGCTTCTAGAACTCTCTATCAGCCCCGATGGAAGGCGGATTGCCGCAATAGGCGTGAGTGGGCAGCGAGTTCTCGGAGGCATTCTTCCGAGTTCGGTTGAGGAAGCTGAGCGCATGTCCCGATTGACAATAATTGGCGGCAGTCTTGCCCGGCTTAGTTCAGAGGAAGAGTCGCGGCTGGTGGTTCAGTTCACGGAGCCAAATCTCGGCAGTTTGGCGAGCGCCGAAGATGCGGAGTTTTACAAGATTCTCCGATCTAGTGGAATTGCACTTCGGATCCCTGAAATGTGGCTAGAATGGCTTATTGCGACAGAACCACTCAAAATTTCGGAAGACATGGAGATATGGCTGAGCAAGCACCGTGACCACCCATTTGCATCTAACCTCGTGCATTGGATAATTCCGCAACAGCGTCAGAACTAGCTTGTTTCTGCGCATTGCGCTTAAGTAATCTGTCACCTTGAAATGCACCTGTGGTTGGATTTATCCGAAGGCGATTTTGGTTGAGATTCCTTATCCGGCCTCATCTCCGAGGCCCTGGTAGCTCAAGAGATTCGCAATCGACTTTGGGAGGCGAAAAAACGCCAGCTGTCAGTCGGACTTCCACCATGTCCAATGTGGCTTTGCGATGGCGCTCAGGAAGGGAACGGCACGCATGCCGAAACAGATTGTAATCACTTAGGCCGACGTTCCAATGCCGAAGTACGTCGTATGATGAAGCTATCGTCGTTAACGTTAGACCGAGACTGTCGAACTCAATGCTACCGGTCCCGAACCCATGCCCTCCCACAACGAAGACAGGCTCTTCGGTTTCGACATCGTGAAGCAGAACGGGGCCAGTGTCTTCGCGTGTTGCCACATGAAAACCAGAGTTGGAAATGCCGGCTTCAAGGATGCTGAGGCCCCGCCCACTTGAAAGGCGGCTGTAAAGCAGACCACTACGCAGATCATAAACCGCCGCGCCCTGGCTCACCGCAACGGCAAATCGCGGCAACTCGGCGGCGAAGGCAGAGCGTGATAGCGCGAAAACACCAAACAGACTTAGTATGGGTTCATCTGGTCTTTCGACATCCCATACCCGCACTGATTTGGACGTACTATCGTCATCTTGACTAAAGAGTGCAGCGAGGTAGCGGGCGTCGGGAGACAGGACAACTCGCTGCACTTCACCCTCGACGCTATATTCTAACCGTCTGTCCGCGTCGATGACCATGATCTCACCATCGCGGTTGCCGACTGCGATGACCTCTGCCCGGCGCGCGATGTGCACATCCGTCGGGCGAGGCGGTATGTCGACGATCTCGTTCAGTGCTTCGAAGGACGAATAACGGTAGAGATGCACCCGGTCAGCATCCCGAAGGATGACCGCGACCAAATCCTGCTCGTCAGAAACCACAGCTTCAAGCAAATCAGATTGTTGTACCGGCAATCGTCGTAACTCTCTGCCGCCCGGCAAATCATACACAACAAACAGCCTTTCGTGTCCCGGACCAAAAAGATCCCAGGAATCAATGTCGAATGTTGCGCGATCACCATGCAAAACATACGTCTCGTTTAACTGAGATGAATAGCCTCCGGAAATCACAGACAAACCTGTATCTCGGCGTCCCGAAAGGTCGAGTTCTTCGCGCATCGCCCCGAAGCCTACATCCCAGCGGCTTACAATACCGCCGCCACCTTCTGCCGTGAGCACACGCCCTTCGTCCGATATTTCGATGCCGCCGATTCCTCCAACTCGGCCACTTCGGTAGAACGCGCGGCCAACTGTGTCAAAGATCACTAGTGAATGATCTAAACCACCAACTATGTTGTTGTTTTGTGAGGAAATCGCTATGTAACGACTGTTTGGGGAGTAGGTCAGATCCATGATCCATCCGCCAGCGGTGGTGCTAATGACGTCAATTGTCCCGCTTTCAACGTCGAAGATCCTCAGCAAGTCTTCCCTATCAGTGTAAGCTAGTTGAGTGCTATCGGGTGAAAAGACCATGGGCCCGATGGTTGCGTTATAAAACGGTGTACTGCCCGTGAAAGAAGGATCGAGCAGGCTGCAGATCACTTCCACACCGGTGGATGCGTTGAAGATGCAGACCCTGGATCCTGCAGGGCCACCTATGTCATAGTCCACTGTCCCCGCCAGAAATCGTCCATCAGGTGAAAAGACAGTCGGCGACACAAACACAATTTTGCCCTCTTTTGGAGTCGAGGGGCGGATCGCAGTGTCAACACCTCCGACCAGATCGCGGATAACAGGTCCATCTTCGGTTTGAGCAATAACGCGTTGACCACGATGATCGAGCGCCGTGATGGTGCCAGATCTGCTCTCAGCGGCCGCTAGGTACGTTGCTTCGCCATTTGCGGGACGATAGACGAACAATTTCCCGTCTTTCATAGGCCAGACTAGTGCGGAGCCGTCGCCCGACATGACCACCGGACCCGAAAAACCGTCGGCTTCTTCAAACCCGGCTATAGGATCCGTGACCGTGGGTGCCTCAGGCATGGTCAATTCATTGCCCAAGTCTACAATCCTAGCTTGCCAAATGATGTCGTCCTCGTCTGTGAAAAGTTCGGGCGACACTACAACCAGATCCTCAAAGTTACCCTGATTGTCTTCGTGTGTCGTTGGTAGTGTCGGAGCGGTCGTTGGCTGATCTTGCCATTGAATAACAGCATAACGGCCACCGGGGGTCAGGCGTGTATTGAAGACATATTCGCCAAGCCCGTTCGGCAGTTGGGAGGCCTCTAGGATTGAACGCAACCGTTGATGGGAGAATGCTTCCGCCATGACCTCGACCGATTGGCTCCGCGGCATGCCTTCGGTGAACTTGTCGGGGTCGAGAAGCCAGGAAGCGATCGCGGTACGAACAATTTCCACAGGCGCCATGCCGTTATCAAGCATTGTCGCGGCATCCCTTGCCAGGATATCAGAATAACTGCGACGATTATCTAAAGAAATTTGGTAGAGCACAAACGCCCCAGCAATGCCCAACGCAGTGACGCTCACCATCGAAGTGCGAATGATCCGGCGCATGTTTCGACTCGCGCGTATGAACTGCGCGTGAAGCGGGAGTACCTCTGGTGCTTTTGGGGGTTGCTTAGTGACCCACTTTTTCGCGCTATCGACGTCGCGACCCCGCAACAATCGCCGCGCTCTTCGACCCGAGGCTAGCCAGTCTTGTGCGGCAACAAGATAGCGGGTGTGCTCGCGTATCCAATCCGCGTTGGTTACAATGGCAGTGTGCAATGCGTCGATATCAAGCGCACCATCTCCGTCTGCAAAAAACCACTGTATACCGCCTACGATCTCCGGCATTTGGTCGTCCAAATTGCGTTCTAATGCGATCGGAAAAATGCGCTTGCCTAGTGAGGCAGCATATTCAAGCTCCTCCTCACAAGCATCTGACGTCACTGATGAAGACGACGCGAAGTAGAGCAACAAGTCGCTCTGTGATATCAACGACCGCACACGTTCCGCCCACGGCTCCGACGGAAGGATGTCGTTCAGATCTTGCAGGAACTCAATATCTTTTCTGACAAGCTCACGAAGCGTGTGTAGGACAACGTCGAGGTCTTCTCTGGCGTAGCAGACGAAAGCCTTGAGGGGCGGCACGAAATCGTTTTGTTTTTGCGTTTCAGATTTCTCGATGTTCGGCAAAATGTTATTCATATTGCCGCGCCTAGGCTAGTAAGTTCTCGCGAACACTTTGTCGCGCCTGCTTTTCCAACGGGCATAAAGAAGGCCCATGGTTTGCCCAATACAAGACATCTGGAACAAATAGTCGTTGCTTGGATCAGCGCAATTAAATGTCGTTCAAAAGTCATTAGGTATTCGCAACCCAGGAAATTACGCGTGGTCTAGTAGTCAAACTCAGATGTCTATCATCTGGGAACGCTACGACCTTAGCACAAAGGTGATGAAGCTCGAAGGAGCTTGTTGGTTGCTCCTTTGAAATCTGCCACATCAGAAACGGGAGGAGTGCGGTCCCACTGGTCGATTGTTGCTGCCTGCGAAGCTAAGCATACCAGTTTGTCGAGGGTCAGGGTTGGCACTCAAGACAGCAGCATTCGGCATGCTGTAGCCGACTTCGAATATGCCAGAGACAGTGTTTGGGCCCAGTTTGTGGTGCCGAAGTCCTTGGCGGCCAAGGGGCTTTGTGATCTGTGTGCTTGCGATGGACTAGTTTTTCGTTTCGGTGAAGGATCGGACCGAAGCAGTAGTGATGCGAGGCGGTTGGGCAGCTCGCATGTGCGGCCCATGTGCACGGGATGACTTTCGCACTTTTCGGGCGCCAAGTCTGGATAGACGCCGATGGCACTTTGCACGCCACGCCTTCCAATTCTACGCCGCAACCCGCGGCACCACGCTCTCGACCAATCGCAGAAATCGTGAGTTTGCAAGCCCCTACAACCAACGATAATTTCGACCCCTGCGAACTGCTCCAGCGCAGTCGACATCTGTGTTTTCCCATAGCAAGTTGCCAACTTCTTGGTCACTTCTGGCGACGCATCTCCAGGCTAGGCAGTGCGCCAGCTCTTTATGAGACTAATTTGGGTTCAGAGCAGATGAACTAAATGATTTTGGGGTTCAGCCGGAGCGTCGAATAGGTTTAGTTCTAACCCGGGCCGCGGAAAGAGGCCGCGCCGGTCGTCTCATGCGTTGTCTTGGGTCTGGTGTGGTGACTTCCGCGATCCATGACCAAGCCTCGAATTTGTCTCCGGTCTGGCGCAGATGGGTATAGCGCTTCAGAGACGTCCAGGACCGATGACCTGAAACGGCAGCCGCGTGTGGGACGTTGTATCCGATCTCGAACAGGCGTGAGACGCCTTCGTGCCGCAGGTCATGGAAGCGCAGATCCTCGATCCCGAGAAACTGCGTTGCCCGAGTGAACGCAGCGCTGATCGCATCGGTGGAGTAGGGGAAGATCTGGCTCGTGTGTTTGGGCATCGCTTCGATGATCGCCAGCGCCGGATCGGGCAGGTCGCACCAGACGTCGTTGCCAATCTTGTCTCCGGGGTTCTTCATGTCGCGTACTAGGACCCGTTTGCCGTCCTTGTCGAGGTCCGCCCACGTGATCCGGGTGATCTCTTCCTGCCGCCGGGTCGAGAAGATCGCAAAGGCGATAACGCGATGCATCGGGACGGAGGAGGGGCGGCGGATCGAGCGGTCGAGGAAATGCGCCATCAACTGGTCGAGTTCGTCCAGCGTAGGTCGCCGGTCGCGGTGGCGGCTCTTCTGCGTCAGCCCTAGCTTCTTGGCGACGATCATCGCATTACGCATCGCGCGTTCGTCCAGCGGATAGTTCCAGGCCGGACCGGCCACCGTGAAGACCGCGCTAAGATGGGAGAGGTAGTTGGCCACGGTTTGCGGTGAGACACCCGACTTTAGCTTCTCCTGAGCGAAGGCCACGATGTCGGCGCTGTCGATCTGGGCGCAAGGCTTGTCCGCGATGTCGAACTCCTTGATGCTCTTGAGAACCTGCGCCTTGGTCCGACCGATTGCCTTCGCACTGTCTTCGACATATTTGTCGATTGCGTCGCTTAGGGTCACTTCGCGGCCGCGGGTCTCTCCGATGGGCAGGTTTTCGAGTGCGCCGGGCTTGGTGAGGTCCTTCTCGCGCTTCTCGATCCAGGCCGCGGCGGTCGAGCGCAGTTCGAAGGTCCGGTTCTCGCGCCAGACAGTTTTTCCAGCCCGCCGAACTGCGATTTGGGCAAGCCAGGCGGCAGAGCCGTCTTTGCGCTTTCGCTTGATAATGGTACCCATGGGGTTACAACATTTGGCCAAAGTTACAACATTTGTTGTAAACCTTGCCCAAAATGGACGAGAATTACAACATATGAGACAGTAATGGGGCGGATAGATGAGCGGTAAATGGCTGATAAAAATATAAAATATAATGTTCTCAATGCGTCCCGCTTATCGGTCGCGCCTATGATGGATTGGACCGACCGCCACTGTCGGTATTTTCATCGGCTGCTTAGCTCGGAAACCCTGCTGTATACCGAGATGGTAACCGCACCGGCGCTTGTTCGGGGTGGGGCGCTGCATCTGTTGGATCATTCACCGCAGGAACATCCCGTGGCTTTGCAGTTGGGTGGGTCCGATCCGGAGGAGCTGGCGCAAGCGGCGCGTTTGGGTGCTGATGCAGGATATGATGAGATCAATCTGAACTGTGGGTGCCCGTCGGACAGGGTGCAGTCTGGTACTTTCGGGGCGGTTCTGATGAAAGATCCGGCACGGGTTGCAGAATGCGTCGCAGCAATGCGCGAAGCGGCGAATGTAGATGTCACGGTCAAATGCCGCATCGGTGTGGATGACCAAGAGCCCGAAGAAGTTCTGCCTGCGTTTCTTGAGCAGATCAGTGCGGCGGGCTGTCAAAGAGTAACGATCCATGCGCGCAAGGCGTGGTTGCAGGGGCTGAGCCCTAAGGAAAACCGCGATGTTCCACCGCTTGATTATGACCTTGTGCATCGGATGAAAGCCGCGTTTGCGGATCTGCATATATCGATCAATGGTGGTATCGCCAGCTTGGATGAAGCAGCAGCACATCTGGACGCGGGTCTTGACGGTGTCATGATTGGTCGGGCGGCCTATCATCAGCCCGGTGATATCCTGGCAGATGCCGACCGGCGCATCTTTGGCGTTGGAACCGTTCGCGATCCGCTGACGGTTGTTCAAGAAATGGTGCCCTATATTGAAAGGCACCTTGCCAATGGCGGGCGTTTGCACCAGATCACGCGGCATATGCTGGGTCTCTTCGCGGGGCGCCCCGGTGCGCGGGCATGGCGGCGCGCCTTGTCCGAAGGGGCCGTGCATGAAGGGGCCGGGCCAGAAGTCATGCTACAGGCCCTGGACCATATTGCGCCGATGGTCGAGGTTTAAACGGCAAGGGGGGGACGATGCCCGAGACAGTGTTGCTGGCCCAGATGATGGGCCTTTTGCTTGTGATCGGCGCGCTGGCCGGTGTGCTTGCCGGGCTGTTGGGAGTGGGCGGCGGTATCGTTCTGGTCCCCGCGTTCTTCTATGCGTTTCAAACGCTTGGCTATGGTGGTCCGCAATTGATGCAGCTCTGTCTGGCGACGTCGCTGGCCACGATCATTGTAACGTCGATGCGGTCAGTTCTTGCTCACAACAAGAAGGGTGCGGTGGATTGGGATATCCTGCGCGGTTGGGGGCCGGGTATTGTCGTCGGCGCAATTGTCGGAGTGCTGGTCGCATCGGCGCTGCGGACCGAGGCTTTGCAGGCACTGTTCGGAATTCTGGGCATGGTGATCGGTGCCTATCTTGGGTTGGGTCGCGCAGAATGGCGGTTGGGAGACGCAATGCCCGGCGGTATCAAACGGGCCGTCCTGTCCCCTCTGGTCGGGTTTCTTTCCGTTCTGATGGGCATCGGCGGCGGCAGTTTCGGTGTGCCGCTGATGAGCCTCTATAACACCCCTATCCACCGCGCGGTCGCGACCGCGGCCGGGTTTGGGGTGATCATCGCCGTGCCCTCGGTCATTGGGTTCTTGTTTGTGGATATCGCGCCCGAGCATCGCCCCCCGTTGACCATTGGCGCGGTAAATCTTGTGGCCTTCGGGATCGTTGTCGCAATGACAATGATCACCGCGCCATGGGGGGTAAAGCTGGCCCATGCAATGGACCCAAAACCGTTGAAACGTGTCTTCGCCGTGTTCCTGACGCTGGTCGCGCTGAATATGCTGCGCAAGGCCGTGGGCTTATGAGCGATTTTTCGGCCCGGGGCTGGGTGAAATTCCCGTATGATCCGGTGCTGGCCGAATGGGTGGACCACGCCTTGCCTGCCGCACAGACGTCTACAACGGACCCGGCCCATGCGGAATGGTTGGATTGTGAAGGGACGTGGTTCATCGGTGTCGACGCACTGCCCAATGACACGAAGGGCAGGGTCGGGCAGTCCGGGCCTCTGACCGGAAAGGCCATGGCGTTCATCGACAAGCACTTTGAAGATTTACCGCTGCACAAGGGGCAGGTTTCGGTTGTTTATCCGGGTTATCCGCGCCCGCGCCGGGGCGAGAATGAAGCGGCCACCCGGTACCGTCGAAACAGGGATGCGGCCCATGTGGACGGTTTGCGCCCGACAGGACCGGATCGCCGCCGCCGGGTTGATGAACCTCATGCCTGGATTCTGGGCATTCCACTGACCGAGGCCAGCGCAGACGCGTCTCCGATGGTGGTGTGGGACGGCAGTCATCACATTCTGCGGTCCGCGTTCAGGCAGGCGCTTGAAGGGATGCCGCCTGAGGTCCTGCACGACGTTGACATAACGGACATCTACCAATCCGCCCGTCGCGAGGTGTTTGCGACCTGCCCAAGGATCGAGTTGCCTGCAAAGCCGGGAGAGGCCTATCTGCTGCACCGCCATTGCCTGCACGGGGTTGCTCCCTGGGCCGCAGGGGCGACGGCGGGGCAGGATGGTCGAATGATCGCCTATTTCCGCCCCGAATGCTCCGGTGGAGTAGCCGAATGGATCGAATCCGCCTAACGTCCTGTCATTATTTGGCTTTGGAGGTTTTGACCGATGATGACGGTTCATACGAATTCTGACGGTGCACTCATAGAAGTCGAGTTGTCGGGGCAAGTGACCAGCGCCGATTACGCCAATACTCTGGTACCCGCGATCGAGGCTGCGCTAACCGAACATGACACGGTTAGGTTACTGGCGATAATACAACCGGAATTTCAGGGGTACGATCTGGGCGCGGCCTGGTCTGACACCAAGCTGGGGTTAAGCCATTGGCGCGGGTTCGACCGGATCGCTGTTGTGGCGGATCAGGGCTGGGTGCAGACAAGCGTTCGTCTGGCGGCCCCCATTCTGCCCTGTCCGGTTCAGGTGTTCGATCTGACCGAGCTTGAGGCGGCCCGACGCTGGATGCGTGAGTCCCTGGGATCGATCCACGTGACTGACCTGAGCGGCCCATGTGTTCAGATCAGCCTTTTGGGAAAGCTGGACCCTGAAAGGTACAAACAGGCAGAACGTGATTTGGATTCGCTTTTGCAGGACCGGCCAGGCTTTCGCCTGCTGATAGACCTCAGGGAATTTGATGGCTGGCAAGGGCTGTCAGCGCTTGCGGCGCATTTCCGGTTGGCCAGCCGACATATCGGACAACTGGACCGAGCTGCCATCGTTGGGGACAAAAGCTGGCAGCGCATGGCGCAGAAGGTCGCCAGCCATGTGTTAGGAACCCGGACTCAGTTTTTCCCGTCTGAAGAATACGACAACGCCAGGGCTTGGCTTGCCGCCGGATAAAACCCTCGACTGTGAAACGCCTGAGCAGGCAATACCCAATCGGTCAAGGTTCGTGATGCAGCCTCAAATCCGGTCGTGCGATGTCAGGCATGATTCGACTGCTGACGGCGGGTTTCCCGCAGCTTCGGCCCCAGCTTTCCCAGTCTCGGCAAAGTCGGGTCGAAAAGTGACGTTAGGAAATTATGTGCTTTTGAGAGTTTTTCTTGATTGAGGCGTCAAAAACGATCAAAGGCCGCGTGTTTTCCCCCTACTTGTGACGGGAAATACCTTTAGCCACACCCTGTCGCTGCGGGTTACCACTCACGTTGAACCTCAATGTTCAAGAGCTAGACCCCCTCGGAGCTCGAACTCGACCCGCAGTGGCACGGTTACTGGAAACGGGACGTCCCTAATGCCACTTAAGACTTTGATCGGAAGACTCACTAATACCAGAAAGACCAAACGTGCGGCTGACGTGCTGCAATCGGAATGCGCGCGCAATGATGATCGGCGGCCCAAAACCAGCCAATCCGAGATTGCGCTTCTGTTTCAGAAAGAACTGCGTGGCACCGCGCCGAACACACCTATCCCGAGACGGGTCACACAGCCGCCAGAAATGTCATCAAAACGTATTCACTGATCGGTCAGGAGCCATTCATGCGAGCGGCACGCCCGCCGCGCCGCTTGCTGAGCCGCGGTTTACGAGACGGCAGGTCGTTCATGATTTCAGCGCGTTCGCTGCTGTTCATCCTGGACCAGCGAGAAATCTCGTCAATCGTGCGGTAACATCCGGTGCAGATACGCTCGGCCGGATGGACAACACAAATCTGGACACAAGGGCTTTCGACCTCATTGCGCTTCCAAACCATATTCGTCATCGATCGGTCTCCGACCTGTTACAAAAAGCGCAGCCTGTCCAGTGCTCCCTGCAAGATATAACCTGCTGCAACGTGATCAATAACCTGTCCGCGACGTTTTCGTGACGTATCCGCCTCAAGCAGTGCTTTTTCTGCCGCAACCGTACTCAGCCGTTCATCCCAGAATCCGATTGGCAAATCCGTCAGACGGGACAGGTTTCGCGCAAATGCCCGCGTAGACTGGCAGCGCGGACCCTCTGTGCCGTCCATGTTTTTGGGAAGACCCAACAGAATGCCGCCAATATCGCGATCCGTAGCAATTTCGATCAACCGGGCGGAATCGAGTGTGAATTTCTTGCGCCTTACGGTCTCCAACGGGCTGGCCACGCCCCGCATTCGGTCGGAAACCGCGACGCCGATGGTCTTTTCACCCAGATCCAGCCCTATCAGCGCTTGCATCGGGGGAAGCGCATTGGCGAAGTCTTCGAAAACGTCGTGGATCATTGCGCAATCCCGGCTTGCAGGGCTGCGGCATCAATGATCTGCAACGCCTCGGTGTTTCCGGCAAACACCTCCAGCGCCTCATTGTGGATATCCATGGCCCGTTGGCCCTGGCCCAGAACACCCAGAGCGGCGATCAGACGAGCCCATTCTTCGGGCGCGCCGCCTTCCGTCGCCAGGCGGTCGGATAACTGATCCACCATTCCCTGAATCATCTGTTGCCGTTCCTCCGGGCTCATTTCCGCTGCTGCAGCCATGTCTTCGCGACTTGGACCAGACGGCGCGCTCAGGTCCGGTGGATTGAAAACCCCTGCCCGAAAGGCCAACTCATCAATCTGATCCCGGATCGCCCCCGCCCACGGCGCGCCTGCCGGGGCTTCCCTCAGCGTTTCGACCCAAATGCGGTAGGCAAGGTCCGGTCGACCTGTCTGAACCAGCATTTGCCCCCAATAATATCGGGCCGGGCCGTGATGGGGATCGCGATTCAATGCTTCGGCAAGGGCCTTTTCAGCTTCGGGCGACACATATCCGCCCGCAGCCAGGATCATCATCTCGGCAAAATCCGCGTAGTGCTCGGCTGTGGCTGCGTCGCCTGACAGTTCGATCACCCTTTGTTGCGCGGTATATCCATCCTTGAAGTTCCCCGAATTGGTCTCATGCTGCGCCAAAAGCATTTGCCCTTGCAAATCATCCGGGCGGGCCGCAACGGTCTCTCGCAACTGCTTGAGAAGAGACGCGTAATTTTCGTCAAGCTGCGCCGCTTGAGGTGGGGTCGCCAGCTCTTCTGCGGCGCTCTGGGACGGACGATTGGCGCGCACCTCCTCGGCCAGTTCCAGCCGCGTGGTCAGGGGCATGTCGGGCAACCCGACGGCACCAATACGATGATACATCGCCATCGCGCCCCCGATGATGATCAGCATGACAACCGGGATTGTCACAATCGAGACGGTCCGTGATGGTCCGGCACCCGAGCCACCCTTTTTCATCTGTTCGTCAGCGGCAAGAATTCGTCGGGAGATTTCGGTGCGGACCCGTTCCGCATCTGCCTCACCAATCACGCCGCGCGCCAGATCCCGGTCCACACCGGTCAGCTGTTCGCGATACACCCGCAGATCGTACGCCGCCGCAGGCTCATCCCCGCGGCGTTTGCGCAGCAATGTGAAGCTCAGAAATGCCGCAATCAGAAGCGCGACAAGAAAAATCAGAACCCAGAACGTCATGGCCCCTCCGAAGATACTGCCCTGACTTAGACCTGTGGGGCGTCCGACAAAAGGGACAAATGGCCGCGAATGAACGACATGTCGCAATAGTGCGATATTGCGGCGTTGCGCGGCGCGGTTAAACTGTCGCCGCGCGGCATATCTGCGCGCAATCACCGAACCGGATGGATTCGCTTATGAAACACTACTCAGCCTTTGCTGTCGCGCGGGAGGCCCTGCGCTATCACACCGGATGGGAACGCGCCTGGCGTTCGCCCGAGCCAAAGAAACGTTATGACGTCATCATCATCGGTGCTGGCGGGCATGGTCTTGCGACCGCGTATTACCTTGGCAAGAACTACGGCATTCAGAATGTCGCGGTGATCGAAAAAGGCTGGCTGGGTGGTGGTAACACGGGTCGAAACACAACGATCATCCGCTCAAACTACCTGCAGGATCCTTCGGCTGCGATCTACGAGAAAGCACGCGGCCTTTATGAGGACCTGAGCCAGGATCTGAACTACAACATCATGTTCAGCCCGCGTGGTGTGATCATGCTGGCGCAGACCCAGCATGAAATTCGCGGCTATCAGCGCACGGCCCATGCAAACGCCCTTCAAGGTGTGAAGACTGAATGGATCGGGCCTGAACGTGTCAAGGAACTGGTACCTATTATCAATCTGGACGGCCCCCGTTATCCGGTTCTGGGTGGGCTCTGGCAGGAACGCGGTGGTACCGCCCGTCATGATGCCGTCGCGTGGGGCTATGCGCGCGCCTGTTCAGCGATGGGTATGGATATCATCCAACAATGCGAGGTCACGGGTGTCCGATCGCAGGATGGCCGTGTCGTCGGTGTAGACACCACCAAGGGTGCCATCGATTGTGACAAGCTGGGTATCGTCGTTGCGGGCCACTCCGGTCAACTGGCCGAGATGGCTGGTTTCCGTCTCCCGCTGGAGGCCGTCGCATTGCAGGCACTGGTATCCGAACCCATCAAACCCTGCATGGACGTGGTCGTGATGGCCAACACCGTTCACGGCTACATGTCGCAGTCTGACAAGGGTGAGATGGTGATCGGTGGTGGTACCGACGGGTTCAACAACTTCACCCAACGTGGCAGCTTCCATCATATCGAGGAAACCGTCCGCGCCTTGGTCGAAACCTTCCCGATGATCTCGCGCCTGAAGATGCTGCGCCAGTGGGGTGGGATTGTGGACATGACCGGTGACCGCTCGCCTATCCTGTCGAAAACTCCGCTGCAGGGCTGCTTTATCAATGGGGGCTGGGGCACCGGCGGCTTTAAGGCAATCCCGGGCTCGGGCTGGGGCATGGCGCAGCTGATGGCCACAGGTCATTCACCTTTGACCGAGGCCTTCTCGCTGGACCGCTTCAAGGAAGGCCGCTTCATCGACGAAAGCGTGGCCGCCGGGGTGGCCCACTGAAGGTGGGTCCGAGGTTGCCAAGAAACAGAATTCTGGTTGGCCGCTGCGCCAACCAACCGCCAAAAGGATGACAACATGCTGATCCTGAATTGCCCTTACTGCGGCGTTGATGCCGAAGAAACAGAACTGGCCGCCGGTGGCGAGGCGCATCTGAAGCGTTTTGGTCCCGGCTCGTCGGATGACGAGTTCCACGACTACCTGTTCATGCGCGAAAACCCCAAAGGCGTGCACTTTGAACGTTGGCGCCATGCCAATGGCTGTGGCAAGTGGTTTCACGCGGCGCGCTGCACAAGCACGCTAGAAGTGTTCGGCACTTACACGGCTCAGACCTCCGAGCCACCGCAGGACATCAAAGAGGCCATCGCCGCAAAGCGCCCTGGATGGACCTGGAGAGAGTTCTCCTGATGCTTCATCTTTTCACAAATACTCCCGCCGGAGGCTCCGACGCCTCCACCCGCGAAAGGTCCGCACAATGAGCACCCGTCTCGCAAAACAAGGCCGGCTGATTGACCGGTCGAAAAAGGTCACGTTTACCTTCAACGGCACGTCGATGCAGGGCTATGAGGGCGACACGCTTGCCTCGGCGCTGCTGGCCAACGATCAGATGATGATGGGCCGGTCGTTCAAATACCACCGCCCCCGCGGCGTTGTCGCCAGCGGTGCGGAAGAACCAAACGCTCTGGTCGGGCTGGGGCAGGGCAACCGGTTTGAACCGAACCAGCGCGCCACCACGACCGAGCTGTTCAACGGCCTGACTGCGATTTCGCAAAACCATTGGCCAAGCCTTGAACACGACATCGGCGCGGTGAATACGGCATTCGCCCGGTTCCTGCCGGCTGGCTTCTACTACAAGACGTTCATCCACCCCAAACCGTTCTGGAAGCACGTCTACGAGCCGTTCATCCGTCAGTCTGCCGGTCTGGGCAAAGCGCCCGACAAGGACAGCCGCGATGCCGATACCTATGAGCACTTCTATGCCTTCACCGATGTTCTGGTCATCGGTGGCGGTGTGGCTGGCCTACAGTCGGCAAAGGCGGCGGCAGCTTCGGGTGCCAAGGTTCTGCTGATTGAGCAGAGCGCACATTGGGGCGGTCGCGCTCCGGTTGACGGCGGCACAGTCAATGATGAGCCTGTGGATAAGTTCGTGGAGCAATTGGTTTCCGAACTCGAAACAATGGACAACGTCACCATGCGCTCTCGCTGCATGGGCGCGGGTGTTTATGACCATGGTTACGTTCTGGGTTATGAACGCCTGACAGACCACACGCCGGGCGTGCAAGGCCCGCGCCACCGCCTCTGGCGTATCCGCGCCAAGCAAATTGTGACTGCAACCGGCGCAATTGAACGCCCGTTGTCCTTTGCAGGTAACGATGTTCCGGGTGTGATGCTGGCTTCGGCCATGCGCGATTATGCCGTGAACTGGGGTGTCACCTCGGGCGAACGTGTCATCGTCGCCACCAACAATGACGACGCCTATCGCACCGCGATTACGCTGAAGCAAGCGGGTGTGGATGTTTTGCGTATTGTTGACGCACGGGCAACGGCTGGACCTTTGGCAGAGGAAGCCCGCCAGTTGGGTATCCGCGTTGATCCGGGCAAGGCCATTGCCAAGGTCAAGGGCGGCAAGCGCGTCAAAAAAGTCGCCATCTGCAACCAGGAAGGTGTTGGAGGCGCTCGTGAAGAGGTTGAAGCAGATGCAGTGGCCATGTCGGGCGGCTGGTCGCCGGTCGTTCATATGTGGTCTCATTGCGGTGGCAAGCTGACCTGGGATGACGCGAATGCCTTTTTCCGCCCCGATCCCTCGCGCCCGCCGCTGGGCGCAAATGGCGAAGGTTTTGTTCTGGCCGCCGGGGCATCGAATGGCGCGTTGGCGCTGGGCGATGTTCTGACTGACGCCCACACTGTAGGAAAAGCAGCAGCCAAGGCGGCCGGATTTAAGCCCAAAAACATCAAGGCTCCGGTTGGCGAAACCACTGCAGAAGCTCCTATGGAGGCTGTCTGGCTGATGCCAGCAAACGCAGAAATCCAGCTGCGCATGAAATCCTGGCTCGACTTCCAGAATGACGTCAAAGTCTCGGACGTCCAACTGGCTGCGCGCGAGGGCTATGAGAGCGTTGAGCACACCAAGCGTTACACCACACTTGGTATGGCGACGGATCAGGGTAAGTTGAGCAACATCAATGGCTTGGCGATCCTCGCTGATGCGTTGGAGTCCGAAATCCCGAAGGTCGGCACCACGACCTTCCGCCCGCCTTATACACCCATCTCGATGGGCGCGATCGGCGGTGAAGCGCGGGGTGAAGTGTTCCAGCCGATCCGTCAGACCCCAATGCACATCTGGCACGACAAGAACGGCGCGGACTGGGAGCCGGTCGGCCACTGGCGCCGGACCTACGCCTATGTCCGTCCTGGTGAATCCGTGCATGACGCCGTGAACCGTGAGGTGAAGAACACCCGCGAAAACCTTGGCCTGCTGGACGCCTCGACGCTGGGCAAGCTGATCGTCAAAGGCCCCGACGCTGGCAAGTTTCTGGACATGTTGTACACCAACATGATGTCCACGCTGAAGGTCGGAAAATGCCGCTATGGCCTGATGTGCTCGGAAAACGGCTTTCTGATCGACGACGGCGTGGTCGCACGCATCGATGAGGACACATGGCTGTGCCACACCACCACCGGCGGTGCCGAGCGTATCCATGGTCACATGGAAGAATGGCTACAAACCGAATGGTGGGACTGGAAAGTCTATGTCGCCAACGTGACCGAGCAATATGCTCAGGTCGCTGTAGTCGGCCCCAATGCCCGTAAGGTTCTTGAAAAGCTGGGCGGCATGGATGTCAGCCGCGAGGCGCTGCCCTTCATGGAATGGCGCGATGGCAAGATCGGCGCGTTCGACTGCCGCGCCTATCGCATCTCGTTCTCGGGCGAGTTGTCCTACGAGATCGCCGTTCCCGCCTCGCAGGGTCAGGCGTTCTGGGATGCCCTGATGGAAGCAGGCAAGGAATTCGGTGTGATGCCTTATGGCACAGAATGTCTGCACATTCTTCGGGCCGAGAAGGGCTTTATCATGATCGGCGACGAGACCGACGGCACCGTGATCCCGCAGGATCTTGGGCTGCACTGGGCGCTGTCGAAAAAAAAAGAGGACTACCTCGGTAAACGCGCCCATTTGCGCAGCCATATGGCGGACCCCGAGCGCTGGAAACTGGTTGGGCTTGAGACTGTGGATGGTTCTGTTCTGCCTGATGGCGCATATGCAGTGGGCGAGGGTGTGAATGCCAATGGTCAGCGCAATATGATCGGGCGGGTCACCTCGACCTATTACTCGGCCAACCTCGGTAAAGGGATCGCTATGGGCCTGATCAAGCACGGCCCGGACCGGATGGGCGACGTGGTCGAGTTCCCGGGCACCGACGGCAAAACCTACAAAGCCAAGATCGTGGACCCGATCTTCTTCGATAAGGACGGGGAGAAGCAGAATGTCTGAACCTATCAGCGCATTGAACCACGCCAGCTATGATGGCATCGCTAATGTCAGGGAATGTGGCCTGCAAGGCATGATCACCCTGCGCGGTGACTTGTCCGACAAAAGCCTCGCCAAGGCCGTCAAGGACGCGACTGGGCAGAACGTACCCGGTCAGCGCGAGGCGCTGGTCAGCGGAGATACCGGCGTATGCTGGATGTCACCGGACGAGCTGCTGGTGCTGGTCCCTTATGCCGAGGTCGAGGCCAAACTGGCCGCAATTATCAAAGCTTTGGGAAAAACTCACGCACTGGCCGTCAACGTCTCGGATGCCCGCGCGGTCTTCACAATATCAGGCGCCAGCGCACGAGAAGTGTTGGGCAAAGTCGCTCCGGTTGATCTGTCGGCCGAGGCCTTCCAACTCGGCCAAATCCGCCGTTCGCGCCTGGCGCAAGTGGCAGGTGCGTTCTGGATGGACGATGCCGAAACTTTCCGCGTGGTCTGCTTCCGTTCGGCTGCGGATTACGTTTTCAAACTGCTGAAGGTTGCGGCGCAACCGGGCAGTGAGGTTGGCGTTTACTGACCTGTCTACACATCTGACGTTTTATTCGATGGCCGCCTCGTCCTGGACAGGCGGCCATCGAATTTTGTGCTGCTGCAAAGCGATTTGAGTGTGGGACACACAACAGGGTCTGTCGAGAATTTCGTTGCGCGATTTCTCCTGTTGCGGGAGCGGTGTGATTGGGCTAACGATCACCAAAAGGCTGAAAAATAAGAACTTTATTATGAATTTCTTTAGACTAATCGCAAGCGGCTTAATTGCTATTTCAACTATACCTAATGTGGCCATAGCCGAGACTTATTCAGAGACATTTGAGTGTGTTTTTGCCAAAGGCCTGGCAAATCGGCCAACTCCGACCCGCGTTGTTTTTTCAGTTGACGTGTACGGGCGCCAGGCGTTGCTCCACGAAGTTGAAATGCGGGGTATAGACACGCCGAAAAGATCGGCTTCTATCAACAGAAACAGCTTTCGGGTACTTTCGATCAGTTGGCCGGGCGACGCCTATACGTTTTCACGAACTGGCAGACGAACCAGAAGCGGTGACCCTCGCAGGATGGTTCTTGATTTAGGGCGCCAAGAGTTTTCGATTTTCCTGAATCGCGAAACAATGAAGGCAATAGCCAGCTCGAATTCGGATGTACAATCTTCACATGACGGAAACGCAAACGGGATCTGCGTTGAGATACCATTCCAAAGGTAAGGAAAGAGCGGAGTAATACTTTGAAAAAGATAGCATTTGCATTGACGCTTGGACTGTTGTCCACACCTGTTGTTTCAGCTTCTCAAACCTTTACAGAGACGTATGAGTGCAAGTTTGGCCATGGCCTTGTCAACAAACCGACTCCCGAATTCCTTGTGTTTTCGGTCGATGAATATGGTCGTTCCGCCTATATCCATGAGATCGAGATGCCAGATATCGATACACAGCCAGGACCAGCCAGGGTCAAGCGCGACAGTATTCGAAACTTGTCGGTTGCCTGGGTCGGTCGAGACTATGTCTATTCTGCGACTGGCAGAAGCTACGCGTCGAACGAGTCGCGTATTGACGCGATCGATCTACTCAATCACGAGTTCACAGTGTTTCTGGACCGCCGAACTTTGAAGGCGACCACACGATCAACCTCACACAGTGCGTACCTGCCGCGAGATGGTTTTGCCCGAGGAAAATGCAAACAGATACCCACACCATCCAGTTGACAAAAAGGTGCTGAAAATGAAAAGAAAATTTCTTGCTATTGGTTTTTCTGTATTGGCCGCTGCCGCGCAAGCCGAAGTTGCGAACTATATGTGTGAGCTTCATAGTATGGAAGCTCGGGGGTGGATCCCGCCCGAGGTTTGGCTGAGTGTTGATGCTGAAAACAAGCGTGCTCGGGCTTATGATTGGGTGATCGGCGAAGACAACAGATCGGCGGGTAGGAACGAACAGCAACCCAAGGACACCAAGTTCAAGGTCAACCGACGCGGTGAATACCAGATGAATTGGCGGGTCAGCCTCATGGCGAACTCGGGCGGTCAAGTGCGTGTGTCCTACACCGCAATGATGAACCCGCAAACGAATGAGTTCGAGATGATTGCGCGTTTTCCGCAGGCGAATGTAACTAACCGGCCAAGCGGTGTCGGACGCTGCAAAGCGGTCAATACCCACACGCTATACTGATATTCGGATCGCGGAAGGGGGGAGCGTTTCGCGCGTTCTTCCCAATCCGCAGACAGCTGTTTCTGATCGTACTAGGACGTGAAAAGATAGGTCTGGAAGCGGGTCAAGGCACCCTCATCCGTCATCGAGTGATCTGACGCAGCACCTTCCCGCTGGCATGTATCGTAAAACGACAATAGGTCGGCCAGATGCTTCATTCTGTCGGCTCGGTCTTCCTCATTCAGTAGTGGCGCATGTGTTGACAGCAGCAATGGGGGACGATGCTGTTTGAGCCAGGGTATTAGCGTGGGAAGTACAAAAAACTCCGCCCCTTCAATGTCCATTTTGACCAGTGAAACCTTCGACAGATCACAGGTCGACTGGAACTGCTCCCATGTAATCGTCAGCGCGTCATTCCCATGGGCTTCATTGTGCAGCAGGGATGTGGTCGAATCCCCGGGCTCACCCCAGACCGACGCCATGCGGGCCACGCCGAACTTGTCAGACAAAGCGACCCCGAAGGCTGAGACATTCCTGATCTGGTTCAGGTCCAGATTCCACGCCAGAAATCGATAGGCCGAAGGATCTGGCTCAAAACACCAGACATGGCGAGCCTTGCGCGCGCCGTATAAAACGGTCGGTCCGATCCATGCGCCGATATCCAGGTAATCGCTTTCAGGCGAAAGATACCGGTCGAGAACAGCAAAGGTTTCAGGCTCCCACTGGCCTGTGGAGGCTTTGCGCCAGAACTTTGAGTGATAAGGGTCCAGACGAAACGGCTCACCGTTCAGGTTGCCCGCATAGTAACCGCGGGCGCGGTAGAACATCTTGCGCGCCTGTGTCAGCATCGCCTGCCTCCGGGTTTTCTTGTCTCGGCCCTTGACCTGCGGCGGCTGCCAAAGCATTTAACCTTGGGAACCGCAACTCAAATTTATACAGGGGGCCGACATGGCTTTTGAACTTCCTGATCTTCCTTATGCACATGACGCGCTGGCAGCCAAGGGTATGTCCGCGGAAACACTGGAATATCACCACGATCTGCACCACAAAGCCTATGTCGACAATGGCAATAAACTGATCGCCGGCACCGAATGGGACGGCAAGTCGCTGGAAGAGATCATCGTTGGCACCTACGACGCAAATGCCGTCGCGCAGAACGGTATCTTCAACAACATCAGCCAGCTGTGGAACCACAACCAGTTCTGGGAAATGATGGGCCCCGGCGACAACGCCATGCCCGGTGAGCTTGAGAAAGCTCTGACCGAAAGCTTTGGTTCGGTCGACGAATTCAAATCGCAGTTCAGCGCCGCTGGTGCCGGTCAGTTCGGCTCGGGCTGGGCGTGGCTGGTCAAGAACGCGGATGGTTCGCTGGCCGTGACAAAGACCGAAAACGGCGTGAATCCGCTGTGCTTTGGTCAGACTGCGCTGCTGGGTTGTGACGTTTGGGAACACTCATACTACATCGACTTCCGCAACAAACGTCCGGCTTATCTGTCGAACTTCCTCGACAATCTGGTGAACTGGGAGAACGTCGCGTCGCGGATGTAAGTCATTGAACCGACGCCGGTTTATCAAGGGCCTGCTGGCGGTGACGCTGGCAGGCCTAATCACATCAGTCTACGGGTTTTTCATCGAACCCGCCCTGCGGCTGCGCGTGCGAAAATGGCGCGTCCGGCGGGAGGATTGGACTGCGCCGCCGCTCAGGATTGCCGTACTGGCAGATTTGCATCTGGGCGAACCTTTGGTCGGGCTGGACCGAATAAAACAGGTGGTACGGCGTACGAATGCGCTTGCGCCGGATATGATCCTGCTGCTGGGTGATTTCTTCGCAAGCCACAAAGGCGTTTTGCGTCCTGTCGAAATGAAAGATCTGGCACCGGTTCTTGCCAACCTTGAGGCCAAGAACGGTGTCTTTGCTGTACTTGGCAATCACGACTGGTGGGATGACCGGCAGGCGCAGCGCCGTGGTGCTGGCCCCAACCAATATGTCGATGCGCTGGAGCAGAGCGGAATTACGGTTTTGTCGAATACCGCCATCAAGCTAGAAGCTCTTGGTTTCTGGTTGGCGGGTCTTGAAGACCAGCTTGCGATCTGGCGCAACGGTAAACCGCAGGGGCTGGATGATCTGTCGGGGACACTGGCGCAAATCACCGATGATGCCCCGGTTGTGATGATGGCGCATGAGCCCGACATCTTCCCTCAAGTGCCCGACAGGGTGGCTTTGACGCTATCCGGTCATACGCATGGCGGTCAGATTCGTCTGTTTGGCTGGTCGCCGATCGTGCCCTCCAAATACGGCAACAGATATGCCTATGGGCATGTGCGCGAAGGCGGGCGTGATCTGGTTGTGTCCGGCGGCATTGGATGTTCCATCCTTCCGGTTCGATTTGGTGTAACCCCCGAGATCACGGTTATCGAACTGTCTGCCTAAAGACCTGAGGCTTCACCAAATCGACCAGCCCAATGTCTTGCCCGCATATGTGCGGCAACGATGCACAGCTGCGTTCGGTCAGACACTTTCGCGACCTGCCGGGTTTACCGCAGCTTATCGCGCAGGGCCGTCATTGCTGTTTCTGCATCTTCAGCCCAAATGACAAAGTCACCCAGTGATCGATCTGCAAAGCCTTGCCCGATCACCTGATGCAACAGGGTTTTCAACGCATCCCAATAGCCGTTCACATTGACGATGACGATGGGTTTGTCGTGCAGGCCCAGCTGCCGCCAGGTCAGCGCTTCAAAAAGCTCGTCCAGTGATCCCGGCCCGCCGGGCAGAACAACGACGGCGTCAGCATTCATGATCATGACCTTTTTCCGCTCGTGCATGGTTTCGGTGATCACGAAATGGGTCAGGTCGGTCTTGCCGACCTCTCGTTTGACCAGATGCACCGGAATGACACCAAAGGTCTCGCCACCGGCTTGTTGCGCGGCCCGGGCGACTTCGCCCATCAGCCCGACATCTCCGGCACCGTAAACCAGCCGCCAGCCTTCCTGCGCAAGCAGGCTGCCAAACTGTCGTGCGGTTTCAGAATAAGCTTTCTCGGCCCCATTGCGTGACCCGCAATACACACAGACGGATTTCTGAGACATGAAAGAGACGCTCCGGGGTTGTGTCAGAGGTTTTGACCCCTGATAGCGGGATTGATAGATTGGCTCAACTGTCCGCTGGAAGGCTTTTGAAGACAAAGCTTTTGTACGGCGGGGTGAAAGGAAAACAATGGACGCCAAATCGGGAAACGGAAGCTCGGGCAATTTTGTCTGGGGTGTGATTGCGGGTCTGGTTGCCGTGCTGGGTGTTGGGGGTTTGTATCTGTCCGGCGCTTTCACCAAAGCGCCAGAGCCTGAGGCGGGTGCACCGCAGGAACCCGTGTCTGTTGCAGCTACGCAACCGCAGGAACAAGCGGCCGAAGCGCCTGCGGAAACTACCACAACAGAACCAGCTGAGCAGGCCGCCGTGACACCGGATGAGGTACCAACCGCTGATCCCGCCGAAGACACGGCTGCGGCAACAGATGTTGTTTCAGACACAGATACCACAACGGCCCAATCGGAAGAGAATGTACAGGCACCCACGGCCCCCCCGGTTTTGGATCAGATTTTTGTTGAAGCAGACGGAACGGCGCTTTTGTCAGGTGACGCCGAACCGGGCAGTCAGATTGAGGTTCTGTTGAACGGTGAAACCGTGCACACATTCACGGTGGACAGCAGCGGGCAGTTCGCCGAGTTCGTCTCGATCCCCTTCAGCGATGCCGCGCAGGGGCTAATCCTGCGCAGCAAAAGCGGCGGGCAAACAACCCGGTCTGACGACTATCTGATCGCCGCTCTGCCGAAGCCGGTCGAGGAAGAGCCGGTTGCGCAGCAAACTGATGCTGCCGATCAGGGCGAAACAACCGAAGCTGAAGAACAGATAGCCTCGGCGGTTGTCGATCCAGAGACCGAAACCCCAGCTGAAACCGAAACATCAGACCCTGTGGCGACCGCGCCAGAAGCCAGCGAAGCGCAGGTTGCCGACCAGTCGGCAGAGACATCTGAAACGGGTCAGCAGATCGCGGTACTGCGGTCGGGCGAAGAAGGCGTTGAACTCGTGCAACCGCCCGTGGTTCGGGATACCCCGCCGGAACAGGTCGCGCTGGATACAATCGGGTATTCCGAAACCGGTGACGTCCAGTTGACCGGGCGAGTACAGGACGGGGCGGCCATCAGGGTGTATCTGGACAATCGTCTGGTTGCCGACCTTGCTCCGGAACAGGATGGATCCTGGCGGAGTGATCTGGACGGTATCGACCCCGGTGTTTACACGTTGCGTGTTGACGCGGTGAACACGGACGGGAAGGTCCTCAGCCGGGTCGAAACCCCGTTCAAACGCGAACCTGTGGAAGTTTTGGAAGCAGCATCAGGTGGCGGTGACGGAACAGCCGCGCAGGACAATGCCCCGGCAATTCGGTCGGTCACTGTGCAGCGGGGCGACACGCTGTGGGCGATCTCGCGTGACCGCTTTGGCGATGGCATCCTGTATGTGCGCCTGTTCGAAGCCAACCGCGACTTGATCCGCGACCCGGATCTGATCTATCCGGGGCAAATCTTTACGATACCGGAATAATCAACGCGCTGGCCCTTTGCGGGCCAGAGCCTTTCTCTGACCGCAGACAAGGTACGTGATGAGACGAACATCTCCGATGGCCTCGAGTGACGGGGTGCAGAGCGGCGAGCGCAGTTCAGGCTGGCGCACAATCCGCAAGGTCGCGCCCTACCTCTGGCCGCAGGACGAGGTTTGGGTAAAGCGCCGCGTGGTTATCGCAATGGCGATGCTGGTTCTGGCCAAACTGATCGCGGTCTATACCCCGATCCTTTACAAAGGCGCCGTTGACTCGTTGGCAGGTGAAGGCGTGCCGCCGCTGGCGCTGGGCGCAGTGGGCGTGACGGTTGCCTACGGCGTGGCGCGCATGATGACAGTTGGGTTCCAGCAATTGAGGGACGCCGCCTTTGCCCCTGTTGGACAGCGGGCCTTGCGGGCGCTGGCGCTGGAGACGTTCAGACATATCCATAACCTTTCCATGCGCTATCACGTCTCGCGCCGCACCGGCGGGTTGAGCCGTATCATCGAGAGGGGCGTCAAAGGCGTTGAATTCCTGCTGCGCTTCCTGCTGTTCTCGATCGGGCCGCTGATCCTGGAACTGTTGCTGGTTGCGATCATCCTGATGTGGTTGTTCGACGTCTGGTATCTGGTCGTCGTCGCCGTCACCATCGGCCTTTATATCTGGTTCACCTTTGCCGTGACCGAATGGCGGGTAAAGCTGCGGCGTGAGATGAACGATCAGGACACCGAAGCCAATCAGCGCGCCATTGACAGTTTGCTGAACTTCGAAACCGTCAAGTATTTCAACGCGGAAGCGCGCGAAGCTGCACGTTACGACGTGTCGATGAAAGCCTATGCCGGCGCGGCGCTGAAAACGGCCTATTCGCTGGCGTTTCTGAATTTTGGCCAATCCTTCCTGATCACCTGCGGCCTGATCGGAGTCATGGTTCTGGCCGCAATTGGCGTTCAGAATGGGAACCTGACCGTGGGCGATTTTGTCATGGTCAACGCCTACATGATCCAGATCACCGTACCGCTGAACTTTCTGGGGACGGTCTATCGTGAGATCCGGCAATCGCTGGTTGATATGGGGCAGATGTTTGATCTGCTCGAACAACCTGCCGAAGTCACCGATCAGCCCGATGCACCCGACCTTGCGGTCAAAGGTGGTGAGGTCACACTTGAAGATGTGCATTTTGGGTATGACCCCGAAAGGGAAATCCTCAAGGGTGTTTCCTTGATGGTTCCGGCCGGACAGACGGTCGCAATCGTCGGGGCGACTGGGTCTGGCAAGTCGACCATCGGGCGGCTGTTGTTTCGGTTTTACGACGTGACCAAAGGCGCGCTGAAGATCGACGGGCAGGATGTGCGGAATGTGACCCAGACCAGCCTGCACGCGGCCATTGGCGTTGTGCCGCAGGACACGGTGCTGTTTAACGACACCATTCGCTACAACATTGCGTATGGGCGCGACGATGCCACCCCGGAGGACGTCGAGGCCGCAGCCCGCGCCGCCCAGATTCATGACTTCATCTCATCGCTGCCCGACGGATACGACACCATGGTGGGTGAACGCGGCCTGAAACTGTCCGGCGGCGAAAAGCAACGGGTTGGCATAGCGCGGACATTGCTGAAGAACCCTCCGATCCTGTTGCTGGACGAGGCGACCTCGGCCCTGGATACCGATACGGAACAGGACATCAAGGATGCGCTGGCGCACGCAGGAGAAGGGCGGACCGTGATCACGATTGCCCATCGCCTCAGCACCATTGCCGAGGCTGATCGGATTGTTGTTCTTGAGGCCGGTGAGATCATCGAACAGGGCACACATGACGAGCTGTTGGCACGGTCTGGGCGATATGCTCAACTGTGGAACCGCCAGCAGTCGGACAGTGAGGCCGCCTGAGGGGCTCATCTTGCCCTGCGGAATGTGCTAGGATGCGCCGTGCATGAAGGGGAACGCCATGATCAATGGATTAGCAAGACGAATAGTACCTGTCGCTGTTGCGGTTCTTCTTCCGGCTATGGTCGCAGCTGACCCGATCGAGGGCGTTTGGAAGACCGAGCCTGATCGAAAGAACCTGATCTCGCATATCCAGATATCCGCCTGCGCGGACAAGTTCTGCGGCACGATACTTTCGGCTTTTGATTCATCGGGCAAAGAAGTTCAAACGCCGAATATCGGGAAAAAGCTGTTCTGGGACGTGTCCAGCGAAGGCGGTGGAAAATACGGCGGGGGTGAGTTCTGGGTTCCCCTGATCGACGTTGACGCTGTTCCACAGATGACGTTGCAGGGTGACAAGCTCATGGTCAAAGGCTGTGAACATTCGATTTGCGCGCACCAGACCTGGTCCCGACTGTGACGACAGAAAACGAAAAGGACCGGAAATCCCGGTCCTTTCATTCTTATTCTGCGGCTTTTAGCGGCGATCCAGGAATTTGATCTATAGGCTCGTCTCGCGGCCGGGTCTCGGATTGTGACGGCTCATCCCACACAATCTCGGTCGCCTGGAGCTTGCGGGCCGAGCGGCCAATAGCCATGTCCTGCGCGATCTGACTGGACCGCCCCGCAGTCACACGGGCAAGCCCGCGGCTGAGCCAGACAGCGTAAGTTGTCACCCAGACACGCAGTGCCAGAAGCGACGGCGTCACGATCAGTGTAAGAACAGTGGCGATGCCAAGACCAAAGACAACCGCTGTGGCCAGCTGTTTCCACCACAGGGCGGTGGGACTGTCGATGGAATAGCCGCCGTTGATAAAGTCCAGCGAAAGCCCAAACATCATCGGGGTAAGACCTGCCATCGTGGTCAACGTAGTCAGCAGAACCGGGCGGATGCGGGATTCCGCAGTGCGGACGATTGCATCGATCCTCGGCATATAGGCACTGTATTCCTGATAGGTATCGATCAGAACAATGTTGTTGTTCACCACAATTCCTGCCAGCGCAACGATACCGGTGCCCGTCATGATGATCGAGAAGGGTTGCTCCATTACGATCATGCCGATCAGAACCCCGGTGGTCGAAAGAACAACCGCCAACAGCACCAGCACCGAATTGTAGAACGAGTTGAACTGGGCCAGCAGGATCACGAACATCAGCCCCAATGCGCCCATGAAGGCGTTCACCAGAAATGCGCCGGATTCTTCCTGCTCTTCCTGATCACCGGTCCATTGCCAGCTGATCGAGTTGGCAAAGGGGCTGGTTTCCAACCATTCGGTCAGAACTGCGATCCGCTCATTCGGGTTGATCAGGGCGAACTGCGCGTCTCCTGCGTCAATCACGCTACGCAGTTGATCAATACTCTCTGCACCGGTCAGTTGAACCAGTTCGTAGGACTTTCCACCGTCGCCGTCTAGCACGGTGCCGGTAGGAGTATAACCGTCGGTCACTTCACGCATTACAGCCAGACGTTCTTCTTTCCCGTCCGGCCCTTTGGTCACAACCTTGCTCAGCCCCGGTTCGACATCCGCCTTGACGTCATAATAACGTTGCTGGTCGACACGGTTGATCTGGGCCAGTTTGGCCACGGGTTCCCGGGTCACGAAGTTCGACAGCGGAACCAACCCGTCCGGCGTGCGGACCTTGAGCGTGTCCAATGTCGACAGCACGCGATCCTCTTCCGGCAATCGGACACGGATCTCGATCTCTTCATCTGTGCTGTCGGGGCGCATCTCACCCAGCAGGATGCCGCGTGTCACCAACTGCACCATGGCACCGACGGTGGCCACATCAGCACCGAACCGGCCGGCCTTGGCCACGTCGACGTCGATCTGCCAGTCGATGCCCGGCAAGGGCAGGGTGTCTTCGGTTTTGATCAGCCCCGGCGTTTCGTCAAAGACCTGGCGCGCGGTGACGGTGGCCGATGTAAGCTCGTCCCAACCATCCCCCTTGATGCGCAGGTGAACGGGCTTGGCCGAGGCTGGGCCCTGTTCCAATGCCAGAATTTCAACAACGATACCGGGTATTGTCGCCAGTTTGGCGTTGAGATCGTCGATTACGTAATCGCCATCAAATTCTGGAGCCACAAAGTGGCGCTCAAACAATCCCCACAAAGCGGATTCCGAAACGTTCGGGCGATCTTCCCATGGTATAATTTCGAACTGGACGCGCCCCACCGTGTCCGCTGGTGCCTGCGCACCGCCGGTGTTCTGGTTCAGACCACCTTCGCCTGCAAAGGAAAAGACGTTGATTACTGCCGGATGAGATCCAATGATCTGTTCGGCCTGCAGCACCATCTCGTCTTTTTCAGCCAGTGACAGGTTGCCACGGGCACGGACGTAAGCAGTTGCCTGTTCCGGTTCGCTTTCAACGAAGAATTCGACACCTCGGGATTCCTGCGGGAACCAGACGAAGGTCACGAAATACACGGCAGAGAAAACTGCCGCCAGCGACACAATCGGCATGATCGGGTTGCCGACAAGGAACCCGATCACATGTCCGAAAGGTGTGTGTTCGTCAGCGGTGTGGACGTGGTCTTCTTCCGCTCGTTCGAACTTGGCCGCGCTCAGCGTTACAGACCCGGCAAAGGCCCCGAACAGGAACAGCAGGGCACCGGCGACCACTCCTCCGGGCAGCAGATAGTCAGGGTTCAGAACCTGCATTGCGCCAAGGAAAATCATGTAGAGCGACGGGGGCACCATCACCGCCCGAACCCACCACCGGGTACGCGCCCGGAGCCAATTCGAAGACCGGTCAAAAACGCGGCTCAGACGCCCCGAAACGCCTCCCATGACCGGCAGGTAGATCAGCGCCACAATCAGCGAAGCCGACAGAACAAAGATCAGCGTGACCGGCAGCATCCCCATGAATTCACCCGGAATACCGGGCCAGAACAGCATGGGCAGAAAGGCACATAGCGTCGTCGCGGTCGAGGATACGATGGGCCAGAACATACGTTGGGCCGCCTCGACATAGGCATGCATCGGGCCGACACCTTCCTTGATGCGTTTGTCTGCGTATTCCACCACCACGATGGCACCGTCGACCAGCATCCCCACGGCCAGGATGAGGCCGAACATAACGATGTTCGAGATACTGATGCCCATGACCGCAAGAAACGCGAAACACAGAAGGAACGAGGTCGGGATCGCAAAACCGACCAAAAGCGCGGCCCTCGTACCCAAAGATGCCAGAACCACGATCATCACCAGGGCGATTGCAGTCAGAACCGAGCCTTCAAGCTGGCTGACCATTGAACCGACAATGCGGCTCTGGTCGTTTGACGTCCCAAGCTCGACCGCCGCCTGAAGCTCGGGCGGCCATTTTGTCTTGGCCTCAGCAATGGTTTCCTTCACCTGCGTTACGGTGTCGATCAGGTTATATCCCTTGCGTTTGACAACCTGCAGCGCGACGGTCGCTTCGCCGTTGAAACGGGCGGTACCTTCGCGATCTTCAAAAGTGTAGTTGATCTGTGCAAGCTCACCCAGCGTTACAACCCGGTCGCCATTGACCTTGACCGGCAAGGCATAGACATCCTGCGCCGTTTTGAATGACGATGGGATCTTGACCGAGAATGTACCCTGTGCGGTTTCGACTTCGCCCGCTGCGATCAACTGGTTGTTGTTTCGCACGACATTGATCAACTCGGCCGCGGTCACGTTGTACGCCTCAAGCCGCAGGGGGTCGATGATGACCTCAAGCAACTCGTCACGATTGCCCGCGATACCCGCTTCGAGAACGGAATCCAGCGCCTCAAGCTCGTCCTGCAAATCCTTGGCGACACGGGCCATTGTGCGTTCCGGAACAGCTCCGGTCAGGTTGACGATGACGATCGGGAATTCGGAAAAGTTGATTTCCGTCAGCGAGTATTGTTCCGCACCTTCAGGGAAATCAGCCTGGGCCGTGTTCATGGCATCGCGCACGTCCGCCATGATCGAGGTCTTGTCCCAGCCGAATTCAAACTCCAGCGCGACCCCGGCATAGCCTTCGGCCGCAGTCGACGTCATTTCCTTGAGCCCGTCGAGATCCGCCAGCTCGGTCTCCATCGGCTTGACCAAAAGGTTTTCCGAGTCTTCTGCTGAAATTCCGGGAAACTGCACCGAAACGAAAAGGGCAGGGATTTCGATATCCGGTTCACCCTCTTTCGGAAGCGAGACATAGGCTAAGCCGCCTACGACCAGTGAAATGGCGATGAACGCCATAACCATTCGGGCCCTGCCTGCGGCCCATGCGACGATACCCGTCATTGCGAGGCTTCCCGATAAGTTGGTGCAACGGTAACACCGCGGATCACGAATTCCTGCCCGACCACGATGATATCAACCGTTTCCGGAAGACCGTCGATCCAGACACCTTCGGCGGTGTCGCGCAGGATGCGGACTGGCATGAAGTCAACAACGTTGCCTGCGCCAACTGTGCGCACACCCAATTGCCCTTCGTTGCTAAGAGTCAGCGCCGATTGCGGCAGCAGGTGGGCTTTCGCGCCCTCGGCGGCGATGCTGATTGTCGCCGTCTGACCGTCGCGAATGGTCAAGTCGGGGTTCGGAACGGTGATTTCCACCTCGAATGTACGTGTTGTCTCGTCCGCGGACCGGCTCAGGAACGTGACCCGACCGCCCAGTTGCCGACCGGTCACAAGTGTTGCCGATGCTTCGGACCCAACAAGCACCCGATTGACTTCGGTCTCGGGTACGAAGCCGACCAGCTTGATCGGGTCCAGTTGAATGACAGTCGCGCAAAGTGATCCAGGCTGCATCAGGCTTCCCAGTTCTGCAGTGTCGCTTTCCAGCAAGCCCTTGAAGGGGGCTTTGATGGTCAGGCGGCCAACCTCTCGCTGTGCGGCCTCGACTGCTGCCGCGGCTGCTTCGATGCCTGCACGCGTGGCTTCCAGTCCGGCTTCGGCTGTTTTCACACCGGCTTCCGCTGAGCTCATCACCGCTTCGCTGGAGATGCGACGGGTTTCCGACGCATAGCCGGTTTCAGCCAGTTTGCGCGAGGCTGTCAGATTGATCTCGGCCTCGGCAACAAGCGCATGTGCCTCTGTCAGGCGTGCTTCGGCTTCGGGTATGCGGCTCTGGGCTTCCAGTTTGCCCGCCATGGCTTCGGCCAGTTGTGCCGGGCGCGTGCCGGGATCAAGCTCGCATAATATATCGCCCGCCTCAACAAACGCACCTTTACGTTTAGGTTCAGAGATAACGGTGGACGTGGTTTCCGAAAGTACTTCGACCTGCCGGTTTGCCTTGGTCTGACCGCGCAGCAGCACGGCGCTGTCAATTTCACGCGCTTGCGAGCGCAGGGCGACAACACCCACTGCAGAGATATCGGAGTTATCGGTTTCCGCTGCTTCGTCTTGTGTTGCTTCCACGGCATCACCGCGTCCGGCAAAGGCGAACAAGGTGTCACGTTCAAACACCAGAAAATACAGTGCAACAATCACGAGAAGGGCGTTGATGAATGAAATCAAACGCATACAGTGTTTCTCCTAAGAATCTGCGCCATTAATACTTGGGCTGTCACGCCATGAAATGGGGTCTGTTCGGCATCTTTTCCATACTGAACTGAATAGTTCGGTTTGCATTTTTTCGCAAGAGGGAAGCAAAGCGGTCAAAATGTGCAAAATCGGACCCTTGGCTTGGCGTTGGTGCCGGGGTATGACATGGCGCACTTATACAAGATAGACAGCCCGGGGGCTTGGATGAGCGATATTGACAGTTTCATTGATGAGGTCACCGAAGAGGTGCGCCGCGACCGGATCTATCTGTTGCTGCGTCGCTGGGGCTGGGTGGGTGTCGTCGCCGTCGTGTTGATCGTAGGCGGTGCCGCTTTCAATGAATACCGCAAGGCGCGGGACACGGCGCAAGCTCAGCAATTGGGTGACACCATTCTTGCTGCGTTGTCCGAAAATGACCCGGCTGCAAGGGCTGCTGGTCTTGCGCAGGCAGAGGCGATGTCACCGGGCGGGAAAGCCGTGCTGGATATGTTGCTGTCCGCGTCACAGGTCGAATCCGGATCCCGAGAGGACGCGGTCAACAGCCTGAACGCGGTTGCCGTTCAGGGCGACCTGCCCGAGATTTACCGCGCGATTGCAAGCTTCAAATCGCTGCTGTTGCAAGGCGATACTTTGCCTGCCGCCGATCGACGGCAACAGTTCGAGGCGTTGGCATCCCCCGGAGCTCCTCTGCGGTTGCTGGCGGAAGAACAGTTGGCCCTGATTGACGTGGCCGACGGCAATGTCGATGCTGCGCTGGACCGGTTGCAGGCGCTGCGGCAGGATGCCGAGGTGGGTATCGACCTGCAACAGCGCGCCGCGCAAATGATCATTGCTTTGGGTGGGGAACCTGAACCATTGGTGGCGCAGCAAGGCTGACCAGGCGGGACAAAAGACTTAACGACAGGCGAGTTCGGAGTATCATGGTAAAAAGATTTTTTTCCCGCACGGGAATGCCTTTTGCGGCGCTGGCCCTGACCGCATTGGCGGCCTGTGAGCCGCCCGAAGCCATTCTGCCGGGTGAACGCGAGGATATTCGCCCTGTTTCAGATCTTGAAACGGTCGAAAAGCGCGGCTCGCAACCGATCAGCTTGCCGGGGCAACAGGTCAACGCCAATTGGTCCCAAAGTCCGGGAACGCCCGCGTACCGGACCACGCATGCCGCCTTGCGCGCGACGCCACAGCGGATCTGGTCTGTTTCGATCGGGCAGGGTGACTCGCGCAAGCAACGCATAACTGCCGAGCCGGTGGTTGCGGGCGGATTGATCTTTACACTGGATTCAGGGGCGACGGTTTCAGCGGTCACCCAGCAGGGGCAGTTGGCATGGGAAACCGATCTGATCCCGCCAAGTGATGGCGACTCGGATGCAACAGGGGGTGGTTTGGCTTATGCCGACGGCGTCCTTTATGTGTCGTCAGGGTTCGGTCGGCTGACCGCGCTGGACGCCAAATCGGGTGCCGTGCGCTGGCAAAAACGCCTGGAAGCGACCGGCAGCGGCGCCCCGCTGGTGAATGATGGCCTGTTATACGTGGTGGCCGGAGACGAAACCGGCTGGGCTGTAAACACCAAGGACGGACGCATAGCCTGGCAATTCGAAGGCACACCCAGCGTCGGGAACGTTCTGGGTGCGCCTGCGCCTGCAATCGCATCTGATCTGGCGGTATTTGCCTTTGGCTCGGGTGACGTGGCGGCCACTTTCCGCCGCGGTGGTATCCGCCGCTGGAACGCGTCTGTTGCAGGGGGGCGTCGCGGGCGCGCCGCGGCGCAAATCGTCGATGTGACTGGCGGTCCGATGGTTGTCGGCAACAGTATCTACATCGGCAATCACTCGGGCCGGACCGTCGCATTTGATGCCGCTTCCGGTGAGCGCCAGTGGACAGCAGACGAAGGTGCGGTCGATACGGTCTGGCCTGCGGGCAACAGCATCTTCCTGATCAGTGATCGCAGCCAGCTGGTGCGTCTGAACGCGGCGGACGGGTCTGTCATCTGGGCGCAGGATCTGCCGGGCTTCGTCAAGGACAAGCGTGGCCGCCGGGGACCGATCTTTGCGCATTACGGCCCAATTCTGGCCGGGGGTCGTATTGTGGTTGCGTCCAACGACGGGTTTCTGCGGTTCTTCAATCCAGTTGACGGAACACTGGTTCATCAGGCTGAAGTTCCCGGAGGCGCAACAGCATCCCCTGTTGTGGCCGGGCAGACGCTGTATGTTGTTTCGACCAAAGGTGATCTACACGCTTTCCGTTGACGGCAAGATGCGTTAAAGGGCGCAACTTGAGTCTTGAAAGTAGAGTATCATGTCGCTGACCCTCGCTATCGTGGGGCGCCCGAACGTGGGCAAATCCACATTGTTCAACCGCCTCGTAGGCAAACGTCTGGCGCTGGTCGACGACCAGCCCGGTGTGACGCGTGACTTGCGCGAGGGCGAAGGGCGTCTGGGCGATCTGCGCTTTACTGTGATCGATACGGCCGGACTTGAAGACGCGACAGATGACAGTTTGCAGGGCCGGATGCGCCGCCTGACCGAGCGCGCCGTGGACATGGCCGATGTCTGCCTGTTCATGATCGACGCGCGGGTCGGGCTGACGCCCACGGATGAGATGTTTGCAGAAATCCTGCGCAAGCGGTCCAAGCACGTGATCCTTGCGGCCAACAAGGCTGAAGGCAGCGCAGCGGATGCCGGGGTGCTCGAGGCATACAATCTGGGTCTGGGTGAACCGGTGCGCATGTCGGGTGAACATGGCGAGGGGATGACCGACCTTTATGCTCAGCTGATGCCATTGGCGGATGCAGCCGAGGAAAAGCAGGTCGAAGAAGCCCCGGAAACAGATATTGAGCTGGATGAAGACGGTGAGGGCGAAATGCCCCTGATCACCGCTGCCAAGCCTTTGCAAGTGGCCGTGGTTGGCCGTCCGAATGCGGGCAAATCCACGCTGATCAACAAGATCATCGGCGAAGACCGCCTGTTGACGGGGCCCGAGGCCGGGATCACCCGTGACGCTATCAGCCTGCGGATCGATTGGGCCGACCCGGATGGAGAAAGCACTCCGATGCGGATCTTTGATACGGCAGGAATGCGCAAGAAAGCGAAGGTACAGGAAAAGCTTGAAAAGCTTTCGGTGTCAGACGGTCTGCGCGCGGTGAAGTTCGCCGAGGTTGTCGTCGTACTGCTGGACGCAGCCATTCCATTTGAACAACAGGACCTGAGAATTGCCGATTTGGCCGAACGCGAAGGCCGGGCTGTTGTCGTTGCTGTAAACAAGTGGGACGTCGAGGAAAACAAGCAGGAAAAGCTGCGGGAACTGAAAGAAGCCTTCGACCGCTTGCTGCCGCAGCTGCGCGGTGCCCCTCTGGTCACCGTCTCGGCAAAAACGGGTCGCGGGCTGGAGAGATTGCGCGCCGCCATCCTGCGCGCCCATGATGTCTGGAACCGCCGAGTGCCAACCGCGGCGTTGAACCGGTGGCTGACTGCTATGCTGGAACAGCACCCGCCGCCGGCCCCGCAGGGCCGCCGCATCAAGCTGCGCTATATGACCCAGGCGAAAACGCGGCCGCCGGGTTTTGTTGTGATGTGTTCTCATCCCGATAAGATGCCCGAAAGCTATACCCGCTATCTGGTCAACGGGTTGCGTCAGGACTTTGACATGCCTGGCACCCCAATCCGTCTGACGCTGCGCGGGCAGGGCGACAAGAACCCGTATAAGGGGCGGCGCAAGAAAAATGCGGGCGCATTGGCCAAGCATCTCAAGGGCCGCGCGTAACTGCGCCAATTTTCAGCATCTTACCTCACGGGGGCGTGACAGTTTCTGTTCTCCGCGCTAGCATTCATGCGTGTGCATTTGTTTGGGCACGCACTGCTTGCACGCGGACTAGCCGCACCTAGATTTGAACAGAAAACTGAACGGCCATCGTAAGGAGACGGCTGGATGGATATGAGGGAATATACAAGACATTACGCGGTGCAGGACAACAGATTGGCCGCGGCAAGTTATTTTGGCACATTTGCGGTGTATTTCGCGTCGCTGACCGTTGCGATCACATTTGTTGATCGATGGTACATCATGATACCCGCCGGGATCGTGTTCGCCTTTGCCGCAGTACGGCTTTATGTGCTGCAACATGATTGCGGGCACCACTCTCTGTTCGAGACACGTATGCAAAACGAATGGGCAGGGCATGGCCTGTCTCCCTTCACTTTCGCCCCGTTCGAGGTGATGAAACAGAACCACAATTTGCACCATGCGGGCATCGGAAATCTTGAGCACCGCGAGACAGGTGAAATTCACACGATGACCCTGCGAGAGTGGAATGCAGCTGATTGGAAAACACGTTTGTTTTACCGGCTGTATCGCAATCCGTTCATCCTGGTTCCGGCCGGCGCGTTGTTCACCTATTTCATCCGATACCGCTGGCCCAAGAATACGGCGCGTTTTGGCGCCAAAGGTGTGGTGTTGCACAACCTGTCGATCGTTGTTTTTCTTGGATTGTTGTATCTGATCGCGGGTATGACGGGCATTTGGGTCTGGCTGGTGTTTTCCTTTTTGGGTGGAATGCTGGGCGTCTTCCTCGTTTATCTTCAGCACAATTTCGAAGACACCTATTGGGATCGCCGCCCCGATCTGAACCCTCAGACAGCAGCGCTTGAGGGGTCATCCGCGCTGGATTTCGGATGGTGGTTCGATATGGCTGTGGCTTGCATCACGTTGCATGACATCCACCATTTCAACGCGCGTATCCCATCATATCGCCTGCGTGCCTGCCACTATAACCTGCCGCCGGAATATACCCCCCGCCGGATCAAATTTCCCGAGGCCGTGGCAGCATTGAACCTGAAGCTATGGGACGAAAATGCCAAGCGCCTCGTACCCTTTCCGAGAGACAACCGAACCGCTGGTCTTGCCCATAACTAAGCTGGCAGAACAGAGGCGACCACCACACAGCTTGCGGGCTCGTGTATCTTTTGTATATACGAGTCGGTAACGAGACAGAGAGAGGACCTATAATGACCGCAGTGACCGACATAAAAGGTGTAGGAGAGGCACTTGGCCAGGCCCTTGTTGCCAATGGCTTCAAGACGGCCGAGGCGATAGCCAAGGCCACTCCTGCTGATTTGGTCAAGGTCCCTCGGATCGGTGAGGCGCGCGCGCTGGTTTTGATTGCATCTGCCAAAGATGCCGTTGCTGCAAAACCGCCTGCTGCGAAACCGGCAACACGCCGAACTGCGGCCCGGACGCCCGCGACGCGCAGACCGACCGCACGCAAAGCCGCACCCCGCAAAACAATCGCCGCAGCCGCAGCCGAGAAACGGGTCGAGGATGCCGCACGCAAGGCGGCAGAAGAAAAAGCAGCCGCCGAAAAAGCCGAGGCTGCTGAAAAGAAAAAGGCCAAAGCCAAGGCTAAGGCCGAAAAAGCCGCGAAGAAGCGCAAAGAGATGGAAGCCGCCTTTTCCAAGGCCAAAGACAAGGTGAAAGCCAAGTCCAAAAAGGACAAAAAGTCAAAAAAGGACGGAAAAAAGAAAGACGGCAAGATAGGCGGAAAGAAGAAGGACAAGAAAAAAGCGAAGAAGTAAAACCTCTTCGCCTTCAGTTGATGTCCTAACCGGTGCCTGACGGTGCCGGTTTTGTGTGTCAGGCCAAAGTACCGTCAAGTTGCAGGGTCAGCTTGCCGCCCAGATAGGGGCCAAGTACCTCGGGCAGCGAAACAGTGCCGTCTTCATTCTGCCCATTCTCCAGAACTGCGATCAGACAACGCCCGACAGCCAGACCGGAACCGTTCAGAGTATGAACAAATTCGGGTTTGCCACCACTTTCAGGCCGGAAACGGGCATTCATCCGACGCGCCTGAAACGCACCTGTGGTCGAGACCGAGCTGATCTCGCGATAGGTGTCCTGTCCGGGCAGCCACGCTTCGATGTCATAGGTGCGGCGCGCGCCAAAGCCCATATCACCGGTGCACAAAACAACAGTGCGATAGGGGATACCCAGCTGTTCCAGCAGATCCTCGGCGCAGCGCAACATGCGCTTTTGTTCGTCATCTGACGCGTCGGGATGGGTGATCGAGACCATCTCGACCTTTTCGAACTGGTGCTGGCGCAGCATTCCTGCAGTGTCCTTGCCCGCGCTTCCTGCCTCGGACCTGAAACAGACGGTATGGGCGGTCATACGGATGGGCAGGGCAGACTCTTCAAGAATGTCACCGGCCACTGAATAGGTCAGCGTGACCTCGGAGGTCGGGATCAGCCACCAGCCATTGGTCGTCTGATAGCTGTCGTCACCGAATTTAGGCAGTTTATCAGTGCCATACATCGCCTCATCCCGAACCAGAACCGGTGTCTGCATTTCTGTCAGCCCGTTCTTGTCGATATGTGTGTCCAACATGAACTGGGCCAGCGCACGGTGGAGCCGGGCAACCCCCTTGGACAGGTTCACAAACCGGCTGCCGCTGGTTTTAGCGGCGGTTTCGAAATCCATTGCGGCTGCGACGGCGGGAATGTCGTAATGCTCTTTCGGTGCAAAGCTGAAATCGCGCGGGGTGCCCCAGCGGTTGACTTCGACATTGTCGTTTTCGTCCGCGCCTTGCGGCACGTCATCGGCGGGCAGGTTGGCGATGCGGGCCAGTTGATCGGTCAGCAAGGCATCCAGATCCTTGGCCTCGGTCTGCATCCGGGCGACTTCGGCCTTTTTCTCGGCGACAAGCGCGCGCAGGCGTTCAAATTCAGCCTCGTCGCCGCGTCCCTTAGCAGCGCCGACTTCCTTGCTGGCCTTGTTTTGTTCGGCCTGTGCGGTTTCGGCGGCCAGAATCTTGGCACGCCTGCTTTCGTCCAGCCTCAGCAGATCTGACGACACCGGCGCGTCCCCACGGCGCGCTAGGGCGGCGTCAAAGGCGGCAGGGTTTTCGCGAATGGCGCGGATGTCGTGCATGTCTCAGATCCTTGAATGCGTGAATCACTGAACCCGCTTATGCACCATCTGCGGGGCAGGGTGTAGCACCGGTTACGACTTATCAGCGTCTTCGTGGGTTTCATGCGTCAGGTGGCCATCCCATGCCCCGGCCGGTATTTTTGGCTCGGGCGGGTCAGCCACATAAGAAGGCGTCATGATCTGCACATTGTTCTCGTTAAATACAGCGACAATGTTTCGATGCAGGTCCGAGCGGATTTTGGGGATGATGCTGCCACGGGTGGTGTAGCCGTTGATCTGATAATTGATCGCGTAATCGGCCAACGCGGTCCACAACACAAAAGGTTCGGGATTGACCTTGATACCTTTGGTGCGGTTGGCGGCCTCGATCAGCATCGCCTCTACCTTTTCAGGGGGTTCTTCGTAGCCGATGCCGACGGTCGTGTGCAATAATAGTCCGTCACCATTGGTTTTCTTCGAAAAGTTCACGACATCTGAATTCATCAACTGTGCATTGGGGATTGAAATCAGTTCGTTCTTGATCGACTTAAGATGGGTCTCCATCAGTTTGATCTGAACGACATCGCCGATATGGTCTCCGATTTGGATACGGTCGCCGATTGAGGTAGACCTGCGGTAAATCACAAACAGCCCGGCCAGCATGTTGGACACGACTGAATTCGCGCCCAAAGACAGCATGGCGCCGACCAGAAGGGTTAACCCCTGGAACGCGGCAGAATCTGAGCCCGGAATATAGGGAACCGCAAAAACCAGCGCGATCAGAATAACGACGACACGGGCAATGTTGAACGTCGGGTTGACCCAGTGTTTTTCGAAATCACCCATTTCGAACGAACCGGCTTCGACCGCATCAAAGAACACGCGCAGACCTTTGATGATATACAGCGTGACCCATGTGATCAGGCCCAGCATAATCAGATTGGGGATATAGCTGAGGATGCCCCGGAAGATAAGCAGCACCGGCTCGGTCAGATAGGTTAGCAGAAGCTGTGCGAAATATCTGGTTTCCGCAAAAGCCAAAAGAACAAAGGACAGGTAATAGTAGAAACCGAGAAAGAAGATGATCAGCAGCACGAAGTTCAGACCATAGCGGATAAGGGCCGCGATTGCTTCGGCCTGAACGCTTTTGGCTGTCGCCGTTTCGACATCCTTTAAGTAGCGTTTTACCAGCTTCAATGTGCGACGCCTGATCCGACGGTGCAGCCACAGGATTGTGACAACAAACAGGGCAAATCCCAACGTCCAGGCAGCCGCTTCGATAGCACCGGAAACGCGCGCCTGATCGGTTCGGTTGGCTCGATACGCCTCAATGGATTGTTTGATCGCATTGCCATGCAAAACGCTCAGAACACTTAGTTCCATCTGATCCAGTTCAGAGTCAGCTTTAGTAACGATCGAGATTCTTTGGCCATCGGCCAGAATCCAGATGCCAAATTCGGTCTCTTCATATGTGATCTCGACCAAAGGTGCTTCCGACGCTTCCGCAACCGCAATGATCTTGTTCTGTACGTCCTCGGCGCGCTCCGGAGCAGGCAGAGCGCTTGATCCTCGCACCTGAAACAGAACGTCCCCGTCCACGATGACCGGGGCCATGAACGTGTCCGATTCCGAAGTCTCGGACAGGGGCGATTCAGCGGGTGCTTCCTGCGACAAGGCCGCACCAGACAGCCACACGCTCACCGACAGGGCAGTCAGTAAATAAAGCAACGAAAGGAAAGGCTTGAGTGGCCGTGTCATGTGTCCCCCTTCAGATAAACTATACCCGGTTTCGGTTATGTTCCTAGGACATATCTGCAACGCTTTGCCCGTAGTTGCCGGGACATGCCTGTATTCAAGTGGGTTACATGACCGCCTTTGCTTGCAAACCGACATTTCAAAGCATAGGTTCCGCCCAAATTTGCGGAACTGTGCCGCAAGACTAGAACAAAGGAATGTCCCATGGATGGTGGCGCAATCGCCCAGTTTCTCCCGCTGATCCTGATCTTCGCGATCATGTATTTCCTGCTGATCCGTCCGCAGCAAAAGAAGATGAAGGAACATCAGGCCATGGTTGATGCCGTGCGTCGGGGTGATCAGGTGATCACGCAAGGCGGCGTGATCGGCAAGGTATCGAAGGTCAAGGAAGGCGATAACGAGATCGAGGTCGAAATCGCCGAGGGCGTCAAGATTCGCGTGGTCAAATCGACCATCGCCCAGGTTCTTAACAAGACCGAGCCGGCGAAGTAACTTCGCGCGACAATTCCTTGAAAAGGCAGGGTAATGCTGCAATTTGATACCTGGAAGCGGGTTCTGATCTGGCTGGTCTGCGTGACCGGTCTGCTCATGGCCCTGCCAAACGCGTTTTACACGCGGGTCGAGCAATCCAACGACGCCAAGGCTGCGATCGAGCTGGGCAATGACACGCCGCAGATACAGGCTGAAGCCGCGCAATGGCCGAACTGGCTGCCGTCATCCCTGGTCAATCTTGGCCTCGACCTGCGCGGCGGTGCGCATCTGCTGGCTGAAGTTCAGGTGCAGGACGTCTACGAATCCCGGATGGAGGCGATGTGGCCGGAAATCCGCGACGCGCTGCGCGATGAACGTGCCACGGTGGGAACCATCCGCCGTCAGGACTCGGCCGCGGATGAGATTCGCGTGCGCATCAGCCAGCCCGAAGGAATGCCACAGGCGTTGGAGGTTGTTCGCGGTCTGGCCCGGCAGGTGCAGACACTGACAGGTGTAGGTGCCACAGATATCGAAGCCCGTGCGGATGGCGACACGATTGTTGTTCAACTGTCCGAGGCAGAAAAACTGGCCTCGGATGATCGCACGGTGCGTCAGGCGCTGGAAATCATCCGCCGCCGGATCGACGAAGTCGGTACGCGAGAGCCCACAATCCAGCGCCAGGGGACGGATCGAATCCTGATTCAGGTGCCGGGTATCGGCAGTGCGGGCGAACTTAAGGAAATCATCGGAACAACGGCACAGTTGACGTTTAATCCGGTTGTCGGGCGCGGAACCGATCCGGATGCCGTCGCAGGCGTCGGTGAAAAAATCGTGCCGTCGATTGACGAAAACGAAGTTTATTACAACATCGAATCCGCTCCGGTCGTGACAGGAGAGGAACTGGTCGACGCCCAGCCGTCCTTCGATCAGAACGGCCGCCCTGCGGTCAACTTCCGGTTCAACACATCCGGTGCGCGCAAGTTCGGGGATTATACCCGTGACAACATCGGCGCACCCTTTGCCATCGTGCTGGATGATGAAGTGATCTCGGCCCCCGTGATCCAAAGCCATATCCCGGGCGGGTCGGGCATCATCACCGGTAACTTCACCGTTGAGGAAAGCACCAATCTGGCCGTCCTGCTGCGTGCCGGTGCTTTGCCTGCAGGGCTAGAATTCCTGGAAGAACGCACCATCGGCCCCGAACTGGGGCAGGACAGTATCGACGCAGGTAAAGTTGCCACAATCGTGGCCTTTGTCGCGGTGCTGGTATTCATGGCGCTCAGCTATGGCCTGTTCGGTGTCTTCGCCAATATCGCGCTGATCATCAACGTGGGCCTGTTGTTCGGCTTGCTTTCCCTGATCGGCGCAACACTGACACTGCCGGGGATTGCGGGGATCGTTCTGACGGTCGGTATGGCAGTGGATGCCAACGTGCTGATCTTTGAGCGCATCCGCGAAGAACTGAAATCCGCCAGAGGTCCGGCCCGCGCCATCGATCTGGGCTATGAAAAGGCGTTGTCGGCCATTCTGGACGCCAACATAACCACTTTCATCACCGCCGTTATCCTGTTTGCCATGGGCAGCGGCCCTGTGCGCGGGTTCGCGATCACTCTGGGCCTGGGTATCCTGACATCCGTCTTCACCGCGATCTTCGTGACGCGCCTGATGGTTGTCATGTGGTTCGAACGCCGCCGACCGAAAACGATCGAGGTTTGACATGAGACTGAAACTCGTACCGCAGAACACCTCGTTCGACTTCTTCAATCGTTGGAAAATCTGGCTTGGAATCTCCGGCCTGATGATGGTGATTGCGTTCACCTCATTTCTGCTGCAGGGGCTGAACTTCGGCATCGATTTCCGCGGTGGAACCACGATCCGGACCCAAAGCAATCATGCAATCGACGTGGGTGTATACCGCGATGCTTTGTCTCCGCTGCAACTGGGTGACGTCACCATCACCGAGATTTTTGATCCAAGCTTCGGTCCCGATGAAAATGTCGCGATGATCCGTATTCAGGCTCAGGAAGGCGCCGAAGCGGTCACCGCAGATGTGATCACCCAGGTCGGCGAAGCGCTGGCTGCCGCAGACCCCGGACTAAAACTGCCCTTTGAAAGCGTCGAATCCGTTGGCCCAAAAGTGTCGGGCGAGCTGATCCAGACTGCTGTTATCGCGGTTGTCTTGGCCATCGGCGCCGTTCTTGTCTACATTTGGCTGCGCTTTGAATGGCAGTTTGCACTGGGGGCAGTTGCCGCATTGGTGCACGATGTGATCCTGACCATCGGCATCTTCTCGGAACTGCAAATCCGCTTCGATCTGGCGATCATCGCGGCGCTGCTGACCATCGTCGGCTATTCGCTGAACGACACGGTTGTCGTCTTCGACCGGGTGCGCGAGAATCTGCGGAAATACAAAAAGAAGGACCTGAAAGAGGTTCTGAACGTATCGATCAACGAAACCCTGAGCCGAACGGTGATGACCTCGGTCACAACTTTACTGGCGCTGATCTCGCTTTATCTGCTGGGTGGGGACGTCATCCGCGGATTTGTCTTCGCGATGATCTGGGGTGTCGTTGTCGGGACCTATTCGTCGGTCTTCGTGGCCTCAACCATCCTGCTGTGGCTGGGGGTCAAGCGCGACTGGTCCAAACCGTCGAATACGGCGGGCAACCAGTTTGCCAATATTGATGCCTGAGGCTCTACAACAGGCCTTGGCCCTGCCGGGCCTCACTTGGCTGATCCTTACCATCGGAGCCGCGGGACTTGTCCGCGGCTTCACAGGTTTTGGCACCGCGATGATCTTTGTGCCGGTGGCGACCCAGTTCCTGCCTATTGCAGAAGTGGTCTTTCTGATGGCCGCCACCGGTATTGCATCAACCTTTGCCTTGGCTCCGCAGGCGTGGCGGGATTGTGACAAGGTCGAAATCAGCACTCTGGGCTTTGCCGCAACGATAACCGTGCCGCTGGGGCTGTGGATCATGGTGCAGGTGGACTCGGTTGCGCTGCGCTGGGTTGTTTGCGGCATTACCGGTCTGACCCTGCTGGCCGTGGTTACTGGCTGGCGGTGGGAGGGTAAACTGGGACTGCCCGGACGTCTCGCCATCGGCGGTAGCGCAGGCGTTGTCGGCGGCATGACCGGGCTGACCGGCCCGGTTGTCATCGTGTTCTATCTGGCCAGTTCCACAGATGTGCGCAAGATTCGTGCCAACACCATCATTTTTCTGGCATTGCTCGACGTTGTCATCGTTTTCAACATCCTCATCAGCGGTGCCGCAGATTTGTCGATCCTATGGATTGTCCTGCTGCTGTGTGTGCCTTATCTGATCACTACGCTTATCGGCAAAGCATTGTTCGACCCGAAACTGGAACGGATCTACCGCCTCGCGGCCTATTCGGTCATCCTGATTGCGGTCATTTCCGGACTGCCGCTTCTGGATTGAAGAAGGGACATCATGCGTCTGAATCAGATTACTTTTACAGATGCCAAACCCATAGACGGTTATGGCCCCGGTTTTTTTCGAATTGGCGGCGATGTCTTCCACGGCGCTGTCCTGACAGGCCCGGCAGGCCCGGCAGAGTGGGGCGGCTATGACGACCGACACCCCCTTCTGGACCTGGCGGGCAGGATCGACGTCCTGCTTATCGGCACGGGCGCAGACATGGCCCACATCCCCCAATCGCTACGGGTTGAGTTGGAAAATGTCGGACTTGGTGTTGAAATCATGAACTCCCCCGCCGCCTGCCGCACCTACAATGTGCTGCTCGCCGAAGGTCGCCGCATCGCACTTGCCCTGATCCCTGTCTGACGGGATTCTCTTCATCTGGCCAAAAATATCCCGGGGAGTGTGAGGGGCTGGCCCCTCACTCCGACATGTGCCGGCTGTGGTGCGCTGGCATCCTGCGGCAAATCTCGCCTTTTGCCCCTGCGGACAATCCGCTAAGCGGGTCTCATGACTTTGACTGTAACAGATCTGTCGATCACACGTGGCGGTGTTCCCGTCCTTGAGGGCCTCAGCTTTCAGCTGTCGCCGGGCAAGGCTCTGATCCTGCGGGGCCCAAACGGGATCGGCAAAACGACGCTTCTGCGCACGTTGGCTGGCTTGCAGCCTCCGCTGGAAGGCAAGATCGAAGGGGCCGAGGACCGGATCGCCTACGCGTCCCATTCGGACGGGCTCAAACCGACATTGTCGGTGACTGAAAACCTGACATTCTGGGCAGCGGTCTTTGGTACATATGACATCCAGCCGGCGCTGGACGCTTTTGAGTTGAACGAACTCGCCGACCGTCACGCCGGCAATCTGTCGGCGGGCCAGAAACGGCGGTTGGGGCTGGCGCGGATGCTGGTCACAGGGCGGCCAATCTGGATGCTGGACGAACCGACCGTCTCGCTGGACAGGAACGCGGTGCAAATGTTTGCCGATGCGGTGGGGGCACATCTGGGGCAGGGCGGGTCAGCCCTGATCGCGACCCATATCGACCTTGGCCTTGATGGCGAGGTTCTGGACGTCGGTCCTAACAAGGCCAAACCCAAACCCATCGACGATTTCGACGGAGGTTTCCTGTGATCGCCCTGTTGCTGCGCGACCTGAAACTGGCTTTCCGCGCAGGCGGCGGGTTTGGGCTGGGTCTGGCCTTTTTCCTGATCGTGACTGTGATGGTGCCATTTGCCGTGGGGCCGCAATCCTCGCTGCTGTCCACGATTGCGCCCGGTGTGCTCTGGCTGGGGGCCTTGCTGGCCTGCCTTCTGTCGCTTGACCGCCTGCTGGCACTGGACTGGGAAGACGGCTCGCTCGACCTGCTGGCCACGGCACCGCTGCCGCTTGAATCGGTTGTCACAGTCAAGGCGCTGGCCCACTGGCTGACCACTGGTCTGCCGCTGGTTCTGGCCGCGCCGTTTCTGGGTGTCTTGCTGAACCTGCCGCTACCGGGGTTTTTCTGGCTGGTGATCTCGCTCCTGATCGGTACCCCGGCCATGAGCGTCATCGGGACATTTGGTGCTGCGCTCACCGTTGGTCTGAAACGTGGCGGGCTATTGCTGTCGCTTCTGGTGTTGCCGCTTTACGTCCCCACCCTGATTTTCGGGGCCGAAGTTGCCCGGCGTGGAGCAACAGGGATGGAGGTGCAGACGCCACTGCTGATGCTGGCCGGGATCACGGCGGCAACCATCGCATTGTTGCCCTTTGCCAGCGCTGCCGTGCTACGTATCAATCTGCGGTGAACCGCGACAAGTTTGATGGATGTCAATTGAGAACCACCCCAACTCGGACTAGATAGGGCCCATGTCAATCGCAGCCAAAGCCAACGCCCTCTGGGAATATGCCAACCCGCGCAAGTTTCTTGAAACCAGCGAACGGGTCCTGCCGTTTTTCTGGATCGTCTCGATCCTCTGCATCGTTGTCGGTCTGACCTGGGGCTTTTTCTTTACACCGGACGACTACAAGCAGGGGTCGACGGTCAAGATCATCTATTTGCATGTTCCGGCGGCCCTGATGGCGATCAATTGCTGGCTGATGATGCTGGCCACCTCATTGGTCTGGCTGGTGCGTCGCCACCATGTCAGCGCGCTTGCGGCACGGGCTGCTGCACCGATCGGGATTGTAATGACCCTGATTGCGCTGCTGACCGGGGCCATCTGGGGACAGCCCATGTGGGGTACATGGTGGGCCTGGGATCCGCGCCTGACGTCGTTTCTGATCCTGTTTCTGTTCTACCTTGGCTATGTCGCCTTGTGGGAAGCTATCGAGGATCCTGATACCGCAGCCGATCTGACCTCGGTTCTGTGCTTGGTTGGGTCGGTCTTTGCGATCCTCAGCCGATACGCGGTGAATTTCTGGAATCAGGGCCTGCATCAGGGCGCATCGGTCATGCGGGCCGGGGCCGTTACCGGGGCGGATACGGAAGAGAAAGTCAGCAATGTCTTTTTCTACCCTCTGCTGGCCTGCATCATCGGGTTTGTTCTGCTGTTCATCGCCTTGGTGTTGTACCGCACCGGAACGGAAATTCGCGCCCGTCGTATCAAGGCGCTACAGGCACGGGAAAGGGTAGGCGGATGATCCCCGATCTTGGAAAATATGCAGACGCTGTTTTGTCGTCTTATGCTGTTTCCATCGCTCTTATCGTGGTACTGGTTGCGTTCAGCGTGATGCGCGGGCGCAAGGTGCGCGCGGAAATGGAGAAGGTCGAACAGAGGATGTCGCGCAATGGCTAAAGTCTCGCCCCTTATGATTGCGCCGCCTCTGATTTTTGGCGCATTTGCGGTTCTCGCAGGCATCGGCATGTTTCGCGAAGATCCCAACGCCTTACCCTCGGCCCGCGAAGGGCAACCAGCGCCGCCCGTGGTTCTAACCGAGTTTCCGGGAAAGACCCTTTTCGACGACGAAACGCTGCGCGACGGAGAGGTCAAGCTGGTCAACTATTGGGCCAGTTGGTGCGCGCCATGCCGTGCCGAGCATCCCAACCTTGAGGCATTGGCAGCTGAAGGCATCCCGGTTTACGGCATTAACTACAAAGACAAGCTGAGCAATGCCGTGGCTTTCCTGGATAATCTTGGCGATCCGTACACTGCCATCGGCCGCGACGAACAGGGCCGCATGGCGATTGATTGGGGTTTGTACGGTGTTCCCGAGACCTACGTGATCGACGGTGATGGAACGATCATTCTGCGCTTTGCAGGCCCGATCACGCAACGTGTCATCGAAAGCACCATCCGGCCTGCGCTTGAGAAAGCGGCTGAGTAGGGCCTTTCAACCTCTGGTTCAGGCGAGCTGGTAGGTTTGGAAATCCTGCTCGACCTCAAGAAACTCGTTGATTCGCAGAAAATCGCCTTTGTCGGCACGCCAGTTCAGGTAGGCTTCAAGCGCGTCGGGGTTTTCCCAGATGTGAACAACGACTTGTTCGTTGTTTGCGGGCGAGAGCAGAAGATAAGCGGCACGACATCCGGGGAATTTTCGGGTTTCGGCAACCAGATCCCCGATCAGTTTGGCAAGCGCCGCGAATTTCCCCGGCAGGGGCGTGGATTTGACAATGACGACTTCCTGCATACGCGTCTCCGGTTTTTGTAGCAGGGTCAAGGAATCCACTTAAAAATGCGTGAACGGGATACTGAAATACAGAAAAGGAAAGAGCGCCCCGCAGGCGCCCTTGTCATTTGTCCAGACTGGTCAGGCTTAGTTGGCCTTCGCCAGATTCCTCAGCACGTATTGAAGCACGCCACCGTTTTCGATGTATTCGATCTCAGGCGCGGTATCGATCCGGCATTTCAACTGGATGGTCGTCTCAGCCCCATCTGCGTAGGTGATGGTGCAGGGCACGTCCTGCAACGGCTCGACCGTATCCAGCCCGTGAATTGAGACGGTTTCGTCCCCCTTCAGACCCAGAGTTTTGCGGGTATCTCCACCGGTGAATTCGAACGGGATCACGCCCATGCCAACCAGATTGGACCGGTGGATACGCTCAAAGCTCTCGGCGATTACGGCCTTGACGCCCAGCAGCGCCGTGCCCTTGGCCGCCCAGTCGCGGCTTGAGCCCGCGCCGTATTGTTCGCCGCCGAACACGACCAGCGGGGTGCCATTGGCCTGATAGGCCATCGAGGCATCGTAGATCGACGTCTGTTCGCCATCCGGACCTTTGGTGTATCCGCCTTCAACTCCGTCCAACATCTCGTTCTTGATGCGGATATTGGCGAAGGTGCCGCGCATCATGACTTCGTGATTGCCCCGTCGCGAGCCATACGAGTTGAACTCGCGCGGCTGAACCTGACGGTCGGTCAGATACTTGCCAGCCGGCGTCGTGGTTGCGAATGATCCCGCAGGTGAGATGTGGTCGGTGGTCACCATGTCGCCCAGAATGGCCAGAACTTTAGCGCCTTCGATGTTCGAGATCGTGCCCGGTTCCGCCCCCATACCCTGGAAATAGGGCGGGTTCTGGATGTAGGTCGACGTTGGCGGCCAGTCATAGGTTTCCTGTTGCGGTACCTCGACGCTTTGCCATTTCTCATCCCCCTTGAAGACATCCGCATATTTTGACTGGAACGCTTCGCGGGTTACGGTCGCTTCAACCAGTTCCGCGATTTCGCTTTGGGTTGGCCAGATGTCCTTCATGAAGACGTCGTTGCCATCCTTGTCCTGACCGATGGGCTCGGACGTCAGATCGATGTCGAGCGTACCTGCCAGCGCATAGACAACAACCAACGGCGGTGAAGCCAGGTAGTTCGCGCGGACATCCGGTGAGATACGGCCTTCGAAGTTCCGGTTGCCGGACAGAACCGACGTGGCGACAAGATCGCCCTCGGCAATGGCTTCCGAGATTTCCTTCTGGATCGGGCCCGAGTTGCCGATGCAGGTGGTGCAGCCGTACCCAACAAGGTTGAAACCAACCTTGTCCAGATCATCTTGCAGTCCAGCGGCCTCAAGGTAGGCCGATACAACCTGCGAACCGGGTGCCAGCGAGGTTTTGACCCAAGGCTTGCGGTTCAGACCCAGCGCTGCGGCTTTGCGGGCCACAAGGCCAGCACCGATCATCACGTAAGGGTTCGAAGTGTTGGTGCAGGAGGTGATCGAAGCAATTACAACCTTGCCCGACTCCATGGTGTAGTCTTCGCCCTTGACGGCGACTTCCTTGCCCATGGGGCGCTTGAAGGTCTCTTTCATTTCCCTGGTGAAAGCGGCCTTGGCGTCGGTCAGTGCGACGTAGTCCTGCGGGCGTTTCGGTCCTGAAATTGCAGGAACGATCAAGCCCATGTCCAGCGATAGCGTGTCCGTGTAGATCGGCGCATAATCCGGGCCTCTCCAGAACCCGTTTTCCTTGGCATAGGCTTCGACCAGCGCGATGCGGTCTTCGTCGCGGCCAGTGTTGCGCATGTAGCGCAGGGTCTCGCCGTCGATCGGGAAGAAGCCGCAGGTCGCGCCGTATTCCGGCGCCATATTGGCGATGGTTGCACGGTCAGCCAGCGGCAGGCGGTCCAGCCCTTCGCCATAAAATTCGACGAATTTGCCCACCACGCCCTTGGCGCGCAGCATTTCGACAACCTTCAGAACAAGGTCCGTACCGGTGGTGCCTTCGACCATCGAGCCGGTCAACTCGAAGCCGATCACCTCGGGGATCAGCATCGAGATCGGCTGACCCAGCATTGCGGCCTCGGCCTCGATCCCGCCGACGCCCCAACCCAGAACGGCCATGCCATTGACCATGGTGGTGTGGCTGTCGGTGCCAACCAGCGTGTCAGGATAGGCAACTTCTTCGCCGTTCTGATCGGTGTCAGTCCAGACAGTCTGTGCCAGATATTCCAGGTTCACCTGATGACAGATACCGGTGCCGGGAGGCACAACGCGGAAATTATTGAACGCGTTCTGACCCCATTTCAGGAACTGATAGCGTTCCATGTTGCGCTCGTATTCGCGGTCGACGTTCATCTGGAACGCACGCGGGTTCCCGAACTCGTCGATCATGACCGAGTGGTCGATAACCAGATCGACCGGGTTCAGCGGGTTGATCTTCTGTGCGTCGCCGCCCAGGCCTTTGATTCCGTCGCGCATGGCGGCCAGATCGACCACCGCAGGAACACCGGTAAAGTCCTGCATCAGCACACGGGCAGGGCGGTACGCAATCTCGCGCGGGTTCTTGCCGCCATTGGCACCCCATTCGGCAAATGCCTTGATGTCATCGACCGAGACCGAAAAGCCGCTGTCTTCAAATCGGAGCATGTTTTCCAGCACGACTTTCAACGCGGCAGGAAGGTTGGAGAAATCACCCAAACCGGCCTGCTGCGCGGCGGGGATCGAATAGTAGGAAATGGATTTGCCATTCACGTTCAGGCTGCGGCGTGTCTTGGCGGTATCCTGTCCGACTTTAATGGGCATCTGGTGGCCTCCCTTCTCAAATGACTTGGATTTCGGGCATCGCTGAGTGTTATCTGCATCACCCAAGCCGTTGGTTCAAGGTTCAATGACACTGGATTTGTAATTTTGTATACCATTGCACACATTTAGGCGGAGAATTGCAGATACCGCCCTCAAGAAACGTTGATTGGCGGTTGAAGGGCAAAACGGCTATCCCAGAGAACACCCGCTTTATCCGAGAGTTTTGATGTTCAGACCCGCTGCTTTGACCGCCCTGATATCCTGCCTGCTCGCCACCCAGCCCATGGCCGGTGGGGATCCTGTGGTGGTTGAGCTGTTCACCTCACAGGGGTGTTCGTCTTGCCCGCCGGCAGATCGGATCATGCATGAGCTGGCGAAACGCGACGATGTCATCGGGCTGGCGTTGCATGTCGACTATTGGGATTACATCGGCTGGAAGGACGAATATGCCGATCCTGATCACACGCTGCGGCAACGGGCCTATGCCCGCGAAAACGGAAAATCCATGATCTATACGCCCCAGATGATCATAAATGGTCAGCACGATATTGTCGGCGCTCAGGCTCAGGAGCTCGACCGTCTGATTGATGCGCATCTAAAGGCCGCCCCCGAGGCAGCGGTGACAGCAATCCGAGACGCTGACGAAGTGACCGTGAGTGTGACGCCTGTAGAATTGCCCGAAGGTGAGACCTATGACGTGCGTATCGTTCAGTATTCGCCTCTGCGCCATGCCTCGATCCGCCGTGGTGAACTAGCAGGGCGGGAATTGGATTATGCCAATGTTGTCGAGACCTGGCAGATTGCGGGCCGGTGGGATGGGCAAACGCCGCAGACATACTCGGCGCAGCTGGAACCAGACTTGCCAGCCGTCGTGCTTGTGCAAAGGGCCGGTCACGGGCCAATAGTTGCCGCGTCTTGGGCCAAGTGATCAGGGCATGTCGTCCGGTTGAACGCCAAGCCCGTTCCAGCTTTTCCAACGCCGATGGATCCAGAACCACTGTCCCATATGCTGCCGCACGATCTGTTCCAGATCGTCATTGGTGAACTGAGTCATCGTCTTTGGGTCCGTGTGCGGAACGGGATCATGCAGGATGATTTCAAAGTCGATGCCATTAGGCTGGCGCACGGCATAGCACGGTATCAGTACGGCCTTGTACTTGATGGCCAGCTCTGCGTTCAGCACGGATGTCACGGCAGGCTTGCCAAAGAATGTCAGCTCTTCGCCCCCCAGCGCATGCAGGTCGGACACGATGGCAATGATTCCACCGTTCTTGAGTGACCGGACCATTTCGACCATACCACGCCGCCCCTGTTCGAACATCGGCGCGCCGGTTTTGTAAAAGGCTTCGACATAGGCGTCGTTGAAATAGGGATTGGCCATCCGCCGGTAGAGGCATCCAATCGGCTTGCCGCTGTGTTTCTGCAGGGCAACACGCGCGGCCAGATAGTGACCGAAATGCGCCGTGATCATCATCACCGGACGCCCTTCGGCAATCGCGGCGTCAAACGCAGCAATACCGGGCCCGGATATCTTGGCGTTCACCTGACGTTCGATGAAACCTTCGGGTGAAAAATGCTCCATAATTGCCCGACCGGCATTATCCGACACGTCACGATAGATCTTTGTGATCTCGGCGTCAGACAATTCAGGGCAGGTGAGCTTTAGATTCCGGCGGACACGGGTGCGAAATCCAACGACAGGCGCAAGGGTTTTCATGATTGCACCCATGGTTGCTATGCGCCTTTCATAAGGAAGCAGGCGCATAGCGCCGATGATTCCCTGCAGGAGCAGATTGGCGACATAGTATTTTCCAAGCTCAAACCGGCTGAGCTCCGACTTTTCGACGGGCATGGAGGTGTCTCACCGCGTGTTGCGAAATGTTGCCTCAGACATACAACCCGGTACCCGTAACCTCAAGCACCCTGGCGAAATGGCTGCCCTAACGATCTGGCGGGTGCGCCTGTTCCTGCCTCAACCCGTGTTTTCGTCGTCTTCCTTTTCAATCAGCGTAATTGTTCCGGCGTCAGACAAGGTACGAACCGCCCCAACGATCTGGGTCATGGCATCTTCGGCCTCAGATTGCTTGACCCGCCCGCGTTCCGCGATTTCCTCGCGCAGGTTTTCTGCCATGCGGGAGGAGATATTCGACAGCAGAAACTCGACAGATGCCTTGTCATCATCCGCGGCGGCACCAGCAAGGGCCGCGACCAGAACAGGCTGATCGACTTCCCTCAATATGGCTGGAACATCACGGGGCGAAATCCGGCTGGAGATATGGGCGAAGGTAAAGATCGAGCGGCGCACCAGATCGGCAAAATCGGCGTCGTCCTCATCCAGCGCGTTCAGCAGGTCGTCACGTGTGGCGGACGCAGACTGGTTCAGAATTGCACCCACCCGCGCGCCTGGACCGTCATTGAAGGCCTGAACAGGCCGCTGATCCAGCTGAGCAGCCAGTGACCAGCCGATCCGCTCAACCGCTTCGGGCGTGACATTTGCTGTTTTCGAGATTGCGTAGGTGATCCGCCGTGCCACCGGACCCGGCATGTGGCCCAGCATCTGCGCCGCCTGTGCCGTATCCATTTTTGAAAGCATCACAGCGGCCACTTCAGTGCTTTCCGCCTGTGCCATGGCCGCAAGGTCCTGGGCTGGAATGTCGCGCAACCTTTGCCAGGGATCACCGATCTGACGAACTCCGGCAACTTTGCGCAAACGCGCGGCTGTCGCGGGTGTGATTTTTCCACTGACGGCATCCAAGGCCCCGGCAAGACCATGTGGAAAGGCCAGACCGACATTGTCCAGGGCTTCGCTGAATTCCTGCGCCACAGCACCCAGAGTCGCCCGGTCTACAAGGCCCATTTCCCCCAATTGATGTGTCAGTTTCTCTTGCAGGTCATCGGGAAGCTCCTCCAGCGGAAGATCGGCGCCGTCGTTCAACAACAGGCGCACGACAACAGCCGCCTTTTGACGGCTGGTCAAAGATCGGGGAACAAGGCGCGGGCTGTCGCCACCTCCTGCGGAAAATGGGGCCGAAGCCCCTTGAACCGTTTGAATTAATGCGTTGGTGTTCTGCATCTGCCTGTGGAGCTAAAGTTTTCAAACCACAGGCAGATTAGAGAGAGTCGGGTTAAATAACCCTGAACCTTAATAGCTGTATGTCAGGCCCGTTCGGATCGCTTCGCGCAACGATGCCTCGGCCCAGGTGCCTTCTCCGCCACGGGACTTTATTTCGCGCCATTGCTCGATCGCCAGATCGGTTCGGCCTTCGGACACAAACCCCTGCGCCATGTAGCTGCGCGCCAAAAGATTGTCTGGGTTGGCATTGATCGCGTTTTGATAAAAGACATTTGCCAGTTCCAGCTCGCCCATCTTGCGATAGGTGAAACCCCAATAGGTCAGGACACGATCGTCGTCCTGATCCATGATGCGCAGAATGTCTTGAGCGTGCCCGTATTGCCCGTCATACGCCAGTTCGCGGACCGCATCATACAGCTGATCATCTGTCAGGCTTGACTTGTCGGGTTTGACGCATTTTCCACGGGTTTCGTCATATACACGGCCGAACAGGCATTTCTTGGTTGTATTCGTCGGTTTCGGCGGGCTGCTGCTGTCACCACCTGCGGCATGGACAGCTGGCGCGAAGGCAAAGGCTTGCAAAGCAAGGGCAGAAGCTAACAAAAGGCGCATTTCTTTACTCCGTTCTCGGGGCTCTTATTGAAATCATAGTGTGATCTACAAAAAAGCTAACAGGGGAACGGTCGCTTTTATTCACGAACTGGACAAAAATTGTCAGCTGTTGACAGATTTCGCGCAGCTTTTTGTTTCAGTATCCCACGTTGTCCCGGGTGCGCAGGATTGGGTCTGTTTGGAATGTTGTTCGCAGGCAAGCCCGGCCGAGGCCACAAGAACCAGTGCCAATGCGCTTAGGAGTGTTCGGATCATGATGTTTCCCTCGTATGGAAAAAGCACATGCAGGATACCGCATTTCCGTTGGTCTGGCAAAAAACAAGGGGGTACAATGCACGTGGCAGAACACCCCCGGCTAACAGACTGAAAAGATAACCGTTAGTCGCCAAACACGCGCGCAAAGATCGTATCGACATGCTTGGTGTGATACCCGAGGTCGAATTTCTCTTCGATCTGCGCAGGGCTGAGTGCGGCAGTTACATCAGCATCCGCCAACAGTTCCTCCTTGAAGTCGGTGCGGTGTTCCCAAACCTTCAACGCGTTGCGCTGTACCATGGCATAGGCGTCCTCACGGCTGACACCTGCCTGGGTCAGGGCCAGCAGAACCCGCTGGCTCATGACCAGCCCGGGGAACTTGTTCATGTTTTCCAGCATGTTTTCCGGGAAGATCAGCATTTTGTCGACCACACCTGTCAGGCGGGCCAAGGCAAAATCCAGCGTGATTGTGGCATCCGGACCGATCATGCGCTCGACAGATGAATGCGAGATGTCGCGTTCGTGCCAGAGCGCGACATTCTCCATTGCCGGTATTACGGCTGCGCGGACCATGCGCGCCAGACCGGTCAGGTTCTCAGTCAGCACCGGGTTTTTCTTGTGCGGCATCGCCGAGGAGCCTTTCTGGCCCATCGAGAAGAACTCAGCCCCCTCCAGTACCTCGGTCCGCTGCATGTGGCGGATTTCGATGGCAATGTTTTCGATGCTGCTTGCGATGACGCCCAGCGTTGCAAAAAAGGCCGCGTGGCGGTCACGCGGAATGACCTGCGTGCTGATCGGCTCAGGCACCAGACCCAGCTTGTCACAGACATGTTCCTCGACTTGCGGGTCGATATTGGCAAAGGTACCAACCGCGCCGCTGATCGCTCCGGTGGCGATTTCCGCACGTGCATCGCGCATCCGGGACAGGTTGCGGTCCATCTCGGCGTAGAAGCGGGCAAAGGTCAGACCCATGGTTGTCGGTTCGGCGTGGATGCCGTGGCTGCGTCCAATACGAACCGTGTTCTTATGTTCCATCGCGCGGCGCTTGAGCGCAGCCAGAAGCCCTTCAAGGTCGGCAATCAGGATGTCGGCGGCGCGGGTCAGCTGTACGTTGAAACAAGTGTCCAGCACGTCCGAGCTGGTCATGCCCTGATGCACAAAACGCGCCTCTTCACTGCCGACATGCTCTGCAAGATGGGTCAGGAAGGCGATGACGTCATGCTTGGTGACGGCTTCGATCTCGTCGATGCGGGCGACATCGAATTCCACATCCTTGGCTTTCCAGACAGCTTCGGCATTTTCACGCGGGATCACGCCCAGATCCGCCATGGCATCGCACGCGTGCGCCTCGATCTCGTACCAGATGCGGAACTTGGTTTCGGGCGACCAGATGGCAACCATTTCGGGGCGGGAATAACGGGGAATCATAGGCGACGGCACCTTTTTTGCAGATTGGATGAGGCGTTGGCGCGGGGTTTAACCGCGTGCGGGGTAGGGAACAAGATGCGAGAGCGTATATGAGACGGTTTGCCCTGATTCTTGCCGTTTGTTCGGGCTTTTCAGCAGCAGACGGGTTCGGAAAACTGTCCTGCAAAGGATTTGGTACGGTATTGACGGGCAGGGTTCCGCAACAAGGCAGGTTTTGCGCCTGCAACTAGGTCTCACCGGATCATGCCGCCAGTTGGGGTGGATGCCTGTCCTGCCCTTGCTGCCAAGCGATGCTGGACAAACAGCGCTGCAACAGTTCAATCTGATCGGAAGGAAATAACCAGGTTATTGAGATATGCGTTTTTTATCATGTTCTGTACTTGCCCTCTGTGGTGTGTTTTGGGTCGGCGCAGCTGCACCAGCACTGGCTGACACACCCGTGACATACACCGATGAAGGCCAAGCGCTCTTTCGGTTTGACGTTCCAGACTTCTGGGTCCTTCGTACCGGCGGCCCGCGCGAGATTGAGGATACCGAACTGGGCGACGCCCGTGCGGTCGCGCGGGTCATGGGGTTCCGGCCGGTGACAGACGACGCGGTGTGGATGGGTTTCGTATCACCTGCGGGGGTTGGAACAATTCAGGGCGGCGTCCGGTACTTGCAGGATATCGACAAGTTTCTGGTCAAAGACCCTACGACGACCAGCACCAGCGATACCCGTATCGGCGGATTGCCAGCCCGCGTGTTTCGGGGCACCGGGCACCGGGACGGCAAGGGAGTAAGCTTTACCGCCACCGTCATTGACCTTCCGCAAGGCCGGGTTGCCATCGCAGTTGCTATTCTGCGGGACGGGGCAGACCCGATTTATGCAGATGATCTGAACGCCGTTTTCGCGTCGTTCCGGGCACTTCAGTGAGGGAGGGAGCGATGAGCGTTAGACTGATCAAACGGATGTCCCTTACGCTAGGGTTTGGGATCGCGACTTTGACGCTGTCGGCCTGTGACGGTGTGACGGTTGGGGTCGGGTACGGGTATGACCCGTTTTACGACTCGATGCTGTGGAACGACTACTACCATGACGTTAATGTGGATATTGACGTTGATCGTCCCAACCGACCTGATCGACCAGTGCGCCCCGAGCGTCCGAAACCGCCTGTTGCCAAACCTCCCGCGCGCCCGCGCCCACCTGTCGCGCGCCCACCTGTCGCGCGCCCGCCGGTTGCCCGCCCGCCCATTCATCGACCGAGCCCGCGACGCTAAGGAACAAAAGGCCGCCTGTCAGGCGGCCTTTCTTATGAAAGAAGCTCGGTCGTTATGTGGGCCGAGCCTTCAAGCGTCCGGTGAACCGGGCACTTGTCCGCAATCTCAAGCAAACGTTGCCTTTGCTCCTGATCCAGCGGGCCGCTCAGGCGGATTTTCCGGCGAAACTGGTCCACCTTGCCGTCATTCACCAATCCGGCATCCTGCGCGTGAACCTTGTCATGACACACATCGACGCTGACATTTGTCAGGGGCCAGCCTTTGCGCCGGGCGTACATGCGTATTGTCATCGATGTGCAGGCCCCCAGACCGGCCGAGACAAAGCCATAAGGCGACATGCCCTTGTCCGTACCGCCATAAGATGCGGGCTCATCCGCGACCAGATGGTGGTTTGGACCCGCCTGAATATCCTGCATGAACCCGCCCGGATCTGCTTCGGTTATGCGCACAACGCCCTCTGGCGCACCCGGTGGCGGAGCGGGTGGGCACAGTTTCACATAGCGTGAAACCCAAGCAGCAATAACATCCGCTGCATATTCGGCGTCAGAGGCGCGCGTGATCAGATGATCGGCGTTGTCGAGAGTTACAAAGCTTTTGGGGTGTTTCGCGGCCAGAAAGATCGCGCTCGCATTGTCGATGCTGACCGTTTCGTCGCGTGGGGCATGAAGGATCAAAAGGGCAGCTTTGAGGTCGGCGATTGCAGATGACAGGGCCGATTTGGCAATGTCGTCCACAAAATCTTTACCAATGCGGAAGGGGCGACCACCCAGAGAGACCTCGGCACTGCCGTCCTCTTCGATCTGAGGCAGCGCCGCCTCAAAGTGATGCGACACATGGGCGGGGTCCGCCGGTGCACCCAATGTCACGACGGCTTTTACAGTCGGAATACCAGCCCGCGCCCGCAACACCGCCGCGCCCCCAAGCGAGTGGCCGATCAGCAGGGCAGGTGCCATTTTTCGACCAGCCAGATATTGCGCGGCTGAAATCAGATCCTCGACATTCGAAGTGAAGGTCGTATTGGCAAACTCGCCTTCGGAATGGCCCAGTCCGGTGAAATCGAACCGCAGCACCGCAATGCCCATGGCAGCCAGTCGGGCAGAAATGCGCCGGGCGGCCGGGATATCCTTGGAGCAGGTAAAGCAGTGGGCGAACAGGGCCGTCGCCAGCACCGGCCCGTCCGGCAAATCCAGTCGCGCCGCCAATTGGCTGCCGTCATGTCCGGCAAAAGTGATGCGTTCCGTGGGCATGTCGGCTCCTTGAATGGTACGGGGGAACACGCCCAATACTGTGTATTTGCCCCTTGGGTCACAACCCTTAAGTCACACGCGTAACGGGAAGGTGAGAACGAATGGGTGTTTCACAGACTGCGCAAGATCCCTGCCGCCTTCGGGCCGCATGGCGGCAGAGCTCTTACCTTCTTTTATTATCAAGGTTTTTGATGGTGATCCAAACAAACATTCGTTTCACTTATGTCTCTCCACATCCCATTTGTGGTTCCTGAAAGCTGAAACAGGAGACACAGATGTCACATGCAGATATTGCACCCCGGATACCCGACCTGCGTTCACGTATGATCCTGGCTATAGTTTTGGCCGGCGTTGCCGGGTTCGCGGTTGGCCAATCCTGGCCCGCGCCCCAAGGTGGTTCACAGGTTCAGGTCAGCCTTGCCACGGAAGATTGGCATGGAAATGTCCGCCGGTCGCATTGGTCGAATTGAGGGCCCGGCCTTATTCGATTCCCATCAATTGGGGGTCAAAGGGATATCTGGACAGGTTCTCATACCCGGTTTCGGTAATGAGAACCTGATCCTCAAGCTTGATGCTGAAATCGCCACCGACTTCGCCAACGCAGGCTTCGACGCACAGCACCATGCCGGGCTCCAGCGGATAGTCATATGCGCCTTCGACGGCTTTGTCCGGATACGCAACCAGCGGCCATTCATCACACAATCCCACTCCGTGCATCAGGCAGCCGTATTTCTGCGCCTGAAACTTGTCGTCAAGCCTGTGCGACATGGCGGTAAGTTCCGGGATCATCACACCGGGCTTCAGCATCTGCATGTTGGTCATGATGTGTTCATGCGCGTGCTGCATGGCATAGATCATGTCAGGGCGGGGTTTTTGGTCGCCAATCCACCATGTGCGCGAGATATCGATGCAAATCCCGTAAGACCCGATCAGGTCGGTGTCGAAGGCGATGATTTCGTTTTGCTGCGTGATGCGTGGGCCGCATTCCTGGAACCACGGGTTCGTGCGTTGGCCTGACGCCAGCAGGCGGGTTTCAATCCATTCGCCACCGCGCCGGATGTTTTCCGCGTGCAGAACAGCCCAGATATCATCCTCGGTTGTCTTGCCATTGCCGACATTCGCGCGTGCAAAGCTCTCCATCTCCGCCACAGCGGTTTCGCAGGCGTGATTGGCACAGCGCATGGCCAGAATCTCATCCGGTCCCTTCACGGCACGGGTCTTTTCGGTCAGCTCTTCACCTTCCATGACCTCAAAGCCCTGCGCCTCAAGCGCGCGCAGACCATGCAGCATGATCTTGTCGACAGCCAAACGTTTGTTGCCGCCGCCATGCGCATCGATCAGTACGCGCACCTCGTTCGAGAAAACATCTGCCGCAATATCCACCTTGTCGCCACGGTCGAAGTAAAACAGGTCCGCGCCTGACCGCTGCTCGCGCACCAGCGGATTGAACGTGCTGAGGAAAGGTGAGTTCTTGTAGTCCCAGATCACCATATAGCCATCGGCACATAACAGCACCGCGCGAAACGGGTTATGCGTATTCCACAACTGCATGTTCGTGCTGTCGGTTGCGTAGCGGATGTTCAGCGGGTCAAAAACCAGCAAGCCACCATATCCGCGATCAACGATGGCCTGCGTCAGTCGTTTCCAGCGGTGTTCCCGCATCCGGGCAAGATTGGGCAGTTCCAGCCCCGCAGCAGCCCATTCGTCAAAAGCCAGCTGTGTCGGTCCGATCTCGATCCGGTCATTTTCGTTTGGCGTGCCATCACCCAGCGTAGCGCCTCGGCTGGGGTCAATCTTGCGCGTGTCTCGGTAATGCTTGTTCATGACGGACCTCGTTGCTTGTTCAGTCAAACCTAAGGTGCCCATATCGATCGTCTTGGAAAAATGCGACGGCGATCCTGTCGTTTTCGACCGACAAATATTTCGACCCATGCTAAGCCACTGGAATGAATAAAATTCTGCAAGATAAAATACCGTATGATGTCGGCGACCTACGTGCTTTACCGGGTATCCAGCCTGCAACGATGGAAAACTGGTTGCATCGGGACGAAGCTTTTGCAGGTCAGATGCAACGCCGGCAGAAGCTGCTGACGGAACGCCGCGATGACGTTCTGGCGCTTGATCCGCAGGCAGAACCCGCCGCTCGGGAGCTGCTCGACCTTGTGCTGTCGCAGGTCTATCCCAATGCGGGTGAGGAGGTCGTCAGACCCGACGGAGTAAGTGTCGCAGTCGACCGGGCGCAGCCGCTTGATACATTGTGCAGGCTGGTTCAGGAGGATTTTTGCATCCTGCAAAAGCGCGGAACTGAACATGTATTGACCGGCGCAATCCTGTGTTTCCCGGCCAGCTGGCTTTTGTCCGAAAAATTCATGCGACCACTGATCGACATCCATGTGCCTGTCGCAAGTTACGACGAAAATATCGCCAAGCGGGTGCAGCGCCTGTTCGACGGGATACAGCCCGGCCGTCCGCTCTGGCGTTTTAACGCGCTTTGGTATGAAGACCCCGAACTGTTTCAGCCCCGAAGCTCCAGTGACAGGCGGGGCGACACAGATCGACGTAAAACGTCCTACTTGCGAAGTGAGCGGCAAACCCTGCTGCGCTTGCCGAAAACGGATGCGGTCGTCTTTTCAATCCACACTTATATTCTGGCCGCGAACGCGGTTCCCAAAATGGAAAACCCCGCCTAAAGGCGGGGCATCCAAGGAGGGTCTTCTGTAATTCTCTTATTGGCCCAAGGCGGCCGCAACATCGGCAAACGCGTTCGTTGCGTTCAGGGCAACTATCGCGAAGGTAAAGACAAGCACCTGTGTGTTGAGGCGAAAATCTTCACCCCGGATCAGATTGACAGCAGCCATTGACAGGGCAATCGGGGTCGAAACGCCAGCCAGTACACCCGTCATGCACCAACTGCTGAGACGCAAAACGTCACTTGGCTTTACGACACCATCTTCGTCATCGAACGTTTCCTGACCTGGCCTGTTTGTATCTTCACTGCGAAACGCGATGCTGAGCAATTGTTCATCTGTCAGCTGGATCGGGCGGGACGTCGAAGCATGAAGAACACTTATGGTGTCATCGTTCTCGGGCAAATTCATTGCCGAAAACTGCCCGGTCAGCGACTGAAAAATTTGTTTTCTGTCGCGTGTTCGGCTGGGGGTCAGAGTGTCAAAGGCGCTCATGAACTGCTCGACCGTCAGAACCGTGTGTGGCGACAGCCATTCAACGCGCCGGGTCGAACAGATATCGACCATGCGATACAGAATGACGACCATCATCAGTTCCGAAATCTCGGAGTCATCCAGCAGGGGGGAAACCGGCGTGATCGAAAGAACCAACCTGTTTTGCGGATTTGCGGCGCGGGGTTTTGTTATCGTTTTTAGCCCCGCGGCGCGATCCATACGCTCGTACCGGTCTTCCTGCTCGGGGGTGCCTGTATCCAAGGTCAGTCGCACAAGGTACTGACTTGAAACAATGCTTGCTTCGGAATTGCTCAGCAACGCCTTGCGTTCGACCAGATGGCCGTAATCTTCCAGCGTCGTGGCAACGATTGTGCCAAAACGCTCGATCGCGCCATTTGCGTCGCCATTGAATTGCAGGCCGCCATGGTAGCTGTGCTTCCGAGCCACTGCACTGTCCTTTTTTGCGTACTGTTCAGCAAACACTGTAACAACCATTCGTGAGGAGAATTTGGCGGAAAATGCAAAAAAGGTAATATTACCCCGGCATTGGTTACGCATTGGAAACCAAGAAACTAAAGGCTTTTGTTTGTCACTGTGGCGGAAATGTGGCGAAAGCGGGTGCGGAGTGTGTTTTTGGTGCGACCGGGCTATTGGTCGATTCGGGCGGCCATGATTGCTATGGATTGCTGATAAACAGAGGCCGCGTTCCACTGTTGCAGCACTTGAAAATTCCGCTCCCCTGGCTGATAGCCACGCCCCGGCTTCCACCCTTTCTTGCGAAGAAAATTGGCGGTCGAGGCAAGCGCGTCGGTCATGTCATAGAAGTCCACCCGACGGTCGCCGGTGGCATCGACGCCATAGGTCAGGGCGTTGCCCGGCAGAAACTGAGTGTGACCCAACTCGCCATGTTTTGCCCCTTTTGTCGCCACGGTAATGCTTCCTGCATCGACCAGTTTCAGTGCCCCGATTGCGTGCGGAACAAAGAACTCGGACCGGCGACAATCATAGGCCAGTGTCGTGATTGCGGAAACAACCTGACTGTCTCCCATAAAATTGCCAAAGCCGGTTTCCATGCCGTGAATGGCGATCAGAACACCCGCCGGAACACCGTATTGCCGTTCAAGAGCAGCATAGAAATCGGGATTTGCCGCCTTGCGTTTGCGCCCCTGCGCGACGATTGCATCAGCGCCTCTGACACGCATGAATTTGTCCAGCGTGTATTTGAAGCTTTTCTGATTGCGATCCGCCGCGATTGTGCCCGTGGCGTATTGCGCCTGGGCAAGCGCCTGAAGGCCCTTCTTTTTCACACCAGCCTTGCGGGCCTGCTGGGCGAAATCGGCCTTCCAGGCCTCGAACCCCGCGCTGGTATTCCCACAAGGCGCGGCCAGAAGGGGCGAAGACACAAGCAGGGCGATTAACACGTAAAGACGAAACATAATTATTATCCGATGGTGTTGAAATCTGTGGCCAGCCTACCTTGAGCTTTGAATTGGGCAAAGCAGTTCGTTGGAGTGGCTCCAACCGCTCCTGCAAATGCCTGTTGATTGGTCTGCGGAGTGCCTTTGAAGGATTTCAGATCCTCAGCATCGGGCACATAGCAAGGCGAAGGTAAAACGTGTGAATTCTGCGCCATGGCGCCCGAAAAGGCTGAACAGCGACAGACCGGCGCAAATGAAACAGGGGCGCCCGTTTGAGCGCCCCTGCAAATCCATGCCGTGGTTGCTTAGCAGCTGTAATACATGCCGTATTCAACCGGGTGTGGTGTGTGCTCGTAGGTTTCGACCTCTTCCATCTTCAGGGCGATATAGCCGTCGATCTGGTCCTTGGTGAACACGTCACCTTGCAGCAGGAAGTCGTGATCCGATGCCAGCGCTTCCAGAGCTTCACGCAAGCTGCCGCAGACAGTCGGGATACCGGCCAGTTCCTCGGCAGGCAGATCGTACAGGTTCTTGTCCATGGCTTCGCCCGGGTCGATCTTGTTTTTGATGCCGTCAAGGCCAGCCATCAACAGAGCCGCAAACGCCAGGTAGGGGTTTGCAGCCGGATCGGGGAAACGAGCCTCGACACGTTTTGCTTTAGGGCTTTCGGTCCATGGAATACGGACACAACCCGAACGGTTACGGGCCGAGTAGGCGCGCAGAACGGGGGCTTCGAAACCGGGGATCAAACGCTTGTAGCTGTTGGTAGCCGGATTGGTGAAGGCGTTCAGGGTCTTGGCGTGCTTCAGGATACCGCCGATGAAGTACAGCGCTTCGTCCGAAAGATCAGCGTATTTGTCGCCCGCGAACAGTGGCTTGCCGTCTTTCCAGATTGACATGTTCACGTGCATGCCGGTGCCGTTGTCACCTGCGATAGGCTTCGGCATGAAGGTTGCCGATTTGCCGTACGCATGAGCCACGTTGTGGATGACATATTTGTACTTTTGCAGCTCATCGGCCTGCTTGGTCAGGCTGTCGAAGATCAGGCCCAGCTCGTGCTGGCAAGACGCAACTTCGTGGTGGTGCTTGTCGACCTTCATGCCCAGACGCTTCATGGTCGACAGCATTTCCGACCGCAGGTCCTGCGCTTCGTCGATCGGGTTCACCGGGAAGTATCCACCCTTGACGCCCGGACGGTGGCCCGTATTGCCCATTTCGTATTCGGTGTCGGTGTTCCATGATGCGTCAGTTGCATCAACTTCGTAGGATACCTTGTTGATTGTGTTCGAATAACGGACATCGTCAAACAGGAAAAACTCGGCTTCGGGACCCATATATGCGACGTCACCGATTCCTGATGCCTTCAGGTATGCTTCGGCTTTCTGCGCTGTGCCGCGCGGGTCACGCTCATAGGCTTCGCCTGTATCGGGTTCGACAACCGAGCAGTGCACGCAAATGGTTTTCTCTGCGTAGAACGGATCAACATATGCACTTTCGGTATCGATCATCAGCTTCATGTCCGAAGCTTCGATCGACTTCCATCCTGCGATGGACGAACCATCAAACATGAAGCCTTCGTCCAAGAAGTCTTCATCGACCTGATCGGCCATCAGGGTCACGTGCTGCAGCTTGCCGCGGGGGTCGGTGAAACGGACGTCGACATATTCGGCGCCCTCTTCCTTGATCAGCTGAAGAACTGCGTCCTTGCTCATTCTCTTGATTCCTCTGACTTGAAGATTGGTATGTTAGAGCGCGTCCGAGCCGGTCTCGCCGGTGCGGATGCGAATGGCTTGTTCAACCGGAGAGACAAAGATCTTTCCGTCGCCGATTTTGTCGGTCTTGGCAGCCGACACGATGGCTTCGATGGCGGCATCAACCTGGTCATCGTCCAATACGACCTCGACTTTTACCTTAGGCAAAAAGTCGACAACATATTCCGCGCCACGATACAGCTCGGTATGGCCTTTCTGACGGCCGAAACCTTTGACTTCGACGACGCTGAGACCCTGAACACCTACGTCCTGCAACGCCTCTTTCACTTCGTCCAGTTTGAACGGCTTGATGATCGCTTCGATCTTTTTCATTCCGGCTCACCTTGAATGGTTGTCTCAGGCGCAGTGATCACGTCTAAGATCGGGCGGCAACGTGATTGCGGTATCGGTCGGGTCGGTATCCGTTGAAATCAGGCTCTGTGCTAAATTTTAGGCGGTTTGCACAAAAAGTAATCGAAATTGAATCGTGCGAAGGTGTGATATGACGGAATTGCTGACAGCAGCGCAGATGAAAGCCATCGAGCACGCGGCCATCAGGTCCGGTGAGGTTACGGGTTTGGAACTGATGGAGCGGGCAGGGCAATGTGTTGTCGAGGCGATCTTCGAGGAATGGCCGGATCTGGACAGGCGAGGGGCCAGCCCCTCGCGCTCCCCGGAGTATTTGGAAAAAGATGAAGAGGATCCGCTGCGTGCAGTCGTATTGTGCGGGCCCGGAAACAACGGCGGTGACGGGTTTGTCGTGGCGCGGCTTTTGCGGGAACTGGGCTGGAAGGTTGAGGTATTCCTGTATGGCGATCCCGAAAAGTTGCCGCCGGATGCCCGGGTGAATTATGAGCGATGGGGTGGTTCGGCAAAGGATGTATCTGAGATCGCACGGGGCAGAATCTTGTATCCGGATATTCTCATCGACGCATTGTTTGGGACCGGTCTAACACGATCGATTGAAGATGTGAGGCTATGGGAAATTCTCTGGGCATATAATGACGCTGAGACGGCAAGGGAGTTGCGGCGTCAGGATGGAGGTACGCACATAGTTCCTCCACGCACGGTCGCGATAGACGTTCCTTCAGGTCTTTGCGCAGACTCAGGTAAAGTCGTGGGAGAACTTTTCCCTCAGCATGGACGTCGCTGTGCACGATCAGCACTTACGGTTTCGTTTCATTCGAGAAAGCTTGGCCACGTGCTGAGTGAGGGACCATATTTTTGCGGACATGTTGTCACGAAAGATATCGGGTTGAGGCAGGATGCGGGGGGCGACGAGATTTCGAAGGCTGTGGATAATCTGCCTGGGGTTTGCCTTGGTAAGAGTATGAATGAGCACAAATACACCCATGGGCATGCCCTGATCCTTTCGGGTGGGCCCGGCAAGACAGGTGCGGCGCGACTGGCGGCGCGGGGGGCGTTGCGGATTGGGGCAGGGTTGGTGACGCTGGGGGTGCCATCCTTGGCTTTAGCAGAGGTTGCGAGCCAGATCACCGCCCTCATGCTACAGTGCGTTGATGGTTCTCAAATGCTGTCAGACGTACTGCAGGACGTGCGAATGAACGCCCTTTGTCTGGGCCCCGGTTTGGGGTTGGAGCGAGCGCGGGACTTGGTGCCAGTCGCCCTGATTGCGAAACGTGCGACGGTTCTGGATGCGGATGCGCTGACGGCATTTGCGGGCGATCCCGGAAACTTGTTTGAAATGCTGCATGACCGCTGCGTTCTGACCCCGCATGGCGGTGAGTTTGCACGGCTGTTTCCCGATCTGGCGGAGAAGCTGAGCGAAACGCCGGTCAGAGGCCCCGCCTATTCCAAGGTGGACGCAACGCGAGAGGCATCGGCGCGCGCGGGATGCATCGTGTTGTTCAAAGGGCCGGATACAGTCGTTGCTGCCCCGGACGGGCGATGTTCGATCAATGCCGCGTGCTATGATCGCGCAGCCCCTTGGCTTGCAACCGCCGGGTCAGGCGATGTGTTGGCCGGTTACATCGCCGGGCTACTGGCGCGGGGATTCGATGCGATGGCGGCGGCTGAGACAGCAGCGTGGCTGCACGTGGAATGCGCGCGTCGTTTCGGGCCGGGATTGATCGCCGAGGATCTGCCTGAGCAGTTGCCCGATGTTTTCAAACAGCTGAATATCTAGTTATTTTGGGCAGAAAGCAGCTCAGGCTCTGTCAGAATGGCATGTTTTCGCTGTCAAGATGTGCGCAGATGCATACCGCATATTTGCCAGGTGCATAGGCAGGCATCACTAATCGTTTGCAAGCTGCCAGTACGCGCTGGGGTTATATCTTGTAAGTTAATGAAAAATAATATAAAATAGCAAAATTCTTTGTATGTTCTGTTGCTAAAATACAATTCTTGCGTAAGACAAGGCGCAGACCACTGGAACGCTCGGATTCAGTAAACAAATGGGCAGTATCTGAACCCCGAACCAACTATGGTGAGTGAAATGACCCCAAATATCAAAAAGATATCGGTTGCCGCCTTTCTGACTGCCACGGTCGCTGTTCCGGCAGCCGCAGAGCTGAAATACGAAAATAACAGCGGCGGCTATGTGCTGCTTTACGGGCAGTTAAACCCGGCCTTGATTTCGGTTGATGACGGCCAAGATACCGAGACCCGAGTCCTCGACAACGATCTGTCGAACAGCCGGGTTGGCCTGCGTCTGATGCAGCCATTTGGCCAGAACGAGTTTACCTTCCGCTTGGAATCGGCGTTGGGATTGCCGAATTCGACTGAATGGAACCAGAACGGTACAAACTTTAGCGGCTGGACCCGCGACGATATCCGGTTTGTGGATTTTGCCTTGAAGGGCAGCTACGGCAAGTTCTCGGCAGGTCAGGGCAGCATGGCGGCAGATGGTGCTGCAGAAGTGGACCTGTCCTATGTCGGCACCGCGCTGTATTCGTTCACAAACGATGAGAACTCTGGCTTTTTCTATCGCGGCACAAACGGTGTGCTGAGTGGTATTACGGTTGGTGACAGTTCCAGCAACTTTGATGGCTCACGTCGTGGGCGCGTCCGGTATGACACTCCAACGGTTAACGGATTCTCGGCCGCTTTTGCATATGGTCAGAACATTCTGTCCAGCAGTGACGATGATGACTACTACGATGTCGGCGTGTTCTATGAAAACACCTTTGCAGGCGGTGTAGAGTTTGCGGCAGCTGTCGCGTATTCTGTGCGGGAGCGGGATGACAATTCAGGGGATCGCAAGGATACACTCGGTTCGGCCTCGGTGCTGTTGCCCAGCGGTCTGGGGTTCACGATTGCCGGCGGCACGCGTGACGATGACCGAGCTGGCCAGACGGACCCGAATTACTGGTACGGCAAGGTCTCGTACGAGGGGAACTGGGTATCCTGGGGTAAGACAGGTGTCGGCATCGACTATTATGACGGCGCGGATTTCGAGACCAACGGGTCCGACACCAAGGCATGGGGTATCGCTGTCGTGCAGAAGGTCGAAGCGATCAATACCGATGTTTATCTGAAGTATCGCAACCACGATTTCGATGACGGAACGTCGTTCGAAAACAACGAAGCCTGGGTACTGGGCGCGCGCTGGAAGTTTTAATTGCCTTCCAGCGAGCCAACACGAACGCCCCGGTTTTCGGGGCGTTCTTTTTTGCCAAAACCAGGTTGATTCAGCCTTTGCCCCTTGCACGTTGGCGGCAGGGCAAATAGAAGGCGTCAAATTTGCCCGGCGCGCCCGTTTTGCGCGCCCCGAATCCTATGGGGACTACCAAAATGCAGGTTACCGAGACGCTGAACGAAGGTCTGAAACGCGGCTACAACATCGTTGTGACCGCAGCCGAACTGGACGACAAGGTCAATGAAAAGCTGACCGAAGCACAGCCGGAAATCGAAATGAAAGGCTTCCGCAAAGGCAAGGTGCCGATGGCGCTGCTGAAAAAGCAGTTTGGCCAGCGCCTGCTGGGTGAGGCGATGCAGGAATCCATCGACGGTGCGATGAACAAGCATTTTGAAGACAGCGGCGACCGCCCCGCGCTGCAGCCCGAAGTCAAGATGACCAACGAGGACTGGAAAGAAGGCGACGATATCGAGGTCGCGATGTCCTACGAAGCGCTGCCCGCGATCCCTGAGGTTGATCTGAAATCGGTCGCGCTGGACAAGCTGATCGTCAAGGCGGATGACGCCGCCGTCGAGGAAGCGCTGAACAACCTGGCTGAAACCGCTCAGGACTTCAAAGCCCGCCGCAAGGGTTCGAAAGCCAAGGAAGGCGACCAGATCGTGTTCGATTTTGTCGGCAAGGTTGATGGTGAAGAATTCGAAGGTGGATCGGCCGAAGATTACCCGCTGGTTCTGGGGTCAAACAGCTTCATCCCCGGTTTTGAAGAGCAACTGGTCGGTGTGAAGGCCGAGGAAGAAAAAGACGTCAACGTGACATTCCCGGAAGAATATGGTGCCGAACACCTGGCCGGAAAAGACGCGGTCTTCACCTGCACGATCAAGGAAGTGAAAGAGCCGGTTGCAGCCGAGATCAACGATGAACTGGCGATGAAGTTCGGCGCCGAGGATCTGGCCGCTCTGAAAACTCAGATTTCGGAACGTCTCGAAGCAGAATATGCGGGCGCGTCGCGCGCGGTCATGAAGCGGGCCCTGCTGGACGTGCTGGACGAAAAAGTGTCGTTCGACCTGCCACCGTCGCTGGTTGAAGCCGAAGCCAAGCAGATTGCACATCAGCTGTGGCACGAGGAAAACCCTGAAGTAACCGGTCATGACCACGGTGAGATCGAACCCACCGATGAGCACAACAAGCTGGCCGAACGCCGCGTGCGTCTGGGTCTGCTGCTGGCCGAGCTGGGCCAGAAGGCAGAGGTGGAAGTCACCGACGCCGAGATGACCCAGGCGATCATGAACCAGGCGCGTCAGTACCCGGGTCAGGAACGCCAGTTCTTCGAGTTCGTGCAGCAGAACGCTCAGATGCAGCAGCAACTGCGCGCGCCGATCTTCGAAGACAAGGTTGTCGACTATGTGTTCGAGCTGGCGCAGGTCAGCGACAAGGAAGTCAGCAAGGACGACCTGCAAAAAGCCATTGAGGCACTGGAAGAGGAATAATCCTCTTCCTTCCCTCTTTGCTAAGAGAGGGGTAAAAAAAACGGAGCCGCCTGAGATCAGACGGCTCCGCATGGGTGGCTTTTGTGTCTATGAGGTGAGGGGGTCAGGCCTCATGAGCAAAAGCACGGGGGGTATCTAGCAGAGCGATCTTCTGCTCTGGTGTGAACGTATCCGAGAGCGCTTCGATCAGCTTCAGAACGTCTTGGCGTTCAGCTTCGTTTCTTGCGGCGCTCATCTGTTCCACAAAATACTTCTCAAGATCGGTCAGTGGCTTGTGATCCTGATTGGCCGGGCTCTGGGTTGCTGCCTTCTTGGCTGCAAACAGTGCCAGCGCCTCTTCGTCGTCCATAAAGACGTTCTCATGGATGCCTGCAAACTCACGCAGGCCCGAGATGCGTTCATCGGTGCAATCCAACAGGGCGGCCAGTGCCGAGACTTTCCCCATGGGAACCGTTTCGCCGACGTAGTCGTATGGCGCGCAGTTCGACCGTTTCAGAACCCGGTCCATGACCGGATCGATTACGGTGATGATATCCTGAATACCTGCGTTCTTGGCATATTCCAGAGAGCCGATCATAAGCTCGCAGGTGGCATAAGAGACTGAGTTCTTTTCCTTGCCGCGTGTGAGGCGTTGCGTGTCCACGCAGAAGCGTGTCGATTCCCACATTGTTGCACTGCGAAGTGGTGCTTCCCCGCAGAGGATGGCCGAAAACACATCCGACAACATATGAGGTCCTGTGGTCTGAAGGGCACGCACGGCTGCGACGACATTCCCCCCGTCGTCGAGTCCGATTACATATGCCGGGTCCAGATGATCGAATTCATCAATTTCCTTGCCGTCTTCGATCTTTACGTCCCATCCAAGACGTCCGCCAAAAACACGTGCTCTCAACTCGAACATTTCGTCAAGAACTTCGCTGAACATGTGTCTGTTCAGGCCATCTACCACGATGATCATTTCTTCCCCCTTCGAGTGGTTGTTCGGTAATACTGACGTTACCGCTCTCGAAAGATTTTTCTATTGGGGGATTCCCGTATTTTGGCGAAATTTGGGGATTTTTTTGTTTATCCCGGGGTAATAAGCCCGATCGCGATAGCCCGCCCTACGGCCTGCGGGGTGGTCAGCGCACTAAGCTTTTCCCGGCTAGAACGCAAGTGTACTTCTACGGTTCGGTGCGAAATAGACAAAATATCGCCGATATCCTGCTGCGACTTACCTGCAGCGACCCATTGCAGGATTTCCGCTTCGCGAGAGGACAAGGTCGGATGATATAGTGCACCGGTCAGCTGATCCGAGGACACGACGTTGTCGTGGATGTGCACGGCCATGGCCTGCAAATCGCCGATAAAGTTTGTGTAAAGCTTGCGCCACTCTTCCTTGCTGCAATTTCGGGTAGCGCTCAGCAGGCCAATATCACCGTAAGGGCCGCGTACCGGGATCGTAACACCCTGACTGGGCAAGCCAAAATCATGAGCATCCCGGAACACGCGTTGAAAGTCTGGACTTCTTTCCAGACGGCTCCAATCCACCGGCGCAATACTGCGGCGGGCCATGTGGATGGTCGGATCGATCATGATCAGACCCTGTTTCTGGTAGTGCTCATTCCAGGCGTCGTCATAGGTGACAAAGCCAGCCACTGTTCCAGCTGCTGGGTTCATACCAGCATAGGCAGCATGATCCATGTCATGCTTCTCACAGATTTGCCTTAGAAATTCGGTATATCGAACTTCAGAATCCGGCAGAGTGCTCAGATCGACAATTTCCATGTGGCGCCTACCAGCTGTGGCCCATCTTGCTGCCCGATGGTGTCGTCGAGCATGCGTCTTACACAGAGTGGAACCCGTTTACCTCACCACGTCAGAACATCATACTTTTCTAAACATGACAAGGAGAGGTCTTAATTGTCTGTGCAATACCGCATATTGCGACACCCAATAGAACATTTTTGTCACTATTCAGTTTCAAGTGCTGATTCCGATCGAATTCTGACGCGAATGACCGTCAGGGTGTTGGCCTAAGCCCGGTTTCGACCAGCATTCCTCGGGCTTTAGCTTCGGGATAAAAACCTTTGGCGTACAGAAAAATTGCCCTGCGTTGGTCCCCATCTGAAAGCATCCACGCCCCGCGCAAGTACTTCCCGGCAAACTCAAGGTTGGTGTCGGCGTCCAGCAAACCTTCGGCTTTGCCGGTGTATCCCATCGAGCGCGCCGTGGCTGGCAGGATCTGAAGAAGGCCGTAATAGGGCCGGTTGACGGCCCATGGTCGATGTGTGCTTTCGCGAATGGCCAGCTTGTGAACCAGCTCCCGCGGAATTTCGTAATGGTCCGCCCATCTGTTGATCGAAGCTCTCAGCTCGGGCGTTTCATTCGGGTGGAGCGGCGGGTCAAAATGTGGCGTGCCCGCCTTGGAGACCTGGTCTGCCCCGCAGGCAACCAACGACACAAATAGAAACAGTGCCAGGAAACTATGGCGCAGATAAACAAGCATTTTTCGGTCCTCTGGATTTCGGCGGCAATGATACGGATCGACAATAAGCCTTCAAGCTTACCCCGGAAAATGGGCTGAAACTTGCCGGTACGACCTGTGAACACACAGGGAAAAAAGAAAAGGCCGCGCTTTGGCGCGGCCTTTGGAATGCTCACATGCAGCCGGATCAGGCTTTGGCTTCGTCTTCTTCAACCGGTGCTGCGTCGGCAACCATGTCGTCGTCCGAAGCGGCCGAGCCGATGTCGTCGAACAGTTCGGCGATTTCGAATTCAGCAGCGGCTTCTTCTTCAGCAGCCAGTTCCTGAATCGATTTGCCCGAAGCCTGCAGTTCGGCTTCTTCTGCCGAACGGGCCACGTTCATTTTGATTTCGACTTCAACCTCGGGGTGCAGTTTCACTGCGACAGTGTGCAGACCCAGTTCTTTGATCGGGGCGATCAGGACAATCTGTTTCTTGTCGACGGTGAAACCTGCTTCGGTTGCGGCGTCAGCGGCGTCACGCGGGGTGACCGAACCGTACAGAGCGCCGGCATCCGATGCCGAGCGAATCACGATGAACTGCTGACCGTCCAGCTTTTCAGCCAGTGCTTCAGCTTCTTTCTTGGTTTCCAGGTTGCGGGCCTCAAGCTGCGCTTTCTGGGCTTCGAACGACGCGATGTTGGCGTCGGACGCGCTCAGGGCTTTGCCTTGGGGCAGCAGGAAGTTGCGGGCGTAGCCGGGCTTGACGTCAACGACGTCGCCCATCTGACCCAGTTTCGCAACGCGTTCCAGCAGGATAACTTGCATGTCAGTCTCTCCTTACTTCACAGCGTAGGGCAGCAGGGCGAGGAAGCGGGCGCGCTTGATAGCACGGGCCAGTTCACGCTGCTTTTTCGCCGAAACGGCGGTGATGCGCGAAGGCACGATCTTGCCACGCTCAGAGATGTAGCGCTGCAGCAGACGGGTGTCTTTGTAGTCGATTTTCGGCGCATTCTCACCCGAGAACGGGCAGACCTTGCGGCGGCGGAAAAATGGTTTTGCGGCCATGGTTTAGTGTCCTTTTCTCAGGCGTTGATCAACGGCGCTCGCGGCGTTCGCCACGTTCGTCACGCTTCTGCATCTGAACCGACGGACCATCTTCGTGGCCGTCGACCTTGATGGTCAGAACGCGCATGACGTCTTCATGCAGGCGCATCAGGCGCTCCATTTCCTGCACCGCGCCCGAGGGGGCATCGGTTTTCAGAAAGGCATAATGGCCCTTGCGGTTTTTGTTGATCTTGTAGGCCATCGTCTTGACGCCCCAGTACTCGCTATCAACCAGCTTGCCGCCGTTGTCAGCCAGAACGGTGCCGAAATGTTCGACGAGGCTTTCCGCCTGCGCGTTGGACAGATCCTGACGCGCGATCATTACATGCTCATACAGTGGCATGTGCACTCCTGTTTATATCAAGGCGCATTTCATAGGCGGGGCCAAACGTTCCTTCGCGACCCTGCCACGAGAGGCTGCGCGATTCATACGACTGCGAAGGATGGCCCCATATACACGTCTGAGCCACAAGGGCAAGCCCTGCCACATATGCCTCTGAGACGCCGCCCAAATTCCTTTAGGCCGCCCAATTGCTGACGCTTTTCGGCTCAAAGTTGTTTTGCATACCGGACATCAACCGGATCAACAGAATTTCGAAAGTAACCTTAAAAGGGTGACGCGTTATGACCGCTACTAACACAAACGCATATCAGGAAAACGTTGCCGGCTCGCGCTTTGAGAATTCGGTGCCGGTAATGATCACATTTGCACCGAACTGGAAGGCCCGCCTGATACTGGCGCGGATGGTCGGGGCGTTTTTGATCGTTTCCGCGTTTTCAATGTGGTTGATGCCCGGATCGGTCGTTGGCGCAGATGTTTGGCCGATCAAGATGGCGGCATCCATGCTGTTTCTGGTCGTTGGCGTCGCCTTGTTGACAATCGAGGTTTTCGACCCGCGCCCTGACGCCTATTTCGACCCGATCCGCCGCGAAGTCCGGGTATTGCAAAAGAACGAAGACGGACGCCCTCAGACTGTCCTGCGCCGCAGCTATGACTCGCTGGGTGGGGCGCGTTTTGAAGAGAATGAGGTTCACCTGTTTGACGTGGACGGAAGTCTTTTGATGAAGCTGCCGCTTGAATCGGCGGATGTCAGCCGGGCGCTGAAAGGGCAGCTCAGCAAAAGCGTAACAATTTTCGGTTGATTTTTATTCTGTTCAAAAAAGAACAGAAGTTGTGAATCAAAAAAGGTTGTGTGCCGCCCTTGGGCGGCACATTTTGTATTCAAGCAGTCCTGACGGACTGCATTCACAAAACCGCGGAGATTGATATGAAATCCACCCTTCTTGCTGCTGCATTGGCCGTATCAGCGACAACGGCATTCGCCAGCGCCGAGAAATACGTGTTGGATCCCAGCCACAGCCAAGTCATTTTCAGCTATGACCACCTTGGGTTTTCAACCACGACTGGCATGTTTTCCGGCTTTGAAGGCGAGATCATGTTCGACCAGGAAAACCCCGCCGCTTCGAGCGTGAGTGTGTCGATGCCCGTTTTGGAGATGTTTACCGGCTGGAAACCCCGTGAAGATCACTTCATGACCGAGGATTTCTTTGGCGCGGCCGAAGGAGATTTGATCACCTTTACTTCGACAGGAATCGAGGTGACTGGTGAAAACACCGCGAACATCACCGGCGATCTGACGATGAACGGTGTGACCAAATCGGTTGTTCTGGACGCAAAGCTCAACAAGGCTGACACCCACCCGATGGCAAACAAGCCCTGGGCTGGTTTCAACGCGACAACAACGCTTGTCCGTAGCGAATTCGACCTGGGTCAGTTTGCACCGTTTGTCAGCGACGAAGTGCAAATCCAGATTTCGGTCGAGGCACAAAAAGCCGAGTAATCACAGAATCACGAACAGAAAAACGCCGGTGATCAAATCACCGGCGTTTTTTTTGCCTTACTGACCGCGTGCCGCTGTGAGTTCTACGGATACTGCGACGGTAAAGCCCAGCGAGTCTTCGGTAGGCTGCGATGTGCCTACATCAAACTCCAGCCGGTTAAGCTCGATTGTGCCCGCCATGGTGGCTGTGTCGCCCTGAAGATCCAGCGAGAAGGGCAAAACGACATCGATCGACTTGTCGCGAATTGTAAGCGGACCGCGCGCCTCGTAACCATTTTCGGTTTTATAAAGGTCGGCTTTGAACTGAGCAGTCGGGAACCGGGCGTTGTCGAAGAAATCCGGTCCCATGGCCTGATCGGTTACGGTTCCAAGACTAAGCGAGCTGATGGCTATCGTGACATCGACAGACCCTGCCGGGCCCGGCTCTGTGGGTTCGTCAAAAGTAATTGCGGCCGTCCAGTCCGAAAACGAACCTGTGACGGGGCTATTCAGTTGCGAAATCGTAATCGACAGCGTGCCGTTCTGAACCTGCCATTCGGATTGAACCTCGGTCAGTTGGACATCCGGTGCTTCACCTACGTTAGGGGTAAGCTTACCCGTTGCCCAGCCTCCGGTGACGACGACACCCCAGACCACCAATGCGGCGACGGCTGGAATCAGTGAATGGGTTTGATGTGGTGGTTCCGGCACATCAGACAGGCCCGGTAACATCCGGCGCAATGTGCCGTCCTTGTCGATGACGTGATGTTTCAGCGCACCTGCAACGTGTAGGACAAGGGAAACAACCAGAACCCACATGAAAAGCCAATGCAGAACTCCTGTAACCTCGGCCACGGCGGTGGATTTCGGTACAAAAGGCAGATTTTGGCCGAAGGGCCAAAGGATTGGGGCAAAGCCTTCGGTCGCGGCGTGGTGAATCCAGCCGGTCAGCGGCACAAGGACCAGCGAACCGTAAAGCAGCCAGTGGACGGTTTCAGCGGCAAAGGCTTCGGGCTTGTTGTCAGCATTCAGAAGGCCGGGCTTGGTTTGCGTGAACGCCCAAAGAATGCGGGCCAATGCCACGAAGAACACGGTAACCCCCACGGTTTTATGCAATGAGAACACGCGCGCCGCACGGGCAATTTCCAACTCGGTAGGGGCCGTTGCCGAGTGCAGTACCGCATGCGCCAGATTATCTGCGACCCAGCCGAGGGGCAAAGCCGTGAAGATCAGCAACGCGGTCAGCCAATGAAACGTCTTTGCGATGCTGCCGTAGCTTGAAAAGGAATTGGTCGATTGCATTTGTCGCGCGCTCCGGGATTCTTGGGTGTGCCCAAGGTAAAGCCGGATGAAACAGACACAAGTGAGCGCGGGTGCACACAAAAGGTGCCAGAATGCAGAAAGCAGGCAATGCTTGTGCCAGACGGTCAGTCAGTTTACACCCCGCCGCAACCTGACACCATCCATGAGGTTGCAATGACACTCGCGTTCGTTTTCCCGGGGCAAGGCGCCCAGACCGTAGGTATGGGCAAAGCTCTGGCTGAGGCTTACCCGGCGGCTCAGGCCATCTTCGATGAGGTGGACGACGCGTTGGGCGAGAAGTTGAGCAGCCTGATCTGGGATGGCGATATTGCTGACCTGACACTGACCCAGAATGCCCAACCCGCGTTGATGGCAACATCGATGGCAGCCATGCGCGCTTTGGAAGCCGAAGGCGTATCTGTCAGCAAGGCGGCTTTTGTGGCGGGGCATTCACTGGGTGAATACTCGGCCCTGGCCGCGGCGGGTGCCTTGTCTGTTGCAGATACAGCGCGTCTGTTGCGCACCCGTGGTCAGGCCATGCAAAGCGCCGTACCCGTGGGCGAGGGGGCCATGGCCGCCATTCTGGGGCTGGATCTGGAGGCCGTGCGCGCTGTGGCGGAAAAAGCCGCACAGGGCGAGGTCTGTCAGGCCGCAAATGACAACGATCCTACGCAGGTCGTCGTGTCGGGTTCAAAAGCGGCTGTCGAACGCGCAGCCGAGATCGCCAAGGAAAAAGGCGCAAAACGTGCTGTTATGTTGCCTGTAAGTGCTCCATTTCACTGCGCGCTGATGAAACCTGCTGCAGATGTAATGGCAGAAGCGCTTGCTGCCGTCGAAATTAAGGCCCCTGTCATACCTTTGGTGGCTAATGTGCGCGCCGAGGCTGTCAGCGATCCGGATCTGATCCGTCAATTGCTGGTCGAGCAGGTGACAGGTTCGGTTCGCTGGCGGGAAAGCGTGCAATATATGGCGGCACAAGGCGTGACCGAAACATGGGAAATCGGCGCTGGCAAAGCGCTGTCCGGTATGATCCGCAAGATCGATCGCGAAATCGCGGGTAAGGCTGTGGGCACACCGGAAGACGTCCAGAAGGCCATTCAGGCCGAATCGTAAGCTCAATTCGCGTTGTAACCGACGCAGCAAGAGGGAAACCGAATGTTTGATTTAACAGGTAAGAATGCGCTGATCACCGGTGCTTCGGGCGGTATCGGAGGCCACATCGCACGTGCGTTGCATGGCGCAGGTGCAACGGTTGGGTTGTCCGGTACACGCGTTGAACCGCTTCAGGCTCTGGCCGACGAACTGGGCGAACGCGCACATGTTCTGCCTTGCAACTTAAGTGATCCGGAAGCCGTTGAAGCGTTGCCAAAGCAAGCGGCCGAGGCGATGGGATCGGTGGACATTCTTGTAAACAACGCCGGAATCACGCGCGACAATCTGTTCATGCGCATGTCTGATGAAGAATGGCAAAGCGTCATTGATGTGAACATGACCTCGACCATGAAACTGTGCAAAGGGGTGATCCGGGGTATGATGAAGGCGCGCTGGGGCCGGATCGTCAATGTCTCGTCCGTGGTGGCCGCAATCGGTAATCCGGGGCAGGCGAACTATGCCGCGTCGAAGGCCGGTATGATCGGGTTTTCCAAAGCTTTGGCTCACGAAGTTGCGACGCGCGGAATTACTGTGAATGCCGTGGCACCTGGATTTATCACGACGGCAATGACAGAGAAACTGACCGAGGAACAGAAAAAGGGTCTGTTGCTCAAGGTTCCAGCCGGGCGCATGGGCGATCCGGAGGAAATTGCAGCTGCGGTTCTGTATCTTTCCAGCCCCGAAGCGGGCTATGTTACCGGAAGCACCTTGCATGTGAATGGCGGTATGGCCATGTTGTGAGCGCGACAGGGGCGAGTGCGAAAGCGTTTGCCTCTTGCGTCGACTATGCTATAGGCGGCGCATCTATGCGGGGCCGGTCGTTCAGGTCGGCCTTCTATTTCCCGGTTCGCCGGGACCGAAACCGCCCAAAACGGGCAAACCAAAGCCAACCCGTGCGGGCAAGGGCAGAATCGGGCGGACCGCCCTGTAAAGGAATGAGGAATAGACATGAGCGACGTCGCAGATCGCGTTAAGAAGATCGTTGTTGAGCACCTGGGTGTTGAAGAAGATAAAGTCGTGGAAAACGCGTCCTTCATCGACGATCTGGGCGCAGACAGCCTGGACACTGTTGAGCTGGTCATGGCCTTCGAAGAAGAGTTCGGCATCGAGATCCCCGATGACGCAGCCGAGACCATCCAGACCTTTGGCGACGCCGTCAAGTTCATCAGCGAAGCGTCCTAAGCGTTTCTTTCTGATTAAAATCGGCGCTTCCGGGCAACGGGGGCGCCGTTTTTTTATGCCCGGCCGAATTTCGGGCTTGCGTGGCTATTGTGGCCTGCGCACTGTTTCCACTGAGGCAAAACTCAAAGTGGACAGGGCATGATAAGATCCACTCCGATGATAAATACCGCGCGTTTGACGCTGTGCGCTATGCGCCCAGAGGACTTTGACCGGTTCGCAGAAATCTGGCGTAACCCTTGCGTCGTGCGGCATATCGGCGGTTCTCCCCGATCGCGTGGCGAAGCGTGGGATTCTTTCCTGCGTAATGCGGGGCATTGGCAGATGGCCGGTTTTGGTCAGTGGGGCGTAATGCAGCAATCGAATCGCAAGCTGATCGGGCAAGCCGGATTCTTCTATAGCAACCGATGCATGGGCGACGATTTCGACGGCTTCCCCGAGGCAGGGTGGGTTCTGGTCCCCGAAGCACAGGGGCAGGGATTGGGATACGAGGCCGCCAAGGCTGCGCATGACTGGTTTGACCGGGTGATTCCCGGACCGTTGGTCGCGATGATAAACGCGTCCAACACGTCTTCGCAGAAACTCGCCAAGAAGCTTGGCTATGTTCTGATGCGGGAAGGGGTGTATAATGAAACCCCGGTGCATTTGTTACGACGCAACGGACCGCCAGCCCGCGCATAGATTCGCCACTTAATCAGTATGCCGCAAAATGGCCAAACTGTGCCGATCCCGGAGATTTCGGGCGGGCTTTCTGGATGTATGCTGCCGGGGATTTTCAGAGCGATTGAGCGGAGGACCAAGCTCATGAGGATTTACCCCACGATGGAACTGCAGAACGGCCGGTGCGTCTCGCTGGACAAGGGTCGTCTGGAAGAAGCGATGATCTGGCACGTGAATCCGGTAGAAACCGCACGGAGCTGGGCAGAGGCGGGTGCCGAATGGATGCACCTGACGGATTTCGACGCGATCGAGGGCAAGGATACCAACGCGCAGCTGGTCGAAGATATCATTCGCAAGGCCGAGATTCCGCTGCAGTTGGCGGGTGGCATGCGCTCGCGCGAGCAGATTGAGCGCTGGATCGACAAGGGCGCGGGTCGCATCGTGGTTGGTACGCTTGCTGCGCGTGAACCGAACCTGGTCAAGGATCTGGCCAAGCTGCACCCGGATCAGATCGTGCTGTCGGTTGATGTCTGGCAAGGCTTTGTCATGACTGACGGCTGGCGCAGCCAAAGTGCGTTCACGCCCGAAGCCTTTATTGACGCGTTCGGTGATGCGCCTTTTGCCGCCATCGTGGTAACCGATATCGACAGCGACATCGAAGATGTCGAGGCAAAGCTGGGTCTGATCTCGCGATTGGCAAACCATTCGCGTACCCCGGTGATTGCCAGCGGTGTCGTGCGCACGGCAGACGATATCTCGCGGCTGGCATACATCCCCAATATCTCGGGCGCGATTGTCGGGCGCGCGTTGTTCCGCAAGACACTGGACTTGGCCAAAGCACTTGAAACTGCCAAATCGGCCCACGAGCCAGTCGCGCAGTTTCAGTAAGCAACTCCGCCCTTTCGGCTGAACGCGCGAAAGGGCGGTTTTGACAAGCGCCGAATTTCCGGTTTCCTTGGGCATTCGGCGGCAGAACGCCGGGGCGGAAAGAACCGTTGCTCTTGCCCCCGCACCCCGGGCCGGGGTATGAGCGGTTCTCATAACAGGAAGCAGGCAAGAGGCACTTCATGCGCAGAGTCGTTGTAACCGGTCTTGGATTGGTCACTCCTTTGGCCAGCGGGGTCGAGGAAACCTGGTCGCGGCTGCTGGACGGAGAGTCCGGCGCAGGCCCAATCACGCATTTCGATGCAGAGGCAAGCGGGGTCACAACGACCTACGCCTGCGAGGTGCCGCGCGGCGACGGAACCAACGGGACCTTCAATCCCGATGACTGGATGCCGCTGAAAGAGCAGCGCAAGATCGAAGACTTTATTCTGTATTCCATCGCAGCCGCCGAAATGGCCTGTAAGGATGCAGGCTGGTTGCCGGAAGACGAAGAATCGCGCCTGCGTACTGGTGTTCTGATCGGCTCGGGCATTGGTGGTCTGGGATCGATTGCCAATACCGCGAACCTGATCCGCGACAAGGGTCCGCGTCGGGTATCTCCGTTCTTCATTCCGGGCGCACTGATCAACCTGGCCTCGGGTCAGGTATCAATCCGCCACGGGTTCAAAGGGCCGAACCACTCGGTCGTGACGGCATGTTCAACCGGGGCGCACGCAATCGGCGACGCCAGCCGCATCATCCGGGCGGGTGACGCGGATGTCATGGTGGCAGGTGGCGGCGAGGGCTGCATCTGCGAGATCGGTATCGCCGGGTTCAACGCATGCAAGGCGCTGTCGACCAAATACGCAGATAATCCCAAGGCTGCCAGCCGACCCTATGACGTGGACCGTGACGGTTTCGTTATGGGCGAGGGCGCTGGCATCGTGGTTCTGGAAGATTACGAGCACGCCAAGGCGCGCGGTGCCAAGATATACGCCGAAGTTCTGGGCTATGGTATGTCGGGCGACGCCTATCACATCACCGCCCCGTCCGAGGATGGCGACGGGGCCGAACGCTCCATGAGAGCCGCGTTGCGCAGCGCCGGGCTGGAGCCGAAAGACCTGGATTACATCAACGCGCATGGCACCTCGACCATGGCGGACACGATCGAACTGGGCGCGGTTGAGCGTCTGTTGGGCGAGCATGCCGGGAATGCGACGATGAGTTCGACCAAGTCGGCAACCGGTCACTTGCTGGGTGCTGCAGGCGCGATTGAGGCGATTTTCTCAATCCTGGCGATCCGCGATCAGGTCGCACCGCCAACAATCAACTTGGACAACCCGGCAGTTGAAACTCCGATTGATCTTGCCCCCAACGCCAAGCGCGAGCGTGAAATCAATGTGGCGCTGTCGAACTCGTTCGGGTTTGGTGGAACCAACGCCAGCGTGATCTTCGGAAAGGTCAGTTAAATGTGGCGGGCCATCGCTTCGAATGCGCTGACCATTCTGGTGGTCGGCTTGTTTCTGGTGGGCGGTCTGATCCTGTGGGGACAGTCGCAGTACAAGGCCGAAGGCCCACTTGAAACTGCGATTTGCCTTCAGGTCAAAAGCGGTTCGAACATGACACGTGTCAGTCGCGATCTGGAAGATCAGGGTGCCATTCGCAGTTCAATTCTGTTTCGGATGGCCGCTGACTATACCGATCAGGCGCAGCGGTTGAAAGCGGGCAGCTTTCTGGTGCGCGAAGGCGCGTCGATGGCGCAGATCATCGAAGAGATCACCAGCAGCGGCGCCAGCACTTGTGGGTCGGAAATCGAATACCGTATCGGTGTAACGCGCACCCAAACCCGCGTGCGTGAACTGGACCCGGCAACATTGGATTTTGTCGAGATTGCTTCATTTGATGCGGCAGAGGAAGAAACGCCTGATGCTTATACCGAGAAGCGCAACGAGGCTGACACGCGCTATCGGGTGTCACTGGCCGAAGGTGTGACCTCGTGGCAGGTGGTCGAGGCCCTTAAATCATTCGAAGCGCTGTCAGGTGAGGTGACCGAGATCCCGGCTGAGGGCATGTTGGCCCCGGACAGTTACGATGTTGTGGCCGGACAGGACCGCAATGCGATTTTGCAGGCCATGCAGGACAAACAGCAGCTGCGGATCAACGCGGTTTGGGAAAGCCGCCAAGGCGGGTTGCCGCTGGACACTCCGGAAGAGATGCTGATCCTTGCGTCTATCATCGAAAAGGAAACCGGTGTTCCGGAGGAACGCGGCCAGGTCGCCAGTGTGTTCGTGAACCGCCTGAAACAGGGAATGCGGCTGCAAACAGATCCGACCGTCATCTATGGCGTGACAAAGGGGCAGGGCACATTGGGTCGCGGGTTGCGGCGCAGCGAACTGAACCGTCCGACACCGTGGAACACCTATCAGATTGACGGGCTGCCCCCGACGCCGATTGCAAATCCGGGTCTGGCGAGCCTTGAAGCTGCGGTTGCGCCGGATGACACCAACTATGTGTTCTTCGTCGCCGACGGCTCGGGCGGTCATGCGTTTGCAGAAACCCTGCAGGAGCATAATCGCAACGTTGCCAAATGGCGCGAAATTGAGGAACAGCAAAGCTCGGGGAATTAAGCCCGGCGGGTTGCTGGATTTGCCAACGAAAACGCCGACGCCGGTATAGCAACTGGCGTCGGCGTTTTCTTTGGCAGCCTCTTCAGCCCTTAGGCGGCTGAACGTCTTTTGTTGGGACGGCGCCGTCTGCTGCTGGAAGGTTTCCCATCCCCGTTGGCTGGTTTGGGCTTGAACCCGCGACGGCGGTTGTTTTGACGACGTGCAGGTTGCTGAACCTCGACCCCTTCCGGCATGGTGCCGCTTGTGATAGGGATTTCAATTTTCATCAGCTTCTGGATCTGACGCAGCAGGTCAACTTCTTCCGGTGCACAGAAAGCGATCGCTTCCCCCTCGCGCCCGGCACGGGCGGTGCGCCCGATACGGTGGACGTAATTGTCGGGTACGTCGGGTAGGTCGAAGTTGATGACATAGGCGACACCGGGGATGTCGATGCCACGCGCGGCAACGTCGGTGGCCACCAGTATGTTCACCTCTCCAGCGCGGAAGGCATTAATGGCCCGGTCACGCTGGCCCTGGCTTTTGTTCCCGTGAATTGATGCTGCGTTGAAGCCATCGGCGACCAGCCCTTTCATCAGCCGTTCAGCGCCGTGTTTTGTGCGGGTGAAGACCAGCGTCAGTGCATCCGCGTCCTGAGACAGGATTTGGCGAAGTTTAGAGGGTTTTTCGGCTTTTGGAACAAAATGAAGGGACTGAGTGATCTTGTCCGCCGCCTTGCCCGGGGGCGAAACCTGCACCCGCTGTGGATTGTTCAGATAGGCACGGCTGAGCTCCTCCATCTGTTTTGGCATTGTGGCCGAGAACAGCATGGTCTGGCGGGGTGTTCCCAGTGCAGGCGCGATGCGACGCAGAGCGTGAATGAAGCCCAGGTCAAGCATCTGATCTGCTTCGTCCAATACCAGATGGCGCACCGAACCAAGGTCAACAGCGCCGCGTTCCATCAGGTCAATCAGGCGCCCCGGGGTGGCGACCAAAATATCGGTGCCGCGGGCAAGGAACATCACTTGTTTGTTGATCGACTGGCCACCAACAACTGTGGCGACCCGCAGCTTTGTTCCTTTGGTGAGGGTGCGCAAACTGTCGGCGATCTGGTTCACGAGCTCGCGGGTGGGGGCGAGGATCAGTGATTTGGCTGTTTTGGGATCGGGCTTGCCGGGCTGCGCCAGCAGGTGGTCGATCAGGGGCAGGCCAAAGGCCAGTGTCTTGCCGGTGCCGGTTTGGGCCAGCCCGAGGATGTCATGCCCGTTCAGGGCCAGCGGAATGGCCTTGTTCTGAATTGGGGTGGGTTGAGTGAAATTGGCGCGTTTCAACGCGTCATTCAGTGTCGGCGCGAGGCCGAGCATATCGAAGTCGAACAAAAAATTATCCTTTACGGCCCGCAGGTTAAACCCCACGAGCAGGTGGTGACTGGCCACGTTCATGTGACCGGCAGGGTTGTGCGAGACCTCGGGATGCGCGAGCGAATCCAGCGCCATCCGGCCATCGCCTAAAGAACCCTGCGTGAAGGGGAACTGGGAGTTATGTGTTGGCGCTGTGGGGCCTGAAGCCCGACGATGCTCACGCGGTGGCGCCGTGATGAGGGGCACATGAGGGTTTCGGGGGGAAATGTCAAGGACTGGTTTTGCAGCGCGCCGGACCCTGCGGCGCCGAAATCGGGTGATGCGGGCGATTTTGAGCGCGATTTCGGAAAATGTCAGGTTTGTACACGCGTCCAGGTGGGGAGTGTGCAATTTGTACACGCTGAAAGTGGCTCAGGGGTAACCCTGTATTAACCCCTCTGGTCGGTGAGGCGGTCAGGGCTTGGGAGGCAAAAGGGCGGGGCGGCGTTTAGGCCGAGGGTTACTACAGCCGGAAATTCACTGTCCGTTAACCTGCACCGTACGATCCCTGTTGCGCGACTGTTGCGTAAACCCTTGACTTTGCGCGCTTTATCCCGTATAGGTTGTGTCATGCTAGAAGAAGTGGGCGAACGGCCTCGGGGTGACCCGGTGGCCGTTTTTTCGTTTCTCTCGTGCGGAGAACACTCACGCATGAGGTCACAGGCAAACATGACTTTGATTACCCCGGAAGAGCGGATTTCCCAGACGGCTGAACTGTTGCAGTCCCTGGAAAGGTCCATTCGCGATCTGCGGCAAGCGGCAGAAGACCTGCGCAAACAGATCGGTGCCGGGGAGGACGCAGATCTTGCTGGTTCAGCCAAGCAACTCGGTCAGCTGGAGGGGCTGATCCGAAGTTGCCAGAAAGTGGAGACAAGCTTTGTCGAACAACATTACAGACAAGCCGGAATTGCCCAAGGGGGCTATGCGCTCGACCTTGAGCGGGCCCGATTTGAGATCGGGTGCAGGCTGGCTCGCCTCCGCCAATGCTGCGGTGCGGGAGAGATTTCTGAGTGAGATCGGGGAGGGGGGGCTGTGTGCCCTCCCTTTCCTGTTTGAATTCTGGGCGCTGCCGCATCAATTGCCGCCCGAGGGCGACAGGCGGTCCTGGGTGATCATGGGCGGGCGCGGGGCGGGCAAAACGCGGGCCGGGGCCGAATGGGTTAGATCGATTGTCGAGGGGCCGAAACCGCTGGACAAGGGCGAGGCGTGCCGCGTGGCGCTGGTGGGTGAAACATTCGATCAGGTGCGCGATGTGATGATCTTTGGCGACAGCGGGATATTGCAATGCTCGCCCCCGGATCGGCGGCCCAAGTGGAAGGCATCCGAACGCAAGCTGATCTGGCCCAACGGGGCCGAGGCGCAGGCGTTTTCAGCACATGATCCCGAAGGGTTGCGCGGGCCGCAATTTGATGCGGCCTGGGTGGATGAGCTGGCCAAGTGGAAGAAGGCGGGCGAGACCTGGGATATGCTGCAATTTGCGCTGCGCTTGGGCGAGCGACCTCGGGTTTGCGTGACCACAACGCCGCGCAATGTGAAGGTTTTGAAGGATTTGCTGGCGTCGCCGTCCACCGTGCAGACCCATGCGCCGACCGAAGCGAACCGGGCCAATCTGGCGGCGTCTTTTCTGGAGGAAGTGCGCGCGCGCTATGCAGGCACGCGGCTGGGGCGGCAGGAGCTGGACGGGGTGCTGCTGTCAGACGCGGAAGGCGCGCTGTGGACGGGTTCGATGCTGGAGGCGGCGCGCTGCGCGCAGGTGCCCGAATTGGATCGCATCGTGGTGGCGCTGGACCCGGCGGTGACGTCCGGGTCAGGCGCGGATGCCTGCGGGATCGTGGTGGTTGGCGCGCACGTGCAAGGCCCGCCCGAGGACTGGCGCGCCTATGTGCTGGCTGACCGGACGGTGCAGGGCGTTGGCCCGGCAGGCTGGGCGCAGGCGGCGATTGACGCGATGAATGAGTTTGGGGCCGAACGGCTGGTGGCCGAGGTCAATCAGGGCGGGCAACTGGTGGAAGAGGTCGTGCGACAGGTGGACCCTCTGGTCCCTTACCGCGCCGTGCGGGCGTCGCGCGGCAAGGTCGCGCGGGCGGAACCTGTGGCGGCGCTGTACGAACAGGGGCGGGTGGCCCATGTGGCGGGGCTGAACGCGCTGGAGGAGCAGATGTGCCAGATGACGGCGCGCGGGTTCGAAGGGCAGGGCTCGCCCGACCGGGTCGATGCTCTGGTCTGGGCGTTGCATGAGTTGGTTGTGGGGCCTGCGGGGGTGTTTAGAAGGCCGAGGGTGCGGAGTTTGTGAGGGCAAGGGCATGAAATCCACACTTTTGAAATTACTTGAGGACTGTTAGGCCGCCTTCGTCTTTAGGGTGTTTATTTTGACACATTAACAACTTTTGATTTAACCGGGTTTGGCTATCTTGAGTTTTGATCTTCAAAATCAAATTGAAACAAGAGCTTATAGCTCCTACTTGTAAGTTCACTGAGGCATCCATGAAGAAAAAACTGTATTTTTTGGCAATTAGTTCGGGCATATTTTTCTTTGTTCTCGCCCTCTATTTCTTCGGCCACGCGATGTGGGACTTCCACGATGACGTCAATAATTTTGGCATAGCCTACAAGTTCTTCGCGGCGAAAATTTGCGCAATTTTTGGCTTGTTACTCATGACGTCAGTCTTGTTCAACGTTGTCGAAAGGTTTGTTTTTGCGCCGCTGATAATCTTGATAAGCGGCGCAATCGTGCTGCTTGTCGGTTTTTATGTGGTCAAAGACGAACCTTGGAGGTTTCAATACGTCGACGAAGTTGGGTTTCGCGTGCCGCGGGGATACGCTTCTGGTTTAGGCAATGAAGCGCCGGGCGCAGCTTTGATGGCTGTAATCTGCATTGATGATTTGAGCCCCGCTCGTAAACAAAATGGTGAACATTGCGAAGACACATACTTTTACTTGGCGCACACTACGTTCCCATTCTATCGAGTGCTTAGCCAAGATAGGGAAATATCGTGCACCACATATTCGGGCGGCGAAAGTTGTCGTTCCACAATCGACACTGAGATGGGACAACTGAATTATGGAGTGAAGTCCCTAGACGTAAGCCCCTTAGACGCAGAACAATATGAACGTAGGTTGCTTGAACTGATAAATAGTTGGCGGATTGAGAAAAACGCGAATGCGCCAAAGCAATGAGCTTGGAGACAACCCGTTGCTCAACCCCCGTACGCCCCATTCCCAAGGCTTAAACGTCTTTCCGTCATAACTCCTTTCAACAAGCCGGGCAGAGCGGCGGCAGAAAGGAGCACAGATGGTATTCGATTTCTTGCGTCGTGGATCGGCTGGGAGCGCGCCCGAGGCGAAGGCGAGCGCGACGGGGCCTGTGGTGGCGTGGCAGACCGGCGGGCGCGTGGCGTGGAGCCCGCGGGACACGGTGTCTCTGACGCGGACGGGGTTTTCGGGCAATCCGGTGGGGTTTCGGTCGGTCAAGCTGATTGCTGAATCGGCGGCGGCTCTGCCCTTGATTTTGCAGGGTCAGGGGCAGCGTTTCGATGCGCACCCGATCCTGGCCCTGTTGCGACGCCCGAATGCGGCGCAGGGGCGGGCAGAGATGCTGGAGGCCCTGTTCGGGCAGTTGCTGCTGTCGGGCAATGCTTATGTCGAGGCGGTGCAGGCTGAGGACGGGCTGCCGGTTGAGCTTCATGTTCTGCGCTCGGACCGGATGAGCGTGGTGCCGGGGGCGGATGGGTGGCCCAAGGCCTATGATTACAGCGTCGGCGGCAAGACGCACCGGTTCGCGGCCGAGGCCATCTGTCATATCAAGACGTTCCACCCGCAGGATGATCATTATGGGTTCTCACCGATGCAAGCGGCGGCGACGGCGATTGATGTGCACAACAGCGCCTCGCGGTGGTCGAAATCGCTGCTGGACAATGCCGCGCGGCCCTCGGGGGCGCTGGTGTGGAAGGGCGGTGATGGGCACGGAATGATGGCCGAGGAGCAGTTCCGCCGCCTGTCCGACGAGATCGAGCAGAACTATCGCGGGGCGCGCAATGCGGGTCGGCCGATGGTTCTGGAGGGGGGGCTGGATTGGAAGCCGATGGGCTTTTCCCCCTCGGACATGGAGTTTCAGAAGACCAAGGAAGCCGCCGCCCGCGAGATCGCGCTGGCCTTTGGGGTCCCGCCGATGCTGCTGGGGATACAGGGCGACGCGACCTATTCGAACTATCAGGAGGCCAACCGGGCGTTTTACCGCCTGACCGTGCTGCCCCTGGTGACGCGGGTGGCGGCGGCGGTGTCGGAGTGGCTGACGGGCTTTACCGGTGAGGATCTGATCCTGAAACCCGATCTGGATCAGGTAACGGCCCTGTCCGCCGAGCGGGATGCGCAATGGGCGCGGGTCAACCGGGCGGAATTCCTGAGCGATGTAGAAAAACGCAGGTTGCTGGGGTTGCCGGAGCGTGCCGATGGCTGAGGGGTATCCGCCGTTCGACTGCGCGCCGGGGCTACGTCTGGCCGCGCATGAGCGGGTGGCCGAGATCCAGCACGCGCATCTGTGCAGGCGGCTGGATCAGATCGAAGAGATGATGGAGCGGCTGGAGAAACGGCTGTGGCTGACGGTCTATGGCGTGGCCGCAGTGATCCTGGCGCAGGCGTTTCAGTCATTTCTGGTGGTAACGCCATAAGTTCAGTGGGTTACATGGAGAAGTTCATGGATTTAGAACATAAGTTCGCAGGGTTCGGTGACATCCTGTCAGTGACCGAGGATGCGATGATCGAAGGCTATGCCAGCCTGTTCGGGCAAGTCGATCAGGGCAGTGATACGGTGCAACGCGGGGCCTATCGCGCCTCGCTTGAGGGGCTCGCCAAGGCGGGTCAGCGGGTCAAGATGCTGTGGCAGCACGACCCGGCGCAACCCATTGGTGTCTGGGACGAGGTGCGCGAAGACGACAAGGGCCTGTGGGTCAAGGGTCGCCTGCTGGAAAGCACCCAGAAAGGCCGGGAAGCGGCCGAGCTGATCCGGGCGGGTGCGATGGATGGCCTGTCGATCGGCTATCGCACCAAACGGGCCGTAAAGAATGACAAGGGCCAGCGGGTCCTGACGGAACTGGAGCTGTGGGAGGTGTCGCTGGTGACCTTCCCGATGCTGCCCAGTGCGCGGGTGGCGGCAAAGGGGAGCGACCCCGACGCCGAGAACACCTGGCGCAGTATTGCCGAGGTGTTTGACCACGCCCGGCAGGAGCTGGCGCGGACCTAGCGCGCCTCAAACCCACCCAAAAACAGGACATGCTGATGAGCAAGACCGAGATCCCGGCCTTGACCGGAGAGGGTGCGCCCCTGGTTCAGGAGGTGAAGCAGGCGATGGCTGGCTTCGTGAATGAATTCAAGGGCCTGAAGGCTGAAGTTAAAACCAAATTGCAACAGACAGAAGAGCGACTGACCATGCTGGATCGTAAATCAACCATCGCGGCGCGCCCGCATCTTGCGGCCTCGACCCTGGACGGTGCCCCGCACCAGAAGGCGTTCGACGCCTATGTGCGCTCGGGCGAGGATGACGGGTTGCGCGGGCTGGAGATGGAGAGCAAATCGCTGTCCACAGCCGTCAACAGCGATGGCGGGTATCTGGTCGATCCGCAGACTGCCGAGACGATCAAGTCGGTTCTGAACGCAACTGCGTCGATCCGTTCGATTGCGTCGGTGGTGAATGTCGAGGCGAATTCGTTCGATGTGCTGATCGACCATACCGATGTCGGTGCCGGCTGGGCAGATGAGAATTCGGCCACTTCCGAAACCGGAACCCCGTCGATCGATCGCATCTCGATCCCGCTGCACGAGTTGAGCGCGCTGCCCAAAGCCTCGCAGCGCTTGCTGGATGACAGCGCGTTCGATGTCGAGGGCTGGCTGGCCGGTCGGATTGCCGACAAGTTCGCCCGTGCCGAGGCGGCGGCCTTTATCACGGGTGACGGTGTGGACAAACCCAAGGGTCTGATGATCCACCGTGCGGTTTCCGATGACACATGGTCCTGGGGTAGCCTGGGGTATGTTGCCACCGGCATCGATGGCGGCGTCGATGCGGATGCGATTGTCGATGTGGTTTATGCGCTGGGCGCGCAATACCGGGTCAATGGCACATTCGTCATGAACTCGAAAACGGCGGGTGTGATCCGCAAGCTGAAAGACAGCGATGGCCGTTTCCTGTGGTCGGACGGTCTGGCCGCCGGTGAGCCCGCGCGCCTGATGGGCTATCCGGTACTGATTGCCGAGGACATGCCGGACGCGGCCTCGGACAGCTTCTCGATCGCGTTTGGCGACTTCAAATCCGGTTACACCATCGCCGAGCGCCCCGATCTGCGCGTGCTGCGCGACCCGTTCAGCGCCAAGCCGCATGTCCTGTTTTATGCGACCAAGCGTGTGGGCGGCGATGTGAGCGACTTTGCAGCCATCAAGCTGGTGAAATTCGGCATCGCCTAAGCGGTGGCGAATCCGGGGGGCCATCGGCCCCTCGGGCGGCGGGCGCGGGCCGGGGTGAGATCCCCCGCGTTGTCTAGCTGCTCCCCTCCGTCCGAGCAACGTGGGGCGGCGCGTGCCCGTCATTTTCCTGACTGAGGCCCCCGGTGGGGTCCGAGATTGCGGAGTGAATGGATGATGTTGATCGAAGAAACCGCCATCGCGGATGCGGCGCTGCCGGTGGATCAGTTCAAGGCGCATCTGCGGCTGGGCAGGGGCTTTGCCGAGGATGACGTTCAGAACGAGGTGTTGAAGGGGTTCCTGCGGGCGGCCATGGCCGCGATTGAGGCGCGCACCGGTAAGGTTCTGATCGAGCGCGACTTTTCATGGAGCCTGAGCGGTTGGCGCGATCCGTCGGGCGAGGTTTTGCCGGTTGCTCCGGTGACATCGGTGCAGGCCGTGACGCTGACCGATGCGGCAGGTTCTGAAACCGTTGCGGATGCGGCGGTGTATCGGCTGGAACGCGATGGCCAGCGCCCGCGGTTGCGGCCGGTCGGGTCGGCCCTGCCTGCGATTGAAACGGGGGGTGCGGTGAAGATCTCCTTCACGGCCGGGATGGCCACGGATTGGGCCGGTTTGCCCGCCGATCTGGGCCAGGCGGTACTGTTGCTGGCCGCGCACTATTACGAATACCGGGACGAGACCGCGCTGGGCGCGGGGTGTATGCCGTTTGGCGTCACCAGCCTGATCCAGCGCTATCGGATGGTGCGCTTTGGTGCGGGGGTGGTGCAATGAATACGCCGCGTCTGAACCGCAAGCTGGTCCTTGAGGCCCCGATGCGCAGCGCTGACGGGGCCGGAGGATATACCGAGGCATGGGCCGCGCTGGGAACGCTGTGGGCCGAGGTCACGGCGCGCAGTGGCGCGGAACGGCAGATCGCCGGCGTTTCCGTCTCGCGCGTGGGGTATCGCATCGTGGTGCGGGGCGCGCCCGAGGGATCGACCATGCGCCCGGCGCCGGATCAGCGGTTTCGCGAAGGCAATCGCCGTTTCGTCATCCGCGCCGTGGCTGAGCGCGACGCGCGCGGCCAGTACCTGACCTGTTTCGCGGATGAAGAGGTGGCGGCATGAGTTATGGCGTATCAGCCGCCCTGCAGGCGGCGGTGTTTCAGCACCTGACCGGGGATGCGGATGTCAGCGGCCAGTCCGGTGGCGCGATCTATGACGCGGTGCCGACGGGAACGGTTCCGCAGACCTATGTGACATTGGGCCCGGAAGAGGTCCGCGACGCTTCGGACCGGTCGGGCGCGGGTGCGATCCACCGCTTTACGGTTTCGGTGGTGTCCGAAGCCGCCGGGTTTGGCGCGGCAAAGACGCTGGCTGGGGCGGTGTGTGACGCGCTGGACAATGCGCCGCTGGTTCTGAGCCGCGGGCATCTGGTCGGGCTGTGGTTCGAGCGCGCCTCGGCTCGGCGGACCGGGACCAGCGGCAGCATCCGCCAGATCGACCTGAGATTCCGCGCCCGCGTGGAAGACGACTAAGCAATCAACGGAGAGAGCACATGGCTGCCCAGAACGGAAAAGACCTTTTGGTCAAAGTGGATATGAACGGCACGGGCCTGTTCCAGACCATTGCGGGCCTGCGGGCCACGCGGATCAGTTTCAACGCCGAAAGCGTGGACGTCACCAGTCTGGAAAGTCAGGGGGGTTGGCGCGAGCTGTTGTCGGGGGCGGGGGTCAAATCGGCCTCGATTTCCGGCTCGGGCGTGTTCAAGGATGCAGGTACGGACGAACGTGCGCGGCAGCTGTTTTTTGACGGCGAGACCCCGGCGTTTCAGGTGATCATCCCCGATTTCGGCATTGTCGAGGGGGCGTTTCAGGTGACGGGCATCGAGTATGCGGGCTCACACAACGGTGAGGCGACCTATGAGATGAGCATGGCAAGCGCCGGTGCGCTGAGCTTTACGGCGCTGTAATCGCATGGCCAATCCGTGGACGGGCGAGGTGGCACTGACCATCGATGGAGAGCGGCGGGTGCTCAAGCTGACGCTGGGCGCTTTGGCGGAACTGGAGCAGGAGCTGAACACCGGATCCCTGGTCGAGCTGGTGCAGCGGTTCGAGGGTGGCGCGTATTCCAGCAGTGACGTGCTGGCGCTGATCGTTGCCGGATTGCGGGGCGGAGGCCGGAATGCCACCCGCGCCGACCTGTTTCATGCCGAGATCGAGGGCGGCCCGATGGCTGCGGCCAAAGCGGCGGCCGAACTGCTGGCCCGCGCCTTCATGGTGCCGGATACGACATGAGCGGGTTCGACTGGCCGGCCCTGATGCGGGCCGGGTTTCTGGGGCTGCGGCTGACGCCGGACCAGTTCTGGCGTCTGACCCCGGCAGAACTGCGGCTGATGCTGGGGCAGGGTGCCGGGATGCCCGCGATGAACCGGGCAGGCCTTGACGCGCTGCTGGCCGCCTTCCCGGACAAGCAACAAGGAGAGCGTGATGACGGATCGTGACGGGTTTGACGACTTGCAGGAACGGGGCGCGGCGCTGGGCGATGCCCTGGGTGATGCTGCGACGATGGCTGCGGCGTTTGACAGCCAGATGAAGCGGATCAGCGCTGCGTTCGAGGAAACCGGCAAGGATGTCGCTACGCTGGAGCGGGGCATGTCCAGCGGTTTGCGCAAGGCCTTTGATGGTGTGGTTCTGGACGGGATGAGCCTGTCGGGCGCGCTGGATGTGCTGAAGAACTCGCTGATCCAAACGGCTTATGCCGCCGCGATCAAGCCGGTGACGGATCATTTCGGTGGGTTGCTCGCAAACTCGGTCGGCGGGTTAGTGCAGGGTCTTCTGCCCTTTGCCGATGGTGGCAGTTTCAGCCAGGGCCGGGTGATGCCGTTTGCCAATGGCGGCGTGGTCAGCAGCCCGACGATGTTTCCAATGCGGGGCGGCACCGGGCTGATGGGCGAGGCCGGCCCCGAGGCGATCATGCCGCTGGCGCGTGGCGCGGACGGCAAGCTGGGCGTGCGCACGCAGGGCGGCGGGCGTTCGGTGAATGTGGTGATGAACATCACGACCCCGGATGTGCAGGGGTTCCGCCGCTCGCAGGGACAGATTGCAGCACAGATGAGCCGTGCGTTGGGGCGCGGCAATCGCAACAGGTAAATCAGGGAGCAGGTGATGACTTTCCACGAGGTGAGATTTCCCGCCAGCCTGAGCTTTGGCTCGGTCGGGGGGCCCGAACGGCGCACGGATATCGTGACGCTGGCCAACGGGTTCGAAGAACGCAACACGCCCTGGGCCCATTCCCGGCGCAGGTATGATGCGGGGCTGGGGATGCGCTCGCTGGACGATATCGAGACGCTGATTTCGTTCTTCGAGGCGCGGCAGGGCCAGATGTACGGGTTTCGCTGGAAGGACTGGTCGGATTTCAAATCCGGCAAGGCCACGCTGGATGTCGATGTCGGAGATCAGGTTATCGCACGCGGCGACGGTGTGCGAACCGAGTTTCAACTGATCAAGACCTACAGCTCGGGCGGGGTCAGCTATGCCCGCCCCATCGTCAAGCCGGTGCTGGGGACGGTGCGTCTGGGGCTGGATCAGGATGAGATCCGGGAGGGTGTGGAATTCGAGGTCGATCTGGCAACCGGCCGGATCACCTTTGCCGACCCGCCACCGGAAGAGGTGGATATCACCGCCGGGTTCGAATTCGATGTACCGGTACGGTTTGACACCGACAAGATCCATACCAGCGTCGCCAGTTTTCAGGCCGGAGAGGCGCCGAACGTTCCTGTGGTCGAGGTGCGTGTCTGATGGCTGTGGATGAACAGGGCCTGCACGCGCATCTGCAAAGCGGGATGACAACCGTGTGCCGGTGTTGGGCGATCAGACGCCGGGATGGTCAGGAATACGGGTTCACCGATCACGATCTGGAGCTTGGCTTTGACGGATTGACGTTCAGGGCCAGCACCGGATTGACGGCGGCGGCCATCGAACAGGCCACCGGCCTGTCCATTGACAACACCGAAGCCATGGGCGCGCTGTCGGATGCGGCCATTCGCGAAGAGGATATCGAGGCGGGGCGGTTCGACGGGGCCGAGGTGCGCGCGTGGCTGGTCAACTGGGCCGACCCGGATCAGCGTATCCTTCAGTTCCGGGGTTCGATCGGGGAATTGCGGCGCGCAGGCGGCGCATTCCACGCCGAGCTGCGTGGCCTGACCGATTTGCTGAACCGCCCGTTGGGGCGCGTGTATCAGAAGCCTTGTACTGCCGTATTGGGGGATCGGACTTGTCGGTTCGACATGGATACGCCCGGCTATTGGATCGAGGGCGCCGTCACCGGTTTCGATGGCGGAACCGTTCTGCTTGTGGCAGGCGGGGGAACCATCGATGACGGGTGGTTCGAGCGCGGCAGGGTCGACGTAGTGTCGGGAGCGGCGAAGGGGCTTTGGTCTTCAATCAAGCATGACGGGCAGGTAGCGGAAGGGCGGCAAATCACGCTCTGGTCCGGTTTCGGGGAAAGCCTGGTGCCGGGTGACATGGTCAGGCTGCGGGCGGGGTGCGACAAACGCATGGAGACCTGCCGCCTGAAGTTCAACAACCTGCTGAACTTTCAGGGCTTTCCAGATCTTCCGGGCGAAGACTGGGTGATGGCCGTTCCCAAACAGAGCAAAGCCAACAGCGGAGGGAGCCTGAGGTGATGATGCACAGGCAGGATATTGTCGCAGAAGCGCGCAGCTGGTTGGGGACGCCTTATGTGCATCAGGCCTCGACCAAGGGGGCGGGCACGGATTGTCTGGGCCTGCTGCGCGGCGTCTGGCGCGCCGTGATCGGGCAGGAGCCCGAGGCGGTTCCGGTCTACAGTCTGGACTGGTCCGAGCCGCAGGGCGAGGAACGCATGTGGGCGGCGGCGCGGCGGCATCTGGTCGAAAAAACGGCCGCCGATTTTGCGGTCGCAGATGTGCTGCTGTTCCGGATGCGCGATGGCAGCGTGGCCAAACATCTTGGCATCGTCAGCGTCGCAGGCTCTGAGCCGAGGTTCATTCACGCCTATTCCGGCCATGGCGTCGTCGAGAACGCGCTGAGCGGCCCTTGGCGTCGCAGGGTCGTTTCCTGTTTCGAATTCCCGTTGGAGGTGCTCTGATGGCTACTATTCTTCTTTCCGCTGCCGGGGCCGCGCTGGGCGGGTCAATCGGTGGCACCGTTGCGGGCCTGTCCACCGCGATCATCGGCCGGGCCATTGGCGCGACGGTCGGGCGGGTTATCGACCAAAGGTTCTTCAGTCAATCCGTCATGGGCAGTGGCAGTGAAGTCGTCGAAACAGGCCGCATGGACCGGTTCAGGCTGACGGAAACCGGCGAGGGCGCGCCGGTGACCACTGTCTTTGGGCGTATGCGCGTGGGCGGTCAGGTCATCTGGGCCTCGGACTTTCTGGAGACCGAGACCCGGGAAACGCAGGGCGGCGGAGGCGGGGGCAAAGGCAAACCCAAGGCCCCCGAAGTGACCACCGTCAGCTACAGCTATTCGATTTCGCTGGCCATTGCCGTTGGTGCGGGTGAAATCGCCGATGTCGGGCGCATCTGGGCAGACGGGGAAGAACAGGACCGATCCGGGTTGAACATGCGCATCTATCACGGCACGCAGGACCAGTTGCCCGATCCCCTGATCGAAGCAATCGAAGGGGCGGGCACGGTGCCGGCCTATCGCGGTACAGCCTATGTCGTGATCGAGGATTTCCCGCTTGCGAGTTTTGGCAACCGGGTGCCGCAGTTCTCGTTCGAGGTGGTGCGCCCCGCGCAGCGCGACATGCCGGATTACCCAAGCGCCCTGCCGCAGATCGTGCGGGGCGTGGCGATGATACCGGGTACGGGCGAGTATGCGCTGGCCCGTTCGCAGGTGAATTATACGCAATCCGGGACAAGCTGGGCGGCCAATGCGCATTCCGCGTCCGGTGTATCGGATCTTGTGAGCTCGACCCGTGCGCTGGAGACCGAGCTGCCAAATTGCGATGCGGCCTCGTTGGTGGTTTCGTGGTTCGGTGACGATCTGAGATGCGGCACATGCACGATCCGGCCCAAGGTCGAACAGAGTGGCACGGACAGCCGCAACATGCCGTGGATCGTGTCGGATCAGGTCCGCAGCACGGCGGGCCAGGTCGCGCGGCAGGACGGCCGCCCGGTCTATGGTGGAACACCCGCAGACCCGGCGGTGGTCGAGGCGATCCGACACCTCAACCAGTCGGGTAAGCGGGTCATGTTCTATCCGTTCATCCTGATGGAGCAATTGCCGGGAAACGGGCTGCCTGATCCCTGGTCGGAGGCCGCAAGCCAGCCCCATCTGCCCTGGCGGGGACGGATCACACTGGATGTGGCACCGGGGCGCGCAGGGTCTGCTGATCAGACCGCTGCGGCGGACGCGCAGGTGGCTGCGTTCTTTGGAACCGCGAGTGCTACGGATTTTACGATCAACGAAGGCTTTGACGCCCCGGCGGAAACGGGCGGTGGCAACGGCGGCGTCAGAGGCTCGGGCCCGGTGCTTGGCGGGCGGCCGGATGATCGCGGGCCTGGCGATTTGCAATGGGTAAACGGTGGCGGCACGTTTGGCGGCTTGCTTGGCAATGGTCCGGTTCCGGCCACGAAGATCGTCAAATACTCTGGCCCGCAGGAATGGGGCCTGCGCCGGTTCATTCTGCACTATGCCATGTTGTGCAAGGCGGCTGGTGGGGTGTCATCCTTCTGTATCTCGTCCGAGATGCGTGGCCTGACTCAGATCCGCGGGGCTTCGGGGTTTCCCGCCGTTGCGCAACTGCGTGCGCTGGCGGCAGAGGTACGCCAGATTCTGGGGCCAGAGACCAAGATCGGCTATGCGGCGGATTGGAGCGAGTATTTCGGATACCAGCCGGATGGAAGCGGAGACAGGTATTTTCACCTCGACCCGTTATGGGCGGATGACAACATCGATTTCATTGGCATCGACAACTACATGCCTTTGTCCGACTGGCGTGATGGAGAAAACCACGTGGACGCCGAGGCAGGTGCGCCGTCGGTCTACGACCTTGGGTATCTGCGCGACAATATCGAGGGCGGCGAGGGGTATGACTGGTATTATGCCGCGCCGGAAGAGGCCGAGGCACAGATCAGAACGCCCATCGAAGATCAGGAGCATGATGAGCCATGGGTCTGGCGCTACAAGGACCTGCGCGGCTGGTGGTCAAATCTGCACCACGAGCGGATCGGTGGCGTTCGTCAGCCCAATCCGACCGACTGGGTGCCCGGATCAAAGCCGATCTGGTTTACCGAGTTGGGATGTGCGGCAATCGACAAGGGCACGAACCAGCCGAACAAGTTTCTGGACCCGAAATCGTCTGAATCGCTGCTGCCCGCATATTCAAACGGGCTGCGCGACGATTTCATTCAGGTCCAGTACCTTGCGGCGACACTTGGATATTGGAGCGACCCGAACATCAACCCGGTGTCGCAAGTCTATGGCGGGCCAATGCTGGATCTGGCGAATGCTTATGTCTGGGCGTGGGATACCCGCCCGTTTCCGACCTTTCCCAATCTGCGAAGCCAGTGGGATGATGGGGCAAACTATGACCGGGGGCATTGGCTGAATGGCCGGTCCGGCTCGCGCACGCTGGCCTCGGTCGTGACTGAAATATGCCACGCGGCAGGGGTGACGGATATCGATGTTTCCGGGCTTTACGGCGTGGTTCGAGGATATGTCATCGAAGATGTGACAAATGCGCGGTCGGCTTTGCAGCCGCTGATGCTGCGCTATGGGTTCGACGCGATCGAACGGAACGGCATCTTGCGCTTTCAGATGCGCGATGGCTATGGCGCGATTGCCCTGAACCCCGATAATCTGGCGATCAGCGGTGATCTGGATGGCACGGTTGAACACCGGCGTGAAGCCGAGGCCGAGATGACGGGCCGCGTGCGCCTGCGCTTTGTCCAGTCGGATGCGGATCACGATCTGGTTGCGGAAGAGGCAGTTCTGCCCGAGGACAGCACGCATTCTGTCTCGGTCAATGAGATGCCGTTATCCATGACACGCACCGAAGGCCGGCAAACGGCTGAGCGCTGGTTGAGCGAGGCCCGTGTTTCCCGCGATACGGTGCGGTTTGCCTTGCCGCCATCGCTGCTGCATCTGGGCGCAGGTGATCTGGTGCGGTTGTCAGAGACCGAAAACAGCCCCCTTTACCGGATTGACCGACTGGAATCGGCCGATCTGCAACTGGTCGAGGCGGTTCGGGTTGAACAGGGCGTGTATAAGGCATCGCAATTGCGCGACGACCCGGCGGTTGTCAGACCCTATGCCGCGCCCGTTCCCGTGCTGCCGGTGTTTCTGGACCTGCCGCTGATCACCGGGGCAGAGGTCCCGCATGCACCTTATCTTGCGGTGACCGCTGATCCCTGGCCGGGGGCCGCGACGGTTTATTCCTCCTCAACCGATGAGGGGTACAGCCTGAGTGATGTGATCCCCGGTCAGGCCATTGTGGGCGTGACCGAAACACCGCTGAGGCGCGCCAGTATCGGCGTCTGGGACGAAGGCCCGGCCGTGAAGGTGCGGCTGTTGGCCGGTCAGTTGGAATCGCGTCCGCGTGGCGCGGTTCTGAACGGTGTCAATCTGGCGGCCATCGGCGACGGAACACCCGGCAACTGGGAGGTGTTCCAGTTCTCGGATGCCACGCTTGAGTCCCCCGGCGTTTACGCGTTGTCCGGGCGGTTGAGAGGCCAGTTGGGGTCGGATGCCCTGATGCCGGATGTCTGGCCGGATGGGTCTATATTCGTGTTGCTGAACGATCAGGTGCAGCAGATCAACCTGTTGCGTACCGAGCGGGGATTGGCCAAACACTATCGCATCGGCCCGGCGACCCGCGGCTACGATGATCCGGCTTACCAGCACCTGATCGCCTCATTCGACGGCAATGGTTTGCGCCCGTATTCCCCGGTTCACCTTCGGGTGCGATCCGACGTAACCGGCGATCACCTGACCTGGGTGCGGCGCGCCCGGTTGGACGGGGATGACTGGTCAGGGCTGGAGGTTCCGCTGGGCGAGGAAAGCGAATCCTATCTTGTGCGTGTCTTTGCTGGGGGAACCCTTATCCGTGAAGAGATGACATCCCTGCCAGGGTGGTCATATTCGGTGGCATTGAAGGCGGCAGATGGTCTGACCGGGTCATATGAGGTCGGGATTGCGCAGGTGTCGGCCATTTACGGCCCCGGTGCGATGGCGCGTCTGGTTGTCGGGTAAGCGGCACGATGCGACCGCTATTGCACGGTGATCTAAGTGCCGCGGCGCGCGCCTTGTTGGCGGCGCCGCCGCCAGAGCGGACCCGCTTATGCGTCCGGATGATCCATGAAGCGGAACTGGCCGACATACACCGGGCGCGCACGGGTCAGCTGCATCCGGTTTACGGCAACGGATCGCTGATGGCGGTTGCGCGCAACAGGGTGCTGGCCGATGAGCCGGGGTTTGACGATTTGCAATACTGTCAGTGTTTTTCGATGGTTTTGCACCATCTTGCCGAGTTTCTGATCACCCGGTCGCGCAGCTGACGCATTTGCTGGCGGCCAGATTCAGAGACAATCGCCCATCGGGAATACGGTCGCCGCAATCTTCGCAATATCCGTATTCCCCCTCGTCCAGCCGCTTTAACGCGGCTTGAAGGCGGCGGGTTTCGACATTGCGATTCACCTGTTGCGCCTTTGCCATCGCCTGGTTTTGCAACGCATCCATGCGGCTGAGCCGACCAACCGCCTGCTGATCCAGCTCAACAACGGCCTGAGCCTGCTGGCCTGATGCGGACAATTGATCCAGTTCGGCCAGACGCTCGTGAATTCGTGTTTCAAAATATGTGCGCTCGGACTCATTCATTTTCGTTGTATCGCGGATCACGGGTTTGCGTTTGGCCTTTTTGCCACTAAATGGCATTCTAGGCGCAGCAAAGGATCAAAAGCTATGTTTGAAAAACGCAGCCCCGTGACACCGGTCGATCCGGTCTGGAACCGTATCACATCCGAGGCCCAAGCAGCCGTCGAGACAGAACCGCTTATGGGCGGGCTTGTGCACGCCTGTATCCTGCATCACCGCAGCCTTGAGCGAGCGCTGTCCTATCGGATCGCGGCCAAGCTGTGTTCGAACGAAATGTCGATGATGGTTCTGCGCGAGATCGTGGATGAGGCCTATGCTAACGATCCCGGTTTGCTGGAAGCCGCCCGCGCCGACCTGATGGCGGTTTACGAGCGTGATCCGGCCTGCCATCGGTTGCTGCAGCCAATCCTGTATTTCAAGGGCTATCAGGCCATGCAGGCCTATCGCGTCGCGCATTGGCTGTGGCGCAAGGGACGCTTTGATCTGGCCTATTTCTTCCAGATGCGATCGTCGGAGATTTTCGGCATCGACATTCACCCGGCCGCAAGGATCGGCAAGGGGATCATGATCGACCACGCCCATTCCATCGTCATCGGTGAGACCGCCGTGGTCGGAGACAACGTGTCGATGTTGCATTCGGTGACGCTGGGCGGAACCGGCAAGGAAGAGGAAGACCGCCATCCCAAAATCGGAGACGGTGTTCTGATCGGGGCCGGGGCCAAGGTTCTGGGTAACATCAAAGTCGGCCATTGCAGCCGTATCGCTGCCGGTTCGGTGGTGTTGCAGGACGTTCCGCCGTGCAAGACCGTTGCCGGTATCCCGGCCAAGATCGTGGGCGAGGCCGGATGCGATCAGCCGTCAATCTCGATGGACCACATGCTGGGCAAAGATCAGTAGGTCGATTTAAACTAACAAAAAAGGCGGCCTCGATATTGGAGGCGGCCTTTTTTTTGCGAGCTCGGTATGGCTTACGCCAGCATGACCATCGGGTTTTCCAGATTGTCGACAATGGCCTTGAGCAGCTCGGCCCCCAGCGCGCCGTCGATGACCCGGTGGTCAACCGACATGGTGACAGACATCACCGTTGCCACGGTCAGCTCGCCATCATCCCCGACAACCGGTTTCTTGACGCCGGTGCCGACGGCCAGAATTCCGGCATGGGGCGGGTTCACGATAGCATCGAAATTGTCGATGCCGAACATGCCCAGGTTCGAGATGGCAAAGGTGCCGCCCTGATATTCATGCGGAGCCAGCTTGCGCTCGCGGGCGCGGGCGGCAAGGTCTTTCATCTCGGTCGAAAGGGCTGACAGGGATTTCATGTCAGCGTCTTGCAGGACCGGCGTGAACAACCCGCCTTCGATTGCGACCGCAACAGCCACATCTGACGGTTTCAGTTGCAGCACCCGGTCACCTGCCCAGACGGCATTACAGGCCGGAACCTGTTGCAGCGCATTGGCAACGGCTTTGATGATGAAGTCATTGACGCTGAGCTTGACGCCACGGCCTTCGAGTTGCTTGTTCAGCTGACCACGGAATTTCAACAGCGCATCCAGCTTGATATCGCGGCGCAGGTAGAAATGCGGAATGGTCTGTTTGGCCTCGCCCAGGCGTGCAGCAATGGTTTTGCGCATACCGTCGAGCTTGATTTCCTCGTACGGGCGGCCTTCGTACATCCGCGCGACCATATCCGCCGATGGACCAGACGGAGCTGCAGGGGCAGCTGCGGGCGCGGCGGCGGCGGGAGCAGTGGCAGGAGCTGCTGCCGGAGCGGTGGCAGTTGCGCCTTCGACATCAACCTTGACGATGCGACCATGCGGGCCGGAACCGGCAATCTGCGTCAGGTCGAGACCTTTTTGCGCAGCAATCCGGCGGGCCAGAGGCGAGGCAAAAATCCGACCACCATCAGCCTTGGCCGGAGCGGCCGGGGCAGGGGCGGGCGCCTCGGGTGCCGCTGGCGCGGCAGCCTCGTTGCCCGCGACGGCTGCGGGGGCAGCCGCCGGTGCAGCAGCCGGAGCCGTGCCAATGTCATCGGCGCTTTCGCCGTCTTCCAGCAGAACCGCGATGGCGGTGTTGACCTTGACCCCTTCGGTGCCCTCGGGGATCAGGATCTTGCCGATGGTGCCTTCGTCAACGGCCTCGAACTCCATCGTGGCCTTGTCGGTTTCGATCTCGGCCAGCAGGTCACCGGAGGAGACGGTGTCGCCTTCCTTGACCAGCCATTTGGCGAGCGTGCCTTCCTCCATCGTCGGGGACAGGGCGGGCATCAGAATTTCTGTAGGCATCTGTCTGTCGCTCCTTACCGGTAGGTCACTTGTTTGACGGCGGCGATCACCTCATCGGTGGTGGTCAGGGCCAGCTTTTCGAGATTGGCGGCATAGGGCATCGGAACGTCCTTGCCGGTGCAGTTGATGACCGGTGCGTCGAGGTAATCAAACGCCTCCTGCATCACGACCGAACTGATGTAGCTGCCGACGGACCCCTGCGGCCAGCCTTCTTCCACTGTCACCAGACGGTTGGTCTTCATCACCGAGTTGATGATGGCGCCAGTGTCCATCGGGCGGATGGTGCGCAGGTCGATCACTTCGGCGCTGATACCATCTTCGGCTAGCTTGTCGGCGGCTTCCAGCGCGTATTGCATGCCGATGCCAAAGCTGACGATGGTCACGTCCGAGCCCTCGCGCCAGATGCGGGCCTTGCCCAGCGGAATGGTCAGGTCATCCACCTGCGGCACCTCGAAAGAGCGACCGTAGAGGATTTCGTTTTCCAGGAACACAACCGGGTTGGGGTCGCGGATGGCCGATTTCAGCAGACCTTTGGCATCAGCAGCCGAATAGGGCATGACGACCTTCAGGCCGGGGATCTGCATGTACCATGCGGCGTAGTCCTGGCTGTGCTGTGCGGCCACGCGGGCGGCGGCTCCGTTGGGGCCCCGGAACACGATGGGGCAACCCATCTGACCACCGGACATATAGAGCGTTTTGGCCGCAGAGTTGATGATCTGGTCAATCGCCTGCATGGCGAAGTTGAAGGTCATGAATTCGACAATCGGTTTCAGACCGCCGAAGGCCGAACCCACCGCGATACCGGCAAACCCGTGTTCGGTGATCGGGGTGTCGATCACGCGTTTGGAGCCAAATTCATCCAGCAGGCCCTGCGAGATTTTATAGGCCCCCTGATATTCGGCGACTTCCTCGCCCATCAGATAGACGTTTTCATCGCCGCGCATTTCCTCGGCCATTGCATCGCGCAAGGCTTCGCGCACGGTTTCGGACTTCATCTCGGCATCCGCGGGCCAGTCGGGTGACAGGTCCACCGCTGGAGCAGCGGGGGCCGCTGCGGCAGGAGCCGGGGCCGGGGCTGCTGTGGGGGCGGCCTCGGGCGCCGCTGCGGCTGCGGGGGCTGCCGCGGGCAGGGCCGAGGCGTCTTCGCCTTCTTCGACCAGCACGGCGATAGGAGTGTTCACCTTGACCCCTTCGGTGCCCTCGGCGATCAGGATCTTGCCAACGATGCCTTCATCGACGGCCTCGAATTCCATCGTTGCCTTGTCGGTCTCGATCTCGGCCATGATGTCGCCCGAGGATACGGTATCGCCCTCTTTGACCAGCCATTTGGCCAGCGTGCCCTCTTCCATCGTGGGGGAAAGGGCGGGCATGAGAATTTCGGTTGCCATGTCTTATTCGTCCTCTCAGGCGTAAATGTCAGTCCAGAGCTCTTCGACCGAAGGCTCGGGGCTTTCTTTCGAGAATTCGGCGGCCTGATTGACGATCTCCTTGATTTCCTTGTCGATCGCTTTCAGGTCATCCTCGGTCGCGTGCTTGCCGGTCAGCAGCAGCTCACGCACATGTTCGATCGGGTCGCTTTGTTCGCGGACCTTCTGAACCTCTTCGCGGGTTCGGTACTTGGCCGGGTCGGACATCGAGTGGCCGCGATAACGGTAGGTCTTGATTTCCAGGATATAGGGGCCTTTGCCCGCGCGGCAGTGCGCGACAGCCTTTTCGCCCGCTTCTTTGACCGCCAGCACATCCATGCCATTGACGATCTCGCCCGGAATGCCGAATGCCTCGCCGCGATGGAAGATGTCCTTGGTCGAGGTCGAACGGGACTGAGCGGTGCCCATGGCGTATTGGTTGTTCTCGATCACGAAAATCACCGGCAAGCCCCAGATGGCCGCCATGTTGAAGGTCTCATACACCTGACCCTGGTTCGCGGCACCGTCCCCGAAATAGGTGAAGGTCACGCGGCCGTTTTCCTTGTACTTGTCAGCAAAAGCCAGCCCCGCGCCCAGCGGAACCTGCGCGCCGACGATACCATGCCCGCCGTAGAAATGCTTTTCTTTCGAGAACATGTGCATCGAGCCGCCCTTGCCCTTGGACAGGCCACCGATGCGCCCGGTCAGTTCGGCCATCACGCCGCCCGGATCCATGCCACAGGCCAGCATGTGACCGTGGTCGCGATACGAGGTGATGCGCTTGTCGCCTTCCTCTGCAGCGGCCTCGAGCCCGACAACAACGGCCTCTTGTCCGATATAAAGGTGGCAGAACCCACCGATCAGGCCCATGCCATAAAGCTGACCGGCCTTTTCCTCGAATCGGCGGATCAGCAGCATCTCGCGGTAGTATGTCTGGAGTTCTTCCGCAGAAACATTTGGTTTCTTTGTGGTTTTTCGCGCAGCCATCGTGGCGATCTCCCCCTTTCGGACAGATAGTTTAGCGTTAAACTATCTCATAAAGCATTTGGGGCTTTCTGGCGAGGGGAAATGTGACGCAGCGTTCGCCACGGCGCATCCCAGCCGCCGAAACGCCGGGCGTGTGTTGCCTTTTCTGAAAAGGGTCCTTGATCAGCGGATCACAATTTCGTCCGACCGGATCATACCCAGAACCGAGCGCGCCTGCTGGTCCAGCAGGTCCAGATCCAGATAGGTGTCGGACAGACGCCGTGTCAGGTTTTCCATCTCGGCGATTTTGACATTCAGTTTTTCCAGACTGCGTGACAGAGCGTCCCGTTCCGCCGCAATTTCGACCCGCCGAAACAGGCCGTAATCCCCCTGAACGGCTGCAAAGGTGAAATACACACCCAGCATGAAAGCCACCGAGAAGAAGAGAACTGCACCCAAACCGGGCCGATGGGAACGGGACACTCTGTTTACCGCCGTATGAAAACTTGCCTCAATAACGGGCTCTTTCCGAGCCTCTGATCGCACTATGTCACAGGCGATTCGGGTTGTGAATCCCCTGATTCGGTTTTTTCATCAGTATTTCGTGTGCGTCCCGGTCAAAGCTCAGCGCCAGGACTGAAGCTGCTGATTTCTTGCAAGCGTCTGCTCTTTCATACAGGTCCAGTAGAACATCGGCGCAGCGCTGCCGCCGCCGGACAGTTCCTTGTCGCAAGTGGCGTCCCGTGTCTTTAGCCACGCACGTTGTTCCGCCAGAAGGGCATCGCCGTTGCCACGCGCATCAGCGACCGGCTTGATCTGTTTCCATAACCGGTTGAGGTTGCGGTCAACGGCTTCCCATTGTTCTTTCGCACAGAAATTTGCGTCAAGCTGTGTCTGGCCACCGCAGCTGGATTGTGCCGTTGCAGGCCACGGCATCGCGAGAAGGACGAGCAGGTATAATGACCTCATGGTATTATCCCCCATTCAAATAGGGGATAATACCATGAACCCTGACAAGCGGCCAAATGCGGTGAGTGTCGCTTAGTGTTCCAGCGCAGCGACACCCGGCAGGGTTTTGCCTTCCATCCATTCAAGGAACGCACCACCTGCGGTCGAGATATAGGTGAAGTCCTTGGCCGCACCCGACGCGTTCAGCGCCGCAACCGTGTCACCGCCACCCGCGACCGAAATCAGCTGACCCGACCGGCTGAGGGCTGCGGCTTTCAGGGCCGCGGCATTGGTGGCCGCGTCGAACGGCTCCAGCTCGAACGCGCCCAGCGGGCCGTTCCAGATCAGGGTTTGGCTTTTGTCGAAAATCGCGGTAATCGCGGCGATGCTTTCAGGGCCCGCGTCCAGGATCATGCCATCCGCAGGGCATTGATCGGCGGGCAGAACTTTGTGGGGTGCGTTGGCCTCGAATTTTTCAGCCACCACAACATCAAGCGGCAGGACGATCTGGCAGCCCGAGCTTTCGGCCTTGGCCAGAATTTCGGCGGCGGTGTCCTTCATTGCGGTTTCAGCCAGAGATTTGCCAACGCTGATGCCTTGGGCGACAAGGAATGTGTTCGCCATACCACCACCGATCACCAGACAATCGACCTTGTCGATCAGGTTACCCAGCAGTTCCAGCTTGGTCGAGACCTTGGCGCCGCCAACAACCGCCGTTACCGGGCGCTTGGGTGCACCCAGCGCGCTTTCCAGCGCCTGCAACTCGGCCTGCATCAGACGGCCCGCACAGGCCGGCAGCAGACGGGCGATAGCCTCGGTCGAGCTGTGGGCGCGGTGCGCGGCTGAAAACGCATCGTTGCAATAGACATCACCCAGCTTGGCCATCCCAGCGGCCAGATCGGCGTCGTTCTTGGTTTCGGCCGCGTGAAAGCGCGTGTTTTCGAGCAGCAGGACCTGACCGGGTTGCAAGGCTCCGGCGGCCAGTTCCGCCTCGGCCCCGACGCAATCGGCAGCAAACAGAACCTTGGCACCAAAAGCGCTTTCCAAAGTCGGGACCAGTTGTTTCAGTGACAGGCTTTCACGCCGTTCGCCACCAGGACGGCCAAAATGAGCCAGAAGGATCGGTTTGCCGCCAGCGGCCAGAATATCGCGCACCGAGGGGACGATCCTTTGGATACGGGTGGCGTCGGTCACAACACCGTCAACCACGGGCACGTTGATATCCACACGCACCAGCACGCGTTTGCCGTTCAGGTCCATATCGTCCAGTGTTTTCCAGCCCATTGTGCGATCCTTGTCGTTGGCAACCGATTTAGGCGGTTCTTTTCCTGCATTTTGCCCTCAGGTCAATGCGTCACTTGGCATTCGCACGCGTGCGTCATAGGTATTTGCGCAAGATAAACGACAGGAGGGCCTCATGGCCGAGATCAAAGACCCCGAAAACACAATCATCATCGAGCTGAAAGGCGGCAATGTCGTCATCGAGCTGCTGCCGGATGTAGCGCCGTTGCACAGTGCGCGGATGAAGGAACTGGCCCGTGGCGGTGAATATGACAACGTGGCGTTTCACCGTGTGATCGACGGTTTCATGGCGCAAACCGGCGACGTGCAGCATGGTGATATGGAAGACGGGTTCAACCTGCGCATGGCGGGCACCGGCGGTTCGTCGCTGCCGAATGTTCCGGCAGAATTTTCCAAGCTGCCCCATGATCGCGGCACGCTGGGCGCGGCGCGCTCGCAGAACCCGGATTCGGCCAATTCGCAGTTCTTCATCAACTTCAAGGACAATCACTTCCTGAACGGTCAGTACACGGTCTATGGCCGGGTCATCGACGGGATGGAGCACGTCGATGCGATTGTACGCGGCGAGCCGCCTGCAAGCCCGGACCGCATGATCAGCGTCAAGGTGGCCGCAGATGCATAAACTGGCTGCGGCTTTTGCCCTGCTGGCAAGCCCGGCGCTGGCCAGCGGTTTGCAGATCGAGGTCGAAGGGGAAGGGGCCAATGGCACAATCTCGATCGACCTGTTCGAAGATGTGGCACCCCAGCATGTGGAACAGATCACCGCTCTGGCTGCTGACGGTCAGTATGACGGCGTCGTGTTTCATCGCGTAATCGATGGCTTCATGGCGCAAACCGGCGACGTGCAATACGGCAACTCGGGCGCGGACGGCTTCGACATGCGCTATGCCGGGCGCGGCGGGTCGGATCGCGCGGATTTGCCTGCCGAGTTCTCGGACGTGAGTTTTGACAGGGGTGTTGTCGGCATGGCCCGGTCAAGCGATCCGGATTCGGCCAATTCGCAGTTCTTCATCATGTTCGCCCCCGGCCCGTTTCTGGACGGCCAGTATACCGTGGTTGGTCAGGTGACCGACGGTATGGATGTGGTCGACGCGATCAAGCGGGGCGATGGCCAGAACGGTGCGATCATCGGTTCACCGGATGTGATGAAAAAAGTTACCGTTACCGAATAAGATGATTTAGCCCGGCTCAAACGCCGGGCTTTTTCTTTGGCCTATTGGTCGATGAAATCGCGGATGGCACGGGTATAGGCACCGGGATCCTGAAAAGATGCAAAGTGGCTGACATCATCCAGAACAAGCAACTTGGCGCCCGGAATCGCGTCAGCAATTGCTTGTGAATGCGCCATCAGAATGGCCTCGTCATGTGCGCTTTGAACCACCAGTGTCGGGACGGTGATCGATGACAGCGCCTCAAGCCCACCGGGTTTTTCGGTGCCCCACATGGCGGCAACGCCACCAAGGAATGCCTCGAACCCGTCAGGAGTCGGGGACTTGGCCGCATAATCTTGGGCCATCATGCCCACATAAGTGCCAAACACCTCGTTGGTTTCCACCGAAGGATCAATCCCGTCCAGCGTGACATTGCCTGCATGGGCAAAGTGACTGGCCAGCCGATCCGGGTTGGTGGTCGAGATTGAATACCCGATATTTGCCCCGTCGGACCAGCCGACCAGATGCACCTGATCGACACCCAGATGATCCAGCAGCGCCAGATAATCCTGCGACAACAACGCGTAGGAATAGGGGCTGCCATCGTTGGTGGATCGTCCGTGCCCGCGCGTATCCGCCACGATTACCCTGTGATCCTGCGACAGGTTGGCAACCTGCGCGGCCCAGACATCGCCATGGGCAAGCCCACCGTGGATCATCAGAACCGGGGTGCCGCCCGCCTCGCCATACGTGGCGTAATACATGTCTATGCCGTTGATCTCTACCGTGCCCGCTTCGGTGGCGGCGGGCATCTGGGGGGCTTGCGGGATGCTCAGCCATTTGTCTTCGGCCCAGCCTGCCGTCGCGGCGCAGCTTAGGAAAAGTGCTGTGGTAAATATCTTCATTGTATCCTCCCGTTGAACCAAAGGCCGTGACCTAGCCAGATTTGACGGAAGGATACCGTGTTTTTCAGTAAACGGGATAATTACCTTTCCCGCGCGGATCAGTCATCCGAGGACATTGCTTTCCAGATCAAAGCGCCGATTGCGCCGCCAATCAGGGGGGCCACCCAGAACAGCCAGAGCTGAGCGAGTGCAGGGCCGTCGGCAAACAGGGCAACGCCGGTTGAGCGCGCCGGGTTGACGGAGGTATTCGTCACCGGGATTGAGATCAGGTGGATCAGGGTCAGCGCCAGACCGATGGCAATCGGAGCGAACCCGGCGGGTGCCTTTTCCGACGTCGCGCCCAGAATGATCAAAATGAAGAAAGCCGTCATCACGATTTCGATGATCAAAGCCGACATCAACGAATATCCCTGCGGCGAGGCCTCACCATACCCGTTTGACGCGAACCCTCCGACACCTGCGAAATCGGGTGCCCCGCTGACGATCAGGTACAGAACCACTGCGGCAGCGATTGCGCCAACGACCTGTGCGACCCAGTAGGGCAGAAGGTCTTTGGCCGGAAACCGCCCTCCAATCATCAGGCCCAAACTGACCGCCGGGTTGAAATGCCCGCCCGAGATTGGGCCGACCGTGTAAGCCATCGTCAAAACGGTAAGGCCAAAGGCAAAGGAAACACCAAGCCAACCGATGCCGACATCTGCGACACCTGCCGCCAGAACGGCACTGCCGCACCCCCCCAGAACCAACCAGAACGTGCCGAAGAACTCGGCAAGTAGTTTCGATGACATAGAAAATCCTCCGCCCAATAATGAGGTTAACCGTAATTCAAGAATTAACTTATGTTAAATTGTTGCGAACGGGGAATTTTTTACGACGCTTCCTCAATCGGGTCAGAACTGACCCCTGTGCCATAGAGCGGGATCAAGGTGAAAAAGCTTTGACAGCTGTTCGTAGATTGCCGGGTCAGAGGATTTCAGTTCCTTCGGCCGTTCAAAGAACACTTCGACCGAAACGGCAAAGAATTCTTCGTGCCCTTCCGCGCCGTAGGGATCGATCACTGTAGGTTTTCCGTTTTCCACGGCATGAACATGTGCCTTGTAACCGTTCAGAAAGGCGGTTTCCCACTCGCCAAAGCTTTGGCCATTGCTGAGCACGGGAACACCATTGGTTGCGCCCGAGAGGTCATCAAGCTGGTGCGCGAACTCGTGAAAGACGACGTTCCGGCCATCGTGATCATTCAGGGCACCGCGCTGGCTGTGGGCCCAGGACAGGATCACGGGGCCGCGGTTCCAGCTTTCCCCGCTGCGGATGATTTCCTGTTCGGTGACGACATAGCCACTGTGACGGCGCTGTTTTGATTTGAAGGCACCGGGGTAAACCAGAATGGTCGTCAGGTTGTCGTACCACTGGTCCGTATTCACCACGAGCAGACAGGCTTGCGCGGCAATCGACACCTGCATGTCTTCGGTGACGTCCAGCCCGTCGCAGCCGACGAAATCGACCTGATCAAGGAACAGGTTGATCTTTCCTTCCAGCGCCCCGCGCAAGTCTTTGGGCAGTTTCCGGATTATCGGCACCTGAGCGCTCACAATATCGCGCTGGTGCTGGGACAGCGACGTGGCCAGCAAGGTCAGGCGGGATTGTCTTTTAGACCAGAAGTGAAAGGCCGCAGCGCCAGCGATCAGCGCGACAACCGTCAGAAAAAGCAACATGGATCGACTGTAGCGCGATCAGAAAGGGACGAAAACGGGAATCCCGGATCATCCGGACACTCAAAAGAAATGACGCCACGGGTTTCCCCACGGCGCCCTGACATGAAGTGCAGTCTGCTTACTGTTTGACTTCTGCCGCCGGGTTCGATCCGGCTTTGGCGCTGCGGCCGGGGTTCAGGGGATCGTCCTGACGCTGAACCGAGCCTTCGAAATGCGCGCCGCTTTCAATGGCGATGGTCTTGTGGATGATGTCACCTTCGACACGGGCGGTCGAGGTCAGGCGAACCTTGAGACCACGCACGCGGCCAACGATGCGACCGTTGATCACAACGTCATCTGCGGTGACTTCGCCCTTGATCGTTGCCGATTCACCAATGGTCAGCAGATGGGCGCGAATGTCGCCTTCGACAGTGCCTTCCACCTGAATGTCACCGCTGGTCTTGATGTTGCCGGTGATGTGCAGATCCGAGGACAGGACCGAGGCCGGCGGCTTGGGCTTGGGTGCCATTGCAGGTTTCGCGTCAGCCGGAGCAGGGGCCGCTGGGGTCGCCGGAGCGGCAGGTTTGGCCGCCTCAGGTGCTTTGGGTGCGGGCTCGTTGATTTTGCTTTTAGAAAACATTTTTCGCAGCCTTGATGTAAGTCATTGGGTTTACGGGATTTCCGTTCACGCGCACCTCATAGTGCAGATGCGTGCCGGTGGACCGTCCGGTGCTACCCATATCAGCAATATGATCCCCGCGCGAGACCCTTTGGCCGACCTTTACGTTGATCTTGGTGTTATGAGCATAAAGTGTCTCAATTCCGAACGCGTGCTTGATTTTCACAAGGCGTCCGAAGCCTGATTGCCAGCCGGCATGCGTGACCACACCATCAGCGGTCGCGAATATATCGGTGCCTTGCGGTCCCGCAAAATCGACACCGTTATGCTGCCGACGACCACCGGACTTGGGGTCACGCCGGTTGCCGTAGCCACTGGTGAAACGCACGGCAGAATGTACGGGATTGGCGAAGGGGGCCTTTTCCGCAGCAATCCGGTACAGGTTCAGCTGATCCATCTGGCGCAGCAACGTGTTTGCGCGGACTTCTTCGGGCGAAAGCTCGTCTTCTTCGCCGCGTGTGCTAAGGGATAAAGGGGTCAGCGGACCGCCCATACCGCTATATCCGCGCCGGACCTCTTCGATGATGCGATCGGTGGGCATTCCGGCCTGACGGAACATCTTGTCCAGAGGTTCGACCGAGATGACCATCGCCTCTTCCAGCTGGCGGAAGATTTCGTCGCTGCGTTCCTGCATCAGACGGATTTCAAGTTCCAGATCGTCCCGCTGTTCCAGCGCGTCCTGCGCGTTGGAGGCGATCAGATCGCGTTCTTTGGCGGTCCGCGCCAAGGCGTCGGTCATGAAGGCCATCTGTACCGGGGCGCTGGAAACCGCGGCATACATATCAGAGCCGCTGGTGTCCTGTTTCAATTGGGCCAGCTCTGAGCGCGCCTCTTCTCGCTGTTTCATCGTGGCGCGCAATGTTGTCTGGATAACTTCGATACCTGTCTCAAGCTCGCGGCGACGGTTTTCCGAGGCCAGCAGTTCCGACTGCATCGCGGAAATCTGGTCCAGCGCGGCATTGAACCGGTCCTGAGCGGCCAGTGCTTCATGTGCGCGGGAATCGCGTTCTGCCGACAGGGTGTTCAGGCGTTCCTGATAGATGGCTTGATCGCGCTTTGCCTGTTCCCGGAAATTCCCGGCCCCGATGCTGTCCATCAACAGTATGGCTGTCGCAACCGCTGTCCATCCGACCATGACGGCAACTCCGGCCACTGCGACCACCTGAGTTTCCGAACTGAGCCGGATAAACCTTGTGTCCTTGTCGGATTTCAGAAAGACCCGGCGTTCCGGGAAATGCCGCTCAAGCAGTGAGTGCAGTTTTATTGTCAGACGTGTTCGCACGCGCCCTACCTTTCATCCCCAAGATCGGAACCGGTCGTGAGTGCCTGCCGTCCCTTGGGCCGATTGCATAAAGCGGCAGCGGCGTTCGGGCAAGTTTGTTGACCAATCAGGTGCAAATGGCGCTGAAATCCCGCAAAGATCGGCGAGATTTTGCCGAAAATAACGCAAAAGTGTCAGTTCGAGAGGTCTCCGGGCGCAGGCAGGTCTTCGGTCAGGGGCCAGTAGAAATCGGGGGGCAACCCGGCCTCGGCCCGTTTTTTTTCGTTGAAGGGGGGCTTGAGAACACCGTGGAAGTACCGCCGGACCAGCGCGTGAAACACATCCTTGGGGTCGGCGTTTTCCCGGCCACACAGGAAGTGGAACCATTTTGAGCCGTAAGCGACGTGGCCGACCTCTTCGGCATAGATCACTTCGAGCGCGGCGATGGCCTGTTCGGCCTTGGCCTTGCGGAATATCTCGATCATGCCGGGCGTCACGTCCAGCCCGCGCGCCTCAAGCACCATGGGCACAACGGCCAGCCGCCCCATCAGATCTTCGGCAGTATCCTCGGCAGCGCGCCACATGCCAGCATGGGCGGGCAGGGCGCCGTAGTGGCTGCCCATCTGTTCCAGACAATCGCAAACCATCTCGAAATGGCGCGATTCCTCTTCGGCGCATTTCACCCAGTCATCGTAGAACCCGATGGGCATGGGTACATGGCCAAAACGCGCGATGATGTCCCAGTGCAGATCGACGGCGTTCAGCTCGATATGGGCAACCGCGTGCAGCAGGGCAATGCGCCCGGCTTCGGTACCCGGTTTCCGTTTGGGTACCTCACGCGGGGACAACAGCTCGGGCTTGTCCGGGCGCGCGGGGGACAGGGGCGGTGATGCGGTGCCGATCTCGATGGGTTCACCCTCGGCCTTGCGGGAGGCAAACCACGCGGCGGCATGGGCTTTGGACAGGGCGGTTTTGGCCCGCCCGTCCGCTGTTGTCAGAACCTCTGTCGCCATCTGTGTCAGTGTTTTGGGCACCGGGTCGCTCCGCCTTTGGCATGTCAGCGCGGGTGATAGACCGGATGGCGCGGCAGGTCGAGGGGGGCTTAGATCGCCTTCACCGCTTCCAGCACCTCATCCACATGGCCGGGCACCTTGACCTTGCGCCAGACCTTGGCAATGCGTCCTTCGCTATCAATGACAAAGGTCGATCGCTCGATCCCCATCGATTTCCGGCCATACATGTTCTTTTCAACCCATACGCCATAGTCCTCGCAGACGGTCGAGCCTTCGTCCGACAAGAGCGGAGTGGTCAACCCGTGTTTGGCGACAAACTTGTCATGCTTGGCGACGCTGTCCCGCGAAATGCCGAAAACGTGAGCCCCTGCCTCGGTAAACGCCTGAAGCTGCTCTGAGAAACCGATGGATTCCTTGGTGCAGCCCGGCGTATCATCACGGGGATAGAAGAACAAAACCACGGTGCCACCGCGCAACGCCGAAAGCGTCACCTCGCCACCGCCGTCGCGCGGCAAAGTGAAGTCGGGGGCGATGTCTGAAACGTCGGGCATTGGAAACTCCGCTAAAGGTTTTTAAAGGCTGCCCTTCATCATAGGGCAACGCGTGCGGGTTGGAAGGCGTGGATAGCAAATTGAAGCAGCACGAAGACGACGAAGCAAAGCCGGGCAAGCCTGTGCGCCGTCGGTCGCGCCGCCGCACCGCTGGTCTGTGGGCCATGCGTGGGGCCATCGTGCTGGTGCTTCTGGCGATGTTCACCGGTTTCATGGTCGTGGGGCAGAGGATGCACGCACCTGTGTGGCTGCGCGACAGGGTCGAAGCCCGGCTGGAACGGGCGCTGGGCGGGCTGCAAATCCGGTTTGGAGACGTCAGTTTCATCATCCACGAAGGCTGGCGCCCCCGTCTGCGGCTGACCGATGTTGCCATCAGTGACGCCGCAGGCCAGCAGATTGCGCAGGTATCCGATATGCGCGCCAGCCTGGCCATGCGTCCCTTGCTGCGCGGTCAGGTCCGGCCCAAGCGCATCATTCTGAGTGGCGCGCAGATCGCCATGACCCGCGATCAGGACGGGGCGCTGACCCTGACCGTGGGATCGGGCAGCGCGCCGGTGCAGGAAGCGCCGGACCTTGCACAGCTGATCGAGGGATCGGACGAGGTCTTTCAGTCTCCGCTCCTGTCGGCGCTGACCTCGGTCGAACTAGATGCGATTACGCTGGATTACCGCGACCTGCGGCAGGGGCGGTCGTGGGTTCTGGACGGTGGGCATATTCAGGCGAACCGCAGTGACAACGAAGTGCGGCTTGCGACCGGGTTTTCGGTTCTGGCCGGGCGGGACTATGTCAGCAGTATCGAAGCCAACTATACCAGCGTGCTGGGCACGCCTGCCGCCAGCTTTGGCATCTCGGTCACCGATCTTCCGGCCGAAGACATAGCAGGCCAAAGCCCGGCCCTTGCCTGGTTGCAGGTTCTACGCGCACCGATTTCAGGGGCTTTGCGGGGCAGTGTCGATGAGAACGGGGCCACAGGAACCGTGTTCGCAACCCTCAATCTGGGGGCCGGGGCGGTGCAGCCCAACCCGGAAACGCGCCCGGTTCCTTTCGAATCTGCTCGCACGTATTTCACCTATGACCCGAAAGCCCAGATGCTGGACTTCAATGAGGTATCGGTGGTGTCGGCCTGGGGCACAGTTCAGGCCGACGGAAAGGCGTTTCTGCAAGGGGCTGAGGACGGTGTGCTGGACAGTCTGGAGACGCAGTTGCGCTTGTCCGGGATCAATGTGAACCCGGCAAATCTTTTCCCGGAGCCGATTCAGCTGTCGCGTGCCAGCGTGGATTTCAAGATGGCGTTCAACCCGTTCCAGTTGCGCCTTGGCCAGATGACCATCGAGGATCCGGGTCATACCGTGCGCGCCTTCGGGGTTTTGCACGGTCGTCCCGATGGCTGGGCTGTGGCGCTGGATGCCCATCTGGATCAGATGAGCTCGGACAATGTTCTGAGTTACTGGCCCGAGCGTCTGGCGCCGAAGCCACGGGAATGGGTGACGGAAAACCTCTATCAGGGGGTTTTGTCGGACATGGATTTCGCCCTGCGTCTGGAGCCCGGTTCCAAACCGGACCTGTATCTTGATTTCGGGTTCGAGCAAGCCAAGGTCCGCTTTGCCAAGACCCTGCCGCCAATCGAAGATGCACAAGGTCAGGCCAGTCTGATCGACAGCCGGTTTACGGTCACCGCGCAGCAGGGGGTGGTGGTCGCCGATGACGGGGGAAGTGTGGATGCCGCGGGGACGTCCTTCATCATACCTGACACGGATATCAAGAAATCCGCACCCGGCATCGCGCGTATTCAGGCAAGGGGCAGCGTGACCTCTGCGTTGTCGCTGCTGGACCGACCACCGCTGGAATTGCTGAGCAAGGCCGGGTTGCCCGTTGACGTTGCCAAAGGCACGGTTGCGTTGACCGGAACGCTGTCCCTGCCGTTGATAAAAGAACTAAAGTTTCAGGATACCGAATTTCACTTCAACGGAACGTTGGCCAATCTGTCCAGTGACCGTCTGGTACCGGGATTTTCTGTAAGTGCCCCGATGCTGGATATTTCCGGCAATCAGTCGGGTGTTCAGATTCAGGGGCTGGGTCAGTTCGGCGATGTTCCGCTAGAAGCACTTTGGCAGCAGCCTATTGACGGCGAAACCGAACAGCGCAGCACCTTGACCGGCCAGATCGAACTGTCCCCGCGTCTGATGGATGAGATCAGGGCCGGCCTGCCGCCGGGGATGCTGACGGGCAAAGGGGTTGCCGATATTACACTGGGCCTGGGCGCTGGGGCACCTCCGAAACTGTCTGTTGCTTCGGACCTTCAGGGCGTGGCGCTAGCTATCCCTGAACTCGGCTGGCGCAAGGCGGCGAACACCAAAGGATCGCTGACTGCCGACGCGACGTTGGGCGCGCAGCTGAAAGTGGACGACCTGCGGATCAACGCAGCGGGACTGCGCACAACCGCATCCATTTCTTTTCACGAAAACGGTGAATATGACCGTGTCCAGTTCAGCTCGTTCGATCTGGGGGACTGGCTGGCGGTTCCGGCGGAACTGATCGGGCGGGGGGCTGCTGTCCCGGATATCCGCGTCTTAGGCGGTGTGCTGAACATGGGGCGTGCAAACTTCGGGGAAAGCGGCGGATCGGGCGGAGGCGGAGGTGCCGGACCAAAACTGGACGTGACATTGGACCGTCTTCAGGTCACCGAAACTGTTGCGCTGACAGGTTTCCGGGGTGCGTTCCAGACGACCGGTGGCGTAAATGGCACTTTCACAGCGCGGGTGAACGGCGGAGCGGCTGTTGCCGGTCAAGTGACCCCGCGGGGAAATCGAAGCGCCGTTGACCTGACGTCGAAAGACGCGGGGGCCGTTTTGCGATCAGCCGGGGTTCTGACACAGGCGCGCGGCGGTGATCTGGACCTCAAGCTTGAACCGGTGGCTGCGCCCGGCAGTTACGACGTGATCCTGAAGATCGTTAATACCCGGATCACCGATGCCCCGGCCATGGCCGCGATCCTGAACGCGATCAGCCTTGTTGGTCTGCTGGACGAGATGGCCGGGCAGGGGATCTTCTTTTCGGCGATTGACAGCCGCATGAGGATATCGCCCACCGACATCAAAGTGCTGAGTGGCAGCGCTGTTGGCCCGTCAATGGGGCTTTCGTTTGATGGAACAATCGACACCGTGAACAGCCTGCTGAACCTGCGGGGGGCGATTTCACCGATTTACCTTCTCAATGCCGTTGGCAGCGTGTTTACCCGCAAGGGCGAAGGTGTCATCGGATTCAACTACACGCTGACCGGGCCGATATCCTCGCCCAAAGTCGCGGTGAACCCTCTGTCCGGTCTGGCGCCCTTGTTTTTGCGTGATCTGTTGCGTCAGCCTGCGCCAAAGGTCTCGGACGGCCCCAATGCTGCGCCGGTGGAACCTGACGAGCCGAAACCGACATTTGGCTCTCCTCCCAGTGACCGCTGACGGGATATGGCCGAATCTTTTGCGGGGTTGTAAGGCGCGGTCATGAAGCTCAGCGATTTTGATTTCGACCTGCCCGACGACCTGATTGCCACGCGGCCTGCCTGCCCGCGATCCTCTGCGCGCCTGCTTGTGGCGCAGGGGGGTGGTACAGTGGACAGCCACGTGTTCGATCTGCCCGATTTCCTGCGTCCGGGTGACCGGCTGGTGTTGAACGACACACGCGTTATCCCGGCGCGTCTGAACGGGCGGCGCCACAGGGACAGCGCGCAAGGCCCGGTTTCCGCCGGGGTCGAGGCCACTCTGCTGGATCCGCAGGCCGATGGCACCTGGTCTGCGCTCATCAAGCCGCTGAAGAAAGTGAAGCCGGGGGAAGAGATCGTGTTTTCGGCCGATCTGAGCGCGACGCTGGATCGGGCGGAAGACGGGCAGGCCTTTTTGCGCTTCAATCTTAGCGGAGAAGATTTCGACAAGGCGCTGGATCAGGCCGGTGCGATGCCGTTGCCGCCCTATATCGCCGCCAAACGTCCGGCGGATGAGCAGGACAAGACGGATTATCAGACCATCTGGGCCCGCAGGTCCGGTGCGGTGGCAGCCCCGACCGCCTCGTTGCATTTTGACGATGCCCTGATGCAGGCTTTGTCGGACCGGGGTGTCGCCGTCACACATGTGACCCTGCATGTCGGCGCCGGAACCTTTTTGCCGGTCAAGGTCGAGGATGTGACAACCCACAAGATGCATGCCGAATGGGGGCAGGTCAGCGCCGAGGCTGTTGCCGAGATACAAGCCACCAAAGCTGCGGGCGGGCGTGTCATCCCGGTGGGCACCACCGCCCTGCGCCTGATCGAAAGTGCTGCGCGTTCGGGCACGATCAAACCGTGGGAAGGTGAAACCGATATCTTCATCTATCCCGGTTTCCGGTTTCACGTTACCGATGCGCTGATGACAAATTTTCATCTGCCGAAATCCACGTTGTTGATGCTGGTTTCGGCGTTGATGGGTCAGGACCGGATGCGCGAGGTTTACGCCCATGCCATCGCGCAGAAATACCGGTTCTTTTCTTATGGCGATGCGTCGCTTTTGATCCCCGGATAGGCGCGCATACGGCATCACCGACAGGGAATGTCGTAGACAAGCGCGATGGAAGCGGTCTTTGATCGCAGAACAAAACTCAAACCAGCTTGGCACCTATCGGAGGCCCAAATGATTCAGGTTCTGTCCAGCGCATGGGCATTGTTGCTCGGCATGGGGTTGCTGATGGTCGGAAACGGCCTTCAGGGCACGATCCTGGGTGTTCGCGGACAGCTTGAGGGGTTTTCAACTCTTGAGATGTCTTTTGTAATGTCAGCATATTTTGTTGGTTTTCTGGGTGGTTCACGGCTTGCGCCCGAGATGATCCGGCGTGTTGGTCATGTGCGGGTCTTTGCGGCGCTGGCGTCTTTCATTTCGGCCGTGATGATCATGTATCCGATGCTGGCAGACCCGATTGCCTGGGTTCTGGGGCGCGTGGTGATCGGGTTCTGTTTCTCGGGTGTTTACGTCACTGCGGAAAGCTGGCTCAACAACGCAGCAAATAACGAAAATCGCGGGCAGGCCCTGTCGCTTTACATGATCGTTCAGATGTTGGGTATCATCGGCGCGCAGGGCCTTTTCCTGTTGGGCGACCCGGCCGGGTACGAAACATTCGTGATCGCCTCGATCCTTGTTTCGGTTTCTTTCGCACCGATTTTGCTGTCGATCTCACCAACTCCGGCGTTCGATACCACCAAGCCGATGACGCTGCGGGAGTTGATGAAAAGCTCTCCGCTGGGGTGTGTCGGCATGTTCCTGCTGGGGGGCGTGTTCTCGGCGCAGTTCGGGATGTCGGCGGTTTATGGGGCTCAGGCCGGATTGTCCTTGGTTGAAATCTCGGCATTTGTGGCGGCGTTCTATGTTGGGGCAATTGTCCTGCAATACCCGCTGGGCTGGTTTTCCGACCGGATGGACAGGCGTTTCCTGATCCTGTTGGTTGCGGCAACCGGGGCAGTTGGCGCCGTCAGTGGTATGCTTTATGGCTTTTCCTTCGAAATCCTCCTGGCGTCTGCTTTTGTGATCGGCGGAATGACCAACCCTTTGTATTCATTGCTGATTGCGCACACCAACGATTTTCTGGAATACGAGGATATGGCCGCGGCATCCGGTGGTCTGATCTTCATCAACGGCCTTGGGGCAATTACCGGACCCGTTATCACAGGCTGGCTGATGGGTGACGCAGTCTTTGGCCCGCCGGGCTTTTTCCTGATCATTGCCGTGTTGCTTGTCGCATTGGCCGCCTATTCGGTTTACCGGATGACCCAGCGTGCAGCAGTTCCTGTTGATGAAACCGGCACCATGTCTACGCTTTATCCCACTGCATCGCCCGTTGCATTCGAGGTTGCACAGGAAGTTGCCATTGAGGCGGCAGAAGCAGAGTTCGAAGAAGGTGCGCGCGAAACCGCTTGAGACACGGAATTATGTCGTTTGTGTTGCAATATGTTACTGTAACAGTTCTGTAAAAGGGACTTAAATGACGTTACGTCTGGGGCGCGGGCAATTGACGGAGTTTAAGGCAATGGTAACGCCTGAAGAAGTATTGAGTTTTTGGTTAGATGAAGTTGGCCCTAAGGGTTGGTATCTTGAGGATGAGGCGCTGGATGCAGACATTCGGGCGCGGTTTCAGCCAACTTGGGAAGCGGCGGCAGCGGGCCGGTTTTCGCTCTGGTTGACTTACCCCAGCGGGGCGCTGGCCTATATCATCCTGACAGATCAGTTCCCACGTAACATGTTCCGGGGGGAGGCGCGTGCCTTCTCGACTGATCGTGCGGCATTGGCGGCAGCAAAATGCGCAGTCGACAAAGGCTGGGACAAGAAGATCGACGAACCGGCCAGACAGTTCTTTTACCTGCCCATGATGCACTCGGAAAACCTGTGCGATCAGGAACGCTGTGTGCGTCTGATCTGCCAAAACATGAGCAGCGACGCAAGCAACCTGCTGCACGCCAGAGCGCATCGCGAGGTGATCCGCAAGTTTGGTCGTTTCCCGTATCGGAACGCAGCGTTGTCCCGCAGCTCGACCCCGCACGAAACTGCTTATGTCGATATGGGCGGGTACGGGACAACCGTGCGCGAACTACAGGCAACGGGCTAAGCGCTAAACCGCAACCGCGCTTTGGCCGCGGCTGCGCTTTATGACTTAGGCGTGCATCCCCTTAATGCCAGAACGCGTTCCGCTGCGATATCGGCACCGGTTTGGATCGCCTGCGCAATCAGCACTTCTGGCGTGTCAGCAAGTTCCGAAATCCGCTCCTGAACCGTTTGCAGCTTCTGTTCTGCTGCATTCAGGCGGCCCAGCGTTGCCTGGAGGTTTTGCGCGGCTTGGCTGTCTGCCAACGTGTCTTGCTGTGAAATCGCCGTCAAATCAGTCCGCAGCGCCGCAAGCTCGTCCCGAATGCCCTTCGCCTCATCCCGGATGGGGGTCACGGCCTGAACCGTTTGCGAGACTTCAGCAGTGATGCTTTCGGCTTTCGACGCCAGTTTCCAGCCCAGAAACAGGCACAGCGCAACAAGTATCAATGTGGCGTTGAGCAGGGCAAGCAGCAGATCTTTCAGAGTTTTGGCCATGGTCAGCCCCTTGAATGGGTTGAGAAAAGAGTAGGTCCGACCGGTGTCGGCGTTTCTTTTCTAGCCATTGCATGGCCCGGGGTATAGGCTGAAATCCGCAAGTTCAGGCATCGCTTACCCTGCGTCCTATTTGTCGCGGGACGGGTATATTGATGCGTTCCGAATAATAGTTTAATGGTAAACTAAATTTTCAACTCCTGCGCCGAGAGGAACACATGGCTGCACAATCCTATGATCTGATCGTAATCGGGGCTGGCCCCGGCGGCTATGTCGCTGCAATCCGCGCAGCCCAGCTGGGCTTGAAAACCGCGGTTGTCGAGCGCGAGCATTTGGGGGGGATCTGCCTGAACTGGGGCTGTATTCCCACCAAGGCGCTGTTGCGGTCGTCCGAAGTGTTCCATCTGATGGAGCGCGCCAAGGATTTCGGTCTGAAAGCCGAAAAGATCGGATATGATCTGGACGCGGTGGTCAAACGATCCCGTGGCGTGGCCGCGCAGCTGTCAGGAGGCATTGGCCATCTGCTGAAGAAGAACAAGGTTGCCGTTGTGATGGGTCAGGCCACGATCCCTGCAAAAGGCAAGGTCAGCGTCAAGACCGACAAAGGCACCGAGGAACTGACCGCCAAGAACATCATTCTCGCAACCGGGGCACGGGCGCGGGAACTGCCGGGCCTTGAAGCTGACGGCGATCTGGTCTGGACCTACAAGCACGCGCTGCAACCGCCGCGGATGCCGAAAAAACTGCTCGTCATCGGGTCTGGTGCAATCGGCATCGAGTTTGCCAGCTTCTACAATACGCTGGGCGCAGACACCACAGTTGTCGAGGTGATGGACCGGGTGTTGCCGGTCGAAGACGCCGAAATCAGCGCATTGGCCAAGAAGGCGTTCACCAAACAGGGCATGACCATCATGGAAAAAGCCATGGTCAAGCAGCTGGACCGTGGCAAGGGGAAAGTGACCGCGCATATCGAGGTAAAGGGCAAGGTCGAGAAACAAGAGTTCGACACAGTGATCTCGGCTGTCGGGATCGTTGGCAATATCGAAAACCTTGGTCTGGAACCTCTGGGCGTCAAGATCGACCGGACACATGTGGTTACGGACGCGTATTGCCGCACCGGGGTTGAGGGCCTTTATGCGATCGGTGACATCGCAGGCGCGCCCTGGCTTGCACATAAAGCAAGCCACGAAGGTGTCATGGTCGCGGACCTCATCGCGGGTCAACATGCGCACCCGGTCAAACCCGAAAGCATCGCAGGATGCACCTATTGCCAGCCTCAGGTTGCCTCGGTTGGATATACCGAAGCAAAAGCCAAAGAGCTGGGTTACGACATCAAAGTCGGCCGTTTCCCCTTTATCGGCAATGGCAAGGCCATCGCTTTGGGTGAGCCTGACGGGCTGATCAAAACCGTGTTCGATGCCAAAACAGGCGAGTTGCTGGGCGCCCACATGATCGGTGCCGAAGTTACCGAACTGATTCAGGGTTACGTGGTCGGTCGCCAGCTGGAGACAACGGAAGAAGACCTGATGAACACTGTCTTCCCGCACCCGACACTGTCAGAGATGATGCACGAAAGTGTGCTGGATGCCTATGGCCGCGTGATCCATATGTAAGACCGGCGTATTTGCCCCGGCCGGGTGGGGGGCTCTGCCCCCGCCGCGCGTGCCGCGCGCCTCCCCCGGGATATTTTGGGCCAGATGAAGCAGGAATCCATTATTCAAGATCGGAAGAGC
>NZ_JBQERM010000009.1:0-176691 GCF_056535045.1 Ruegeria sp. O6 | reverse complement strand
CCGGATCGATACAGCTGGCTACAGCCGCCACGTGGACGCGGCCGGTCAGTGCTCTGGTGGTGTAATGCTGCGCTACGGCTTGTTCTATCCGGGACATAGGACTACCTCAGCAGCGAAAGGAATGGGGTGAATACCCCATCCTATCACGAAACCAGCGTCGCGTGGATGTCCATCGCTGCATCCCGGCCTTCGGCAACAGCCGTTACGGTCAGGTCCTCGCCCCCCGCCGCGCAATCTCCGCCTGCCCAGACTCCGGCCACAGAAGTGCGTCCCGCACCGCTGACAGCGATCTTGTTGCCGTCCAGCTTCAGCCCTTCCGGCGCACCTTCCAGAGTCTGACCGATGGCCTTGAGAATCTGGTCTGCCCGCAGCCGGACCGTTTCACCGGTTCCGGTGAGTTGGCCGTTCTGGCTTGAGGTATACTCCAGTTCTATCTCGGCGGCAGTCCCATTGCCGTGTACCGCCACCGGCTGCACGTTGGTCAAGATCTGAACCCCGTGCGAGGCTGCCAGATCCTGCTCGTACCGGCTGGCACCCATGGCGTCGCGGCCCCGGCGATAGGCAATGGTGACATTCTCGGCACCTAACAATTTGGACTTTACCGCTGCGTCCACGGCAGTCATGCCTCCGCCAATCACGACGACGTTCCGCCCGACAGGAAGCTTTGCAAGATCACCAGCCTGCCGCACGTCCGAGATGAAATTGACGGCATCCCGCACGCCGTCCTTGTCAACACCATCCGCGCGCAGGGCATTCACCCCGGCAAGTCCGATGGACAGGAACACCGCGTCGTAGTTTTTGACCAGACCATCCAGTGAGATGCTTTCACCCAGAACCGACCCGGTTTCAATCGAGATACCACCGATTTTCAGCAGCCAGTCGACCTCGGCCTGCGCAAAATTGTTGGTCGATTTATAGGCGGCAATCCCGTATTCATTCAGACCGCCCGGTTTGGGTTTGCCTTCGTGGATCACCACGTCATGGCCCAGCATGGCAAGGCGATGCGCGCAGGCCAGACCAGCAGGCCCTGCCCCCACGACAGCAACCGTTTTCCCGGTTGATGCCGCACGCTCAAACGGATGCGCGCCCAAGGACATAAGATCATCCGTCGCAAAGCGCTGTAGTCGCCCGATCTCGACCGGCTTACCTTCGGCCGCCTCACGAACACAGGCCTCTTCGCACAGTGTTTCCGTCGGACAGACACGGGCGCACATCCCGCCCAAGATGTTCTGCTGAAAGATCGTTCGCCCGGCTGACTGCGGCTGTCCGGCCTGAATCTGACGGATGAATAGCGGAATATCGATGTCTGTCGGACACGCTGTGACGCAAGGCGCGTCATAGCAGAAATAACAACGGTCTGCTGCAACTGCGGCCTCATGCGGGGCCAATGGCGGATGCAGATCGGTGAAATTCGAGGTCAGCTCATCGCTTGAAAGCCGCCCGGCGACGATGCCGGGTGCCATCTGGCCCTGTGCCATCACTCTACTCCCTGTAGATATGTTTGTTATGACCTCAGCTTGCCACAAATAAATTTTTTATCAATTGGTAAAATTTGTCAGATGATCAAAAAATTGAAAATCCGGGCCTTAAAACCCGGATTCACTGGCATTTTGGTTAATTTCAGGGCCGAAAAGCTTTCAGACCATTTCGCCAAGATGGTGGGACTTGGTCCAAACCCGGGCGCCGTCAGGCCCTGCAACGGCCCGCGAGTGCGTTCCGGGCGGCAAGCGCAACCAGTCCCATGTCGAAAATTCCTCCCCCGATTCACAGAAACTGCCGCTTATGACAAACACTTCCATTCCGTCGCGCGCATCCAGCTCGACCACGTCCCCCGCCGCCCATGTCCGCACAAAAACGTCCTCATGTTCATCTTTGAACAGTTGTACGTCAGAATCGCCATTTATCGAGCGGCGCACCTCGGTACGGTCTTGCGGGTCAAACTGGTGCAGCTTGACCAGAATGGTCGCGCCTTCCGCTGCAGACGGAGTGTGCGAGGACGTCGGCGGATTGCGCACATAGCTGCCGACGGGGAAATCTCCGGTCTCGTCCTGAAATACGCCGTCCAGCACCAGATATTCCTCGCCGCCGTCATGGGTATGGGCAGAAAAAGCGCTGCCGGGCGCAAAGCGGACAATGGTTGTTGCACGGGCCACCTCATCACCAATCCGGTCCAGCATTTTACGCTCGACGCCAGCCGCAGGGGAAGCGACCCATTCGCTATTGTCAAAATGAACTGCGACCCGTTTTGTGAAATCCGCATTGATCCGCATGTGTAACCCTTTCTGCTGCGACCCCTGAAAGAAATGGGATCGCGTGATGAAATTTCAAATTTTCCGCTTTTGACGCCTTGGGCCGCTTGCTGTAATCCGAACTTCAAGGTGCACGGTCAAACACCTGTCGGGAACGGGCATAGATGCAGGCAACGTCACAGAAATTCAACATCGCGGTCGTCGGTCAAAACAACCGCCTGCAATACGAAGCCCTGTTGTTTGCGGCTTCACTGCGCCATTCTTCACCGCAATTCGAGGGCAAACTGTTTGTCGCCACACCCAATCCGGGGCCCCGCTGGAAACAGGATCCCCGCATTCAGGACGAAGAAGTTCTGAAAGCCCTGAAACAACTGGATGCCGAAATTCTGCCCTTCGACTCGCATGTATTCGGTGAAAGCTATCCCTACGGCAACAAGATCGAAGCGCTGATGGCCCTGCCGGAAGATGAGCCCTTTGTGTTCTTTGACACCGACACGCTGATCACTGGCGAGATCACATCTGTACCTTTTGACTTCGACCGCCCCAGCGCATCACTGAAGGTTGAAGGGACATGGCCCAAACCAACGCTGTATGGCCCCGGCTTTGACGGTATCTGGCGCGCGCTTTACGCCCGGTTCGGGTTGGATTTCGAAAGCTCGCTGGACACCGATCAACCCCATGATCACTGGCGGCGGTACCTGTATTTCAATGCAGGCTATTTCTTCTGCAAATGCCCGCGGAAATTTGGTGAGCGTTTTCTGGACTACGCTAGGACAATCCGCGACGAAAACATTCCGGAGTTGACTGGCCAAAGCCTTGACCCCTGGCTGGATCAGGTCGCCCTGCCCCTTGTCATTCACTCGTTCGGTGGCGGTCGTGATGTTTTGCCCCCCGGTTTGCTGGACGGGTCCGTCAGTTGCCATTATCGCCTGTTTCCCTTGCTTTACGCCCGTGAAAGCGACCATGTGATAGACGTCTTGGAAACCGTCGTCGCTCCAAACAAGGTCAAGAAGGTTCTCAAGCAATACGAGCCACTGAAAAAGATGGTGCTGCAGGGGAAAGGCGCAAAAGTCCGCGCCCTGTTTGACCGGGATCATCTGCCACGACGTGAACAGGCCATCCGCAACACGATCAAAAGCAAGGGCCTCTGGCTGCGCTGACAGGATCGTTGTGCGCAGGCGGGCAATGGCCTACAGATTTCGCAAGACAAATTCCAACAGGAGATTTCAAGATGTCTGACGGCCCCACCTACGGTTTCGACACGTTGCAAATTCACGCGGGCGCCCGCCCCGACCCGGCGACCGGAGCGCGCCAGACACCGATCTATCAGACAACTGCCTATGTGTTCCGCGATGCAGACCACGCAGCGGCCCTGTTCAACCTGCAAGAGGTGGGCTTTATCTATTCCCGCCTGACCAACCCAACCGTCGCCGTTCTACAGGAACGCGTGGCGACTCTTGAAGGCGGCGTTGGTGCTGTTTGCTGTTCGTCCGGGCACGCGGCCCAGATCATGGCGCTGTTCCCGCTGATGGGTCCGGGTTGCAATGTGGTCGCCTCAACCCGTTTGTACGGCGGCACGGTCACGCAGTTCAGCCAGACGATCAAACGTTTTGGCTGGTCTGCCAAGTTTGTCGACACCGATGATCTGGACGCGGTGAAGGGCGCAATCGATGAGAATACCCGTGCGATTTTCTGCGAGTCCATCGCCAATCCCGGCGGCTATGTGACGGATATCCGTGCGCTGGCGGACGCGGCTGATGCAGCGGGCATTCCGCTGATCGTCGATAACACCTCGGCCACGCCCTATCTGTGCCGCCCGATTGATCACGGCGCGACCCTGGTCGTGCATTCAACCACCAAGTACCTGACCGGCAACGGTACGGTCACCGGCGGTTGCATCGTGGATTCGGGCAAGTTCGACTGGTCGGCAAATGACAAGTTCCCCTCGCTCAGCCAACCCGAACCGGCCTATCATGGACTGAAGTTCCACGAGACCTTTGGCCCGCTGGCCTTCACCTTCCATGGCATCGCCATCGGTCTGCGTGATCTGGGCATGACCATGAACCCGCAGGCAGCCCACTACACGCTGATGGGGATCGAAACACTGTCGCTGCGGATGGAGCGCCACGTAGAGAACGCCCAGAAAATCGCAGCGTGGTTGGAAGCGGATGACCGGGTGGACTACGTCACCTATGCGGGATTGCCGTCATCGCCTTACAAAGACCGGGTCAAATCGCAATATCCACGTGGCGCTGGCGCATTGTTCACCTTTGCAGTGAAGGGCGGCTATGACGCCTGTATCAAGCTGGTCAATGCGCTGGAAATCTTCAGCCACGTAGCCAATCTGGGCGACGCGCGCTCGCTGATCATTCATTCGGCATCGACCACGCACCGTCAGTTGACCCCGGAACAGCAGGAAGCCGCAGGCGCAGGTCCGGGCGTGGTGCGCGTGTCCATCGGGATCGAGGACGTGAACGATCTGATTGCCGACCTTGATCAAGCCCTGGCCAAAGCAACCGCCTGACCATGACCCAGCACGACACAAACAACCTTGGCCAGCCTATCGGTTTACCGGTTTCGGGTGACTTTCCACGCCCGACGCCACCCTATACGCCGATGGTGGGCCGGTATTGTTCTGTCGTGCCCCTTGATGTGAACAGACATGCGCCCGGATTGTTCCGGGCGTTTGCAAAGGACACGGATGGCCACAACTGGACCTACCTGCCCTACGGCCCGTTTGCTGGCGAACCTGAATTCGAAGACTGGGCGCGCGCCAACTGCATGGATGCGGACCCGATGTTCCATACTGTTCTGGACGGTGATGACATACCGTTGGGCATGGCTTCATATTTGCGGATCGAACCCGCTGCCGGAGCGATTGAGGTCGGGCATATCCATTTTTCACCCCTGCTTCAGCGCAAACCGCAATCAACCGAAGTCATGTATCTTATGATGCGGCGCGTGTTCGATGAACTGGGTTACCGGCGTTACGAATGGAAATGCGACGCGTTAAATGGTCCGTCGCGCAGTGCGGCAGAGCGGCTTGGGTTCACCTTCGAAGGCGTGTTTCGCCAAGCGACCCACTACAAAGGACGCAACCGCGACACAGCCTGGTATTCAATCATAGATACCGAATGGCCACGCATCCGCGATGCATTCGAGGCCTGGTTGTTACCCGAAAATTTCGACGCTTCGGGCCAACAACGAAAACCGCTGATGGCCCGCGCGAAGGGTTGATTTCATTCCGAAATCTCGAACACCATCGAGACGCTGACAGACACCGAAACCTCGCCACCTGCCACAGGAACACCCCCTGCGTCAGCCATGCTCATCATGCGCATCTCGGGCATCGGGCGCACGCCCCCCGTTTGTTCCGAAATCGTTTGCACCGCGCCAAGGGTTACACCCGCGGCCTGCGCCAACTGCTCGGCCTTGGCCATAGCTTCGCCGACAGCTTGCGCGCGCGCTTGGGCTTCGATTGGTTTGGTATCCTGCACCCCAAAGCTCAATCCACCAAAATCGTTGGCGCCATCCTGAATGACCGCATCCATGATGCTTCCAAGCTTGGACAAATCACGCACACGCACAAACACGCGGTTCGAGGCTGCGAACCCCGAAATTTCCGGTGTTTCCCCATTCTGCCCGTGCCGCCCAGACCAAACAGGGGAAAGCGACAGATCGCGGGTCTGAATATCGCGGTCTTCAATCCCCATCCCGGTCAGGCGCGCAAGAACCTTCGCAACTGCGTCCGAGGTGGCCTGCATCGCTGCCGAAGCCTCGGCATTTTCATTTGTCACACCCAATGTGATCGTCGCCATATCGGGGGCAACATCGATGGTTCCGGTTGCGTCAACGGTGATGCGACGTTCTTCCGCATGGGCAAGTCCAGCGGTCGTTGCGGCCATCATTGCGGCCAGAAAAGCGAATGTCTTCAATGTTATCACTCCGATTTGCTTGGGTTAAAGATGGGTCGGCGATGCATTGCCATACAAGAGGAGAGTTTGCCTTTTTCTTTCCCTCGGCAAGTTCCTGCTTTAATGTCGGTCTGCGAACGCCATGGTGTTTGCATTGACGTTGATAATTATGGTTCCTGCGGATTATGAAACCTGCCTTTGCGCTGTCTTTTTCTGCGACCGGAATATCACTGTATCATCACTCGGATGACGAATGGTTCGTTATCGGCTCGATTCCCTTGGATTCGCCGGACCTGTCCGGTCAGATGCAGGTTTTGCGGGAAAACGCCTTTGCGTTGGAAAACGACCTAAGCTGCAAGCTTGTTTTGCCTTCCGAACAGGTTCGATACCTTCAGGTTGCAACCGATGACTTGCTCCCCGAAGACACGGTCGAACGTATTGAGAGCGCACTTGCCGACGCAACGCCTTACGCTTTGTCCGAGCTCAGCTACGACTATCAGACCGAAGGCGGCACCACCTATGTTGCAGCTGTCGCGCAGGAAACGCTGAGCGAGGCGCGGGCCTTTGCCTCGGACCATGGATTCGTGCCGGTTTTGTTTTGCGCCGAGGAAGACGCAGACGCATTCCCCCGAGAAGCATTGTTCGCGCAGCGTTCAGGCACATCGGAAACCCGACCATCAGAGCTACCGCTGTCGGTAAAAAACGCAGACCAGCCCGAACCGGCAAAACCCTCTGGGAAACCAGCGCATCCCATTGCAGGCGCAGCGGCACCAAACGTGTTTCTGACCCCCGAAACACCTGACAATAAGTTTGCGACTACGAAAGCGCAGGCACCGCGTTTTGCTATCCCGGCATTTGCCGCGGCGCTTCTTCTTGGTGGCGCTTTCGGCGTTTGGCTGGCCTTGGACAGCGGTGGAGAAACAGATCAGGCCGCACTGAGCCCAACTCCAACCGAGACAGGTGTTTCCGAGCCGGTAATCGACGCCCTGCCACCGATAGTGCCCGAAGTTGCGGCAATTGCCCCCCCGGAAAACTTGCCACCTGAGCCTCCTCTGGACAGGGACGTGCCCCCAACACCGGAACCTACTGACGCCGAAGCCGAAGAACAACCGGAACTCACGCCTACCGACGCGGCAATCCTTGAGGCGCTCAAGGTGGCCCCGACCCCTGTTGAATCTGTGGCTCAGGACCCCGAGGCAGATGAGGATATCAGCGCTGCCTCCGGTGTGAATGTAACGCCTCCGGCCGCTTTGGACGTGCCAGAAGCCCCGGAACCGGACGAGTTGTATCTGACGTCGATTGACAAATCCGACCTGTCCAGCGATGCGGTTGCCCTGCCCCCGGCTTCCAGTTTCGATACTGACGAACCCTTTGTTCGGGACGTGCAACATGGCATAGCAGGAGCGCGGTTCAATCTGGATGATCGCGGGCTGGTAACGCCCACGCCGGAAGGGACGCTGAACCCGGATGGGGTTGTCGTTTTTCAGGGTCGACCGTCGAAGGTTCCGCCAGCAACGCCAGTGCGTTTCGAAGATGAACCCGTACTTGACGAGGTCGACGAAAGACTGGCCGGTCTTCGCCCCAAACCTCGCCCCGCAGATCTGGTCGAGAGCTTCGAGCGCGGGCAGTTGGGGGGGCGGTCTCTGGCAGAGCTTTCGGCCAAGCGACCAAAAGCACGCCCGGACAGTCTGCAAGCGCGCACAGAAATCGACGAGACGCCAACCGCATTGGCCGTTGTCCGCGTCCCGCGCCCCAGGTTGCGACCGGCGGGTCTGGACACGGCAAAGGCACCTGCTTCTGGTAACTCCAATCTTGGATCAACGGCCGCGCTGGACCAGAGTTCAGACGACGCCGGATCGTTTCAGGCGAAATCGGTTGCACCCAAGATTCCCACAACCGCATCTGTAGCCCGCCAGGCTACACTCGATAACGCGATCAATCTGCGTCGCTTAAATCTGATCGGCGTTTACGGCACACCCGCAAACCGTCGCGCCTTGGTCCGGCTTCCCAGTGGGCGCTACAAAAAACTGAAAGTTGGGGACAGTATTGACGGCGGCAAGGTCATTGCTATCAGTGACAGTGAACTGCGTTATCAAAAGAAAGGTCGCAACGTGACCCTGGCGATGCCACGCAGCTGACATAGGCGCTCAAAACCGTGACCGATCACCTGTAGACAGGCACGTCAGAGGCAGCAGAACCGCCCCCGACTTATTGGTTCATTTGGATCAAGCCGCGGAAATCTCGCCGTTTTCGATCTGTTCGCGCTCGATGGATTCAAACAGCGCCTGGAAGTTCCCTTCGCCGAAACCATCATCACCCTTGCGCTGAATAAACTCGAAGAAGATCGGGCCAATCACCGTTTTCGAGAAGATCTGCAACAGAATGCGCGTCTCGCCCCCGTCAACGACACCTTCACCGTCGATCAGGATGCCGTGTTTCATCATCAGGTCCAGCGGCTCTTCATGACCGACCACGCGGGTCCTGGACATCTCGTAATAAGCTTCATTCGGACCCGGCATGAACTTCAGGCCGTTTTCAGCAATGGCATCGGTCGAGGCATAGATGTCATCGCTACCAACCGCGATATGCTGAATGCCTTCACCTTTGTATTTCTTCAGGTAAGACACGATCTGCCCGGTCTCACCGCGGTCCTCGTTGATCGGAATACGAATACGACCGCAGGGTGATGTCAGCGCGCGGCTATAAAGGCCGGTGAATTTTCCCTGAATGTCAAAGAAACGAATTTCACGGAAGTTGAACAGGTCGCCATAGAACTTGAACCACTTGTCCATGTTGCCCTTGTAGACATTGTGCGTCAGGTGATCGAGATAGAAGAACCCCTCGCCCCGAGGTTTGGATTCCTTGATCCAGTTGAATTCCTGATTATAGGGCGATGTGTCGTAGTACTGATCAATGAAATAGATCAGCGACCCGCCAATACCCTTGATCGCAGGCACATTCATGGTTTTGTCAGCGTGGTCGTAAGGTTCCGCACCTTTTGACACGGCATGCTCATACGCTTTTTGCGCGTCCACCACCCGCCAGCCCATCGATGGCGCGCAGGGCCCATGTTCGGCCACGAACTTAGCCGCGAAACTGTCCGGGTCAGCATTCAGGATGTATGTGACATCCCCTTGTTGCCAAAGCTCGACAGCAGGTTTTTCCTTGTGGCGGGCCACCAGATCAAACCCCATCTTTGCGAACAGATCACGCAGCTCCTGCGGTTCTGGATGGGCGAATTCGACGAATTCAAACCCATCTGTTCCGGCAGGGTTTTCTTCGCTGATCACGGATTTCGGGGCATTGTGCGGGAAAGGACCCATGGGCGTCTCCTACGAAAACAGGAATTTCTTTGCTGATTCAAAAATACGACTTTTCTGACGCTGTTTCTGCGCATTGTTTTTGTATAAACTGCAAGATGACGCGCAAAATGCGCATATCAGTTAATAAAATCAGGATTTTTCCGCACATGTTGGATGCAACCGACAAGCGACTGCTTTCCGCTCTGCAAAAAGATGCACATCTGACAGCGCAACAACTGGGTGAAATGCTGAACCTGTCGCCCAGTCAAGCGGGTCGCCGCCGACAGCGGCTTGAAGTCGAAGGGTACATCACCGGATATGCTGCCCGGCTGGACCCGCTGAAACTGGGCTTACAGGTGCAGGGGTTCGTTCAGGTGCATCTGGGCACCCATGGCCCCGAGCAATCCGCAAGCTTTGCCCGCATGGTCGACACCCGACCCGAGATTACCAGTGCATGGACGATGACGGGCGAGGCAGACTATCTGCTGCACATCTACTGTGACGACCTGTCCGCCCTCAACAGCTTGCTACATCATGTGATCCTGCCGCATCCTGCCGTTGCAAGAGTACAAAGCCAGATCGTAATGGATCAACTTAAACGCGACGCCCCCCTTCCCACCTGAAAAGGTTCTGAGGACACACATGGACGACTTTCTATATCAGGCTTCAATCTATCTGGCAGCGGCAGTCATTGCCGTTCCCCTGTCTGCCAGACTGGGGTTGGGATCCGTGCTGGGTTATCTTGCCGCCGGGATCATTATCGGACCCGCACTGGGCCTTGTCGGAGCGGAAACCGAAAATCTTCAGCATGTGGCCGAATTTGGCGTGGTGATGATGCTGTTTCTCATCGGTCTGGAACTGGAGCCACGCGCCCTGTGGGACATGCGCGACAAGTTATTGGGTCTGGGCGGATTGCAGGTGTTGCTGTCAACAGTCGCGATTGCTGCCGTGGCCATGTACGCCAACCATCCCTGGTCGGTTGCCCTGGCGGTAGGGTTGACCCTTTCGCTTTCATCGACCGCGATCGTTCTTCAAACCCTGTCAGAAAAAGGCCTGATGCAGACAAACGGCGGCCGCGCGACATTTTCGGTTCTGTTGACGCAGGACATCGCGGTGATCCCAATTCTGGCTTTGTTGCCACTGCTGGCGCTGCCCGCCATGCCACGTTTCCAAGCAGATGGATCGATTGACCGGGGGGCAGGAGGATCACATGGCGCAGGCGATCACAGTTTGTCGCTGGTCGAAGGGCTGCCGGGCTGGGCCGTCACCCTTGTCACAATCGGCGTTGTGGTGTTTGTCATTCTGGCCGGTGTCTACCTGACAAGACCGTTGTTTCGCTTCATCCACGCAACCCGTCTGCGCGAGATGTACACCGCACTGGCACTGATGATTGTCGTGGGCATTTCGTTTCTGATGACACTGGTCGGCCTGTCACCTGCCCTGGGCGCGTTCCTGGCAGGCGTTGTTCTGGCCAGTTCTGAATTCAGACATGAAATGGAAAGCGACCTTGAGCCGTTCAAAGGATTGTTTCTGGGGCTGTTTTTCATCACGGTCGGTGCCGGAATAGACTTCGGTTATTTTTTCAACGACCCGCTGGACCTGATTGGACTGGCGCTGCTTGTGATACTTGCCAAGGGGATCATCCTATTTCTGGTGGGCAAGGCCTTCAAACTGCGGGGACGTGATCACTGGTTGTTCACCCTTGGGTTGGCGCAGGCTGGTGAGTTCGGTTTTGTCCTGCTGGCATTTTCGACGAAACAGAATGTCATTCCGCCCGACCTGTCGCAGAAACTGCTGATGATCGTTGCTCTGACGATGTTGATCACGCCGCTTCTTTTCATCGTCTACGATGCGTTGTCGCGGAAGATTGGCGATTCCGCGGCCAGCCCCGAACCTGACGTGATTGACGAAAAGGGCCCGGTCATCATCGCCGGCATTGGTCGCTTTGGTCAGATCGTCAACCGGCTGGTGCGGGCCAGCGGTTTCAAGACAGTCGTTCTGGACCACAATATTGAAACGATTCAGCTGATGCGCCGATTTGGCGTCAAAGGCTTTCTGGGCGATCCCACTCGGCCGGAACTGTTGCGCGCGGCGGGATTGGACAAAGCATCCGTTCTTGTCGCCGTTATGGATGATCACAAGCAAGTCACACGGCTTGTCAGCTATGCCCGACGGCAGCGTCCTGACCTTCACATCATCGCCCGCGCCCGCGACCGGACCCATGTATACGAGTTGTATCAGGCGGGTGCCAATGACATCGTGCGGGAAATGTTCGACAGTTCGCTGCGCGCAGGTCGCTATGTTCTGGAGAATATCGGACTGAGTGAATACGAAGCAGCCCAGGCTGAACAGACGTTTTACCACCATGACAGGAAGGCGGTGCGCGATCTGGCCGAGCTTTGGGTCCCCGGAATGCCAATCGCCGAAAACAAGAAATACATCGAGCGTTCGCAGGCGCTGGAAAAGGATCTGGAAACCGCGCTGCTGGAACTGGCTGAAGAGCACGCCAAGAAATCGGCCTGACCCAAGCCTTTGCCCGGGTCAGATGCGAGTTCAGCCGTCCGAAACCCCAGCTTCGGCAAAGGTTGCCATGCCGGAATGACAGGCGACGGCACTTTTCAGAATGTTGATCGCCAGCGCCCCGCCGGACCCTTCGCCCAACCGCAGGCCAAGGCTCAGCAACGGCTCTTTGCCCAATTTCGCCAGCACGGCACCATGGGCCGCTTCGGCACTTTGGTGGCCTGCCACGGCATGATCCAGCGCGCCATCGGACAACTTCCACAAGCAGGCTGCGGCGGCCGAACAGATGAACCCGTCCAGGATCACCGGGATGCGCAACACCCGCGCAGCAGCAATTGCACCCGCCATTGCGACTATCTCGCGTCCACCCAGACAGCGCAGGATGTCCAGACCATCATCTGACGCGTGTTTGGCGACACCCTCGGCCACGACACGGGTTTTGTTGACCAGACCTGCGTCATCCACACCAGTTCCGCGACCTGTCCAATCGGACGCGTCGCCACCAAACAGAGCACAGGCAATAGCCGCAGCCGGGGTGGTGTTGCCAATACCCATTTCGCCGACCACCAAAAGATCAGATTGCGGATCAACGGCCTGCCAGCCAGTGCACAACGCGGCTAGCAATTCATCCTCTGTCATGGCTGGGGCTTGGGTGAAATCCGCGGTCGGCTTGTCCAGATCCAGCGCGTGTACATCCATCTTCGCGCCTGCGGCCCTGGCCAACTGATTTATCGCCGCCCCGCCATGTTCGAAATTCATCACCATCTGCACGGTCACTTCCGGTGGAAAGGCCGAAACACCCTGCGCGGTAACACCGTGATTTCCGGCAAACACAATGACCTGAGGCGCGCTGATCTGTGGACGGGCGTCCCCTCGCCATCCTGCATACCAGACCGCAAGATCCTCAAGCCGACCAAGCGCGCCGGGGGGTTTGGTCAATTGTCCGTTTCGCTCGGCCGCGCCCTGCACCGCAGCAGCATCCGGGCCCGGCGCCCCCGCCAGGACAGCACGGAACGTGTTCAAATCATTCAGTTCAGGCAGCATGAAAGCCTCATTGCATCAGAGTGGTCCTGCGTGTTTAACCGAAGGATCGAAACCAACAAGACCCCGAAAGGCACGGGCGTGCATAAAAACGACACCAAACCGTTTTCCCTGTGGGATGTTCCGCTGGCCCTGGTGCTGTTGACCCGCCTGCCCCTGCCCCGTTTGCCCAAAGCCGTGTTTGCCCGGCAGGCACAATCGGTATGGGCATTTCCACTGGTTGGGCTGGTCGTTGGCGGACTGGCATGCCTGACCGGTTGGCTGTCGATGAGGCTTCAACTGCCCCCGTTTGTGGCAGCCTCGTTGCTGGTCGCGGTACTGATCCTGTTGACGGGCGCTATGCACGAGGATGGTTTGGCCGACACGTTCGACGGGCTTTGGGGCGGTTTCACCCCTGAACGTCGGCTGGAGATCATGAAGGACAGCCAGATTGGAACGTACGGCGTGCTTGCCTTGATGATCTCGCAGATTTTACGAATATCCGCGATTTCCACCATGCTGGCTGTTGGTCCGATCTGGATGGTTGTTGCAGCTTGCGTATTTTCCCGCGCCCTGATGCCAGCACTAATGGTTCTTCTTCCAAACGCCAGAAAGTCGGGCCTGAGCCATTCAGTTGGCACCCCCGGCGCAGGTTCAGCCTGTATCGCCGTGGGCATCGCGATTCTGGTCGCTTTCAGCTTGTGCGGAAGTCTGGCGCTTAACGCGATAGTCTGCGCGGCTTTGGTCGTCGCGGTATTGGGGCTCGTCGCGAAAGCCAAGATCGGCGGTCAAACCGGAGATATTCTGGGCGCGTCACAGCAATTGGCGGAGATCACGTTTCTGCTTGCCCTCAGCGCCCAGATCTAAGACGCGCCCCCAGTTTCAATTCGCAACGTATCGCCGCAATGTTTGCAATGCACGGCGTCCGGGTCGTGCCGGTACAACCCACAGCTGGGGCATTTGTGACGGACCTTCTGTGGCGCGAAAATTGCCTGCGCCAGCCGGACGAACAAGGCCACGCCAACGACCATAATGAAGACGGAAAACATTTTGCCGCCCGGTGTGACCAAAGTGATGTCGCCAAACCCGGTCGTAGTGAGCGTCGCCATGGTAAAATACAGCGCGTCTATGTAGGGCGTTTGCGCGTCTTCGGGGATAAAAAACACCAAAACGGCCGTCGAGGTGGCAAAGACAAAGACCAGCAGGTTGATCGCCGCGATAACAGCGTCCTCATGCGTGCGGAAAAAACGGCTGTCGCGCCGCAGATCCCAGAGCAGATGATATGAATGGATCAGACGCAGGGCGCGTAATATCCGCAGGAAAGCCAGGTTTCCTGTCAAAAACGGATCAAGCACCAGCGAGAGGACGACCACGATATCCGCCACTGTGTAGATCTGGCGCAAAAATCTCCAGCGGTCTTTTGAAATCCAGAGACGCGCAGCGAAATCCAGAAAAATCAGCACACCGACCAGTTGGCTTGCAACGGTTAAGCCCGGCCCATGCGGGATGTGCGCCGTCCCGACAAAGAAAATGATTGTCGCAACATCGAACAGGATCAGTGCATACCTAAACCAGACCGAAACAGGGTCGTGTCCGATGTACAGGTATTTCACAGTCTGCTTCATGTGCGTCCGGTAATCTGCTGCATACACAGTGAAATTAGCGCCACTTGAACAATTCACCAAGCCACGAAAAAGGCCGCCCCAAATTTGGAGCGGCCCGTATTGTCAATGTACCTTCGATCAGGCAGCGCGTGAGGTCAGAACCTCGTCAACCTGTTTGGCGGCTGACACCTCGCCAGCGCCTGAAACAGCCGCGACCTCACGGGTCAGACGCTCCAAGGCAGCTTCATACAGCTGGCGCTCGGAATAGCTCTGCTCGCGCTGATCATCGGTGCGGTGCAGGTCACGGACCACTTCGGCGATCGAGATCAGATCACCCGAGTTGATCTTCTGTTCATATTCTTGTGCGCGACGGGACCACATGGCGCGTTTCACCTTGGCCTTGCCTTTCAGCGTTTTCATCGCCTGGCTGATCACATCGGGCGAGCTGAGCGACCGCAGACCGGACTCGGTTACCTTGTTGGTCGGAACGCGCAACGTCATCTTGTCTTTCTCAAATGAGATGACGAACAGCTCAAGCGAGAATCCCGCGACATCCTGTTCCTCGATCGAGATAATCTGGCCCACGCCATGGGCGGGGTAGACAACATAGTCGTTCGGGCGGAACTCGAGCTTTTTCGACTTTGTCATTCAGTTTTTTCCTTGCTAGCGGACGGGACACGGACAACAAAAGCACCACATGCGGGGACTGTCTCAGCCCCGTCAGGCGGCGATATTGTCACAAATTCAGAACTCCAAAGTGAGCATACTTACGGAGCGCATCCCAATCTCGGTCATCATGTAGATATAGTATATCACAAATTTACGACGCCCGAAAGTTTACCTTACGGGAATTTATCATATTCAACCTGCATTCAACAGGTTGTGCCGCGGTCTTTATGCCAAAACAGGCCGCTTGGAACGAATCACTCAGCCGCCTTCGCCGGGCGCTTCCGAGAAATACTTCTCCATCTTGCCCTCTTCACCGTCACGCTCCTCCGCATCTGGCAGTGGGTCTTTCTTGGTGACGATCACCGGCCATTGTTCGGAATACTTGCGATTGAACTCGACCCACTCCTCCATGCCCGGCTCGGTATCGGGGCGGATCGCGTCGGCGGGGCACTCGGGCTCGCACACGCCGCAGTCAATGCATTCGTCAGGATGGATGACCAGCGTATTTTCACCTTCGTAGAAACAGTCCACCGGGCACACTTCGACACAGTCGGTGTATTTGCAGGCGATACAGTTTTCGGTGACTACATAGGTCATGGTCGGATTCCTGTTTGCGGTTTGAGCGACTAGCTAATTCAGTCTGGCCCGCTCTTCAAGACAGGATCAGTGATCTTCCGGGCGAGAAAGATCAATAGCACGTCGATCTTTCTTGGTTGGCCGACCTTTTCCCTCGAAACCCGGATTTACAAGAGGCGCTTCCTGCTTTTCGGTCATATCAAAGTACAGCGTTTGCGCCTCGGGCGCCGGACCGCGGCGTTCCCCCAGTTTTTCCACACGTATGACGCGGACAATGCGGCCCTGCGAGAAGGTCAAAACATCACCGGGGGCCACGGCTTGGGCCGGTTTCAGCACCCGGTTTCCATTCAGCCGGACATGGCCGCCACTGACCTGTTTGGCGGCAAGGCTGCGGGTCTTGAAGAACCGCGCCTGCCACAACCATTTGTCAATTCGCAGTTTGGCCTCGGCCATCTTGCGTCAATTGCCGTCCTTCAGACCCATAAGCGCTGCGGCGAACGGGTTGTCGGGATCAATGGCCTTTTCCTTTTTCGGTGGCCGTGACGAGAAGGTCTTGGCCCCCTGCGGCTTGCCGCCCTTCTTGCCGTGCGGTTTGCCACGGCCGTCCTGCGGTTTGCCCCGTGGTTTCCCCTTGCCCTGCCCCGGCTCGCGGCGCGGGCCACGGTTCGGCTGGCGCTGACGACCCCAGGTGAAGGTGTAAAACACTTCAACCTCGGGTTCATCCGACGCAGGTTCCGCAACCTGACCCTCTGCGACAGCCTCGGCTGCCGCCTCGGTGCTTTCGGTGGCCTCGGCTGTCGCCTCGGCGGGCGCGGCGACCTCTTCTGAGGCCGCGTCAGGTGCTGGCGTCTCATCGATAACGGCTTGTTCAGCCGCCTCTGTCACAGGCTGCTCTGCCGGTGCCGGTTTGACCTTGCCACGCTCGCCGCGCTCGGCTTTGTAGCCGAGCCCCTGCATCAGGTCTGCAAACTGCTCAAGCGTCATGCCAGTGATCGACAGCATATCCGGCTTGGCTTCGAACCCGCTACGGCTGTCTTCCGAACGAAGCATGTCCGCCAGGCGTTCCAGCATATCGATACGGATCGATCGGTCGCCCGCATCGCGGTAGCCGCACATGGTATCGTAACCTTGCGGTGCATCTTTGGCGACCGGTACTGTTACCAACCCCGGAGGCGGTGCTTCGGGGAATTCCTGCAAACCGCCATACAGCGCCCACAGCACCAGGCGCAGACGCGTCGGTGCGGGCTTCAGCAAGAGCGGCATGAAGATGGTGAACTGGCCAAACCGGATACCGTGCTTGCGCAAGGCGCCGCGGGCGTCCTGATCCAGATCCTTGACCTCTTGCGCGACACCGGCGCGCGGCAGAACGCCCAGCGCCTCGACCATGCGGAAAGCAAACCCTTTCGCCAGACCGTTGAGTTCCTCGTCGCGCGACAGATTCAGCAACGGCTCGAATAGCGCAGCGATCTTGCGGTCGATGAAATGTTGCAACCGGCGCCGCACCTTCTGTTCGACATCCGGACCGGCGGCCTCATCCACAAAAACCTCGACCACAGGCTTGAGAGGTTCGGCCCCGGCAACCAGTTTGCCAACGGCATATTCGCCCCACATCAGGCCGCCCTGATCGGTGAAATCAATTTCGGTATCGGGCGCATTGTAGAAGCGATCGGCACGCAGATGGAATTGCGGCGCGAGTGCTTGCAAAGATGCCGATTTGAGCGCTTTCGCTTCGGTTCCTTGCGCGCTTTTGTCCGGGCTGAACCGGAACCCTTCCAAACGACCGACGAATTCGCCTTCGACGGTCACTTCACCCTTGTCATTTACTTCGGCCAAAAGGGCCTCCTTCTGTTTGAGCCGCCGCAACAAAACCGATGTACGCCGGTCCACAAATCTTTGAGTCAGTCGCTCATGTAGTGCGTCAGACAGTCTGTCTTCTACAGTGCGCGTTTCGTCACGCCAATGTGATTCGTCACGCACCCAACCGTTTCGTTGCGCAACATATGTCCAGGTGCGAATATATGCCAACCTTTTGGATAACGCATCGATATCCCCATGGGTTTGGTCAATCCGCCGTATCTGCCGGGCCATGAAATCATCAGGAATACTGCCGCGTTCGTGCAGGTGGCCATAGATCACTTCCAGCAGACTGGCGTGCTCTGCATGGCTGATGCCGCGAAAATCAGGGATTCTGCACACATCCCACAGCAATCGGATGGATGGACCGTCACTTGCACGGGCGGCAATCTCGGCCTGTTGTGACAGCGATTTCAACACATTCAGGTCATCAGCAGGGCGGGCTTTGATCAGGTGTTCGTCACTCGGGCTGACCTCAAGCGAGCTGATCAGCGCATCAATCGAACCAAACCGGAGGGCGGCATTCCGCCAGTTCAGCTTTTTCATCGGCGTAAACCGGCTGTCCATGATTGCCTGCGCGACACCTTCGTCCAGCGGCGGTGCCTCGCCGGTCACGCCAAAGGTGCCGTCCGACATGCCACGCCCGGCACGGCCTGCGATCTGGGCCAGTTCATTCGGGGCCAGCGGGCGCATCCGCCGCCCGTCGAATTTGGTCAGGGATGAAAATGCAACGTGGTTTACATCCAGGTTCAAGCCCATGCCTATGGCATCTGTGGCAACCAGATAATCAACCTCGCCATTTTGATAAAGTTCCACCTGAGCATTCCGCGTCCGTGGGCTCAGGGCCCCCATGACCACCGCCGCGCCACCTTTAAGGCGGCGCAAAAGTTCCGCGATGGCATACACATTCTCGACCGAAAACCCGACAATAGCGCTGCGGGCCGGCATCCGGCTGAGTTTCTTCGAACCGGAATAGACCAGCTGCGACATCCGCTCGCGTCGGACAAACTGCGCCTCGGGCACCAGCGCGGCAATCGGGCCGCGCATGGTGTCAGAGCCAAGGAAAAGTGTCTCGTTTGTTCCGCGCGACCGAAGCAGGCGATCCGTAAAGACATGGCCGCGCTCGGGATCGGCACACAGCTGGATTTCATCAATTGCCACGAAATCCGCGCCCATACCTTCGGGCATCGCCTCGACCGTGCAGACCCAATACTGGGTCCGAGGCGGCACGATCCTCTCTTCGCCGGTAACCAAAGCAACAACCGATGGCCCGCGGATGGCGACGATCTTGTCATAGACCTCGCGCGCAAGCAGACGCAGCGGCAGACCGATGACACCTGTGCGGTATCCCAGCATCCGTTCGATTGCGTAATGGGTTTTACCTGTATTCGTAGGGCCCAAAACGGCCACTATTCGGGATGACCCGCTCACCTTTGCCCCCTGCCCGGACCTTACAGCGCTGCGCCGTCAATCTGCGGCTTCAGTCGATTCACCGCATTGGTTACTTCTTCGTGGTGGGGATGTATAGCCAATGCCCGTGAATAGGCCTCGTAGGCTTTGTCAGGTTGTCCGATAACCTCAAAGATCAGTCCCAAACCGTAGATTGCCTCGTAATTGTTGGGGTTCAGGGTCAGGGCATGTTCCAGATCGGCAGCGGCCATGCCAAACCGTTCGATCCCGAAAAAGGCCGAAGCGCGCAGGTGCCAGCCTTCAGCAAAATCGGGCGCATGGTCCGTCAGGGCGGTCAGATGTTCCAGCGCCGCACCTACGTCACCGTCATCCAGCGCTTCACGGCCACGTTCCAGCAGCAGATCGGCCGATGCTGAACCGGACTGGGCCCACAGAGCTTGCAACTGCCGATCCAGAGCAATGGCCTGCTCGGGCGTCGATTGGGCAAGTTTTTGCAGCAATTCGCCCTCATCGCGCAAATCCGCCTGTTGCGCGAGGCAAGTGGAGGAAATCGTGACTAGGACAAAAAGTGCCGCGACGATACCTTTGAGATTGTAGATTGCAATGCTCATAACAATAGTCAGTGTAGCGTTGCGACCGGGGATGTCCATTCACGGCGCACTAACAATATGAGGAAAAACATGAGCGAGACTCTTGAAAAGGCAGCCGCCGCTTTGAATGAAAAACTGGAAGGCGGCGCGTTTGATGCCTCGGCCAAGTTTGATATCGCCGATCTGGGTGCCATTGTCCTGGATTCTAACGGTGCGCGGGTCAGCGACGACGATGCTGATGTCACCCTCAGCGCGGATGCCGACACGTTCGAACAGATCCTCAGCGGTGAATTGAACCCTACAGGTGCGTTCATGTCCGGCAAGCTGAGCATTGATGGCGACATGGGTGTTGCCATGAAACTTGCATCGGTACTGGCCTGATGGAGTTCTCGCCGGCCCCCCTGTTTGAAGACGTGGCCGGCGGCCCCGCCGGTGGAAAGGCCCACTGGTTGACGACGTCGGATCAAAAACGCATCCGCGTTGCTCACTGGCTTCCGGGCGGAAAGGCACATGGCACTGTCATGATGTTTCCGGGACGCACGGAATACATAGAAAAATACGGCAATACTGCCAGCGAATTCGTAGAGCGTGGGTTCGCCACGCTGGCCGTCGACTGGCGCGGTCAGGGTCTTGCGGATCGGTTGCTGGACGATGCTCGGGTCGGACATGTCGATCAGTTCACCGATTACCAGCAGGACGTTCAGGTCACCCTGAAACTTGCAAGCGCGCTGGACCTGCCAAAACCATGGTACGTGGTCGGGCATTCGATGGGCGGTGCAATCGGGTTGCGTGCCGTCATCGAGAATGGCTGCTTTGCCGCGTGTGCCTTCACGGGCCCGATGTGGGGAATTTTCTTCACCCCGGTCATGAAACCCCTAAGCCGCGTGACAGCCTATTGGGGCACAGCACTTGGCCTGGGCGAGCGGACGCCCCCCACCACGACGCTCAAAAGTTATGTCCTGTCGCAACCTTTCGAAGGCAATATGCTGACCCGTGATCCAGACATGTACCGGATGATGCAGGATCAGTTGAATGAGCATCCTGAACTTGCGCTGGGTGCCCCATCAAATCTGTGGCTGCGCGAGTCGCTGGATGAATGTGCTTGGTTGATGGAACAGCCCGCCCCAAAAACACCCTGCCTGACATTTCTGGGCAGCCATGAGCAAATCGTTGACCGCAAGGCAATTCGTGCGCGCATGGCCAATTGGCCCAACGGAACGCTGATCGAAATCCCGGATGGTGAACACGAGGTGCTGATGGAAGCACCCGAGGTTCGAGGGCCGGTTCTGGACAAGATTGCGGCGCATTTTCTGGCCAATCAGGCCAATGGCGCATCCGAGCTGGTTTCCTCGTAAACCCTTTCACCTTTGGAATTGGCCGCTTGTGATCCGGGCGCGCCAGCCCTAGATGTTTGCAAAAGCAGTCTACTAAAGGTGATCCATGCGCGACCTTCCCTTCCCTGTCCGTGACGCGAACGCAATCGGTGGTTCCGGCAATCTGGGCAATCTTCCGGAATGGGATCTGAGCGATCTCTATACCTCGGAAGACGCACCCGAATTAGCGCGCGATCTGGATTGGCTGGAAGGTGAATGTGCCGCGTTTGCTGCTGATTACGAAGGCAAGCTGGCTGATCTGGAGGCCGCAGACCTGCTGACCTGTGTGCATCGCAACGAAAAGATCAACGCCATCGCCGGGCGTATCATGTCCTTTGCCGGTCTGCGCTATTATCAACTGACCACAGATGCAGAGCGCGCCAAATTCCTGTCGGACATGCAGGAGAAGATCACGATCTTCACCACTCCGCTGGTGTTCTTCACGCTCGAGATCAACCGGATCGAAGACGATGTTCTGAAGGCGCATTTTGCGGCGAACACGGATCTCGCCCGCTACGAACCTGTGTTCCGTCGCATCCGCGCAATGAAGCCCTATCAGCTGTCTGATGAACTGGAAAAGTTCCTTCATGATCTGGGGGTTGTCGGCGACGCGTGGGAACGTCTGTTCGACGAAACGATTGCCGGACTGGCATTTCATGTCGACGGTGAAGAACTGAACATCGAAGGCACCCTGAATCTGCTGACGGAACAGGACCGCGCGAAACGTGAGGCCGCGGCACGTGAACTGGCTTCGGTCTTTCAGGACAATATCAAAACCTTTGCCCGCGTTCACAACACGCAGGCCAAAGAGAAAGAAATCGTCGATCGCTGGCGCAAGATGCCGACCGCTCAGACCGGGCGTCACCTGTCGAACGATGTCGAGCCCGAGGTGGTCGAGGCCCTGCGTGAGGCAGTCGTGGCCGCCTACCCCAAACTGAGCCATCGCTATTATGAGCTGAAGCGCAAGTGGCTTGGACTGGACGTCATGCAGGTCTGGGACCGCAACGCGCCCCTGCCCATGGAAGACACGCGTATCGTGAATTGGGAAGAGGCCCAAAAGACGGTGATGAACGCGTATAATGCCTTTGACCCCCGGATGGGTGAAATCGCGGCGCCTTTCTTCTCAAAAGGATGGATCGACGCGGCGGTGAAACCGGGCAAAGCGCCGGGGGCCTTCGCACATCCGACAGTTACAGATGTCCACCCCTATGTGATGCTCAACTATCTGGGCAAACCGCGCGATGTGATGACGCTTGCCCATGAACTGGGTCACGGCGTCCATCAGGTGCTGGCCGCCGGTCAGGGCGAGATGCTGTCATCCACCCCGCTGACACTGGCGGAAACCGCCTCGGTCTTTGGTGAGATGCTGACATTCCGCAAGATGCTGGACCAGGCCGAAACCCCGGAACAGCGCAAGGTACTGCTGGCCGGCAAGGTCGAAGATATGATCAATACGGTGGTCCGCCAGATCGCCTTCTACGACTTTGAATGCAAGCTGCACGCCGCCCGACGTGAGGGCGAGCTGACCCCGGATGACATCAACGCCCTGTGGATGAGCGTTCAGGCCGAAAGCCTTGGCCCCGCATTTGAATTCATGGACGGGTACGAGACCTTCTGGGCTTACATCCCGCACTTCGTCCACTCGCCCTTCTACGTCTATGCCTACGCCTTCGGCGACGGCCTCGTGAACGCGCTCTATTCCGTTTACGAAAGCGGCGCGGATGGGTTTGAGGACAAGTATTTCGACATGCTGCGCGCTGGTGGTTCAATGCACCACAAGGAATTGCTGGCCCCGTTCGGCCTGGACGCCAGCGATCCCAAGTTCTGGGACAAAGGCCTGTCGATGATCTCAGGCTTCATTGACGAGCTGGAGGCGATGGAGGGCTGAGACACCCTCGACAGAGGGTGGCGACATCTGCCTAGCTGAAATAACCTGCCATGCTTGGCAATGTCACACCCAAGGGGCTCCTGAATGCCCGCTAAGCGGACAATGCCGACCTTGAGCGAGTGGCGCTAGGATGCCAAAACATCTCATGGAAAAAATTAGTCAACAGTTGCTTTACCAGAGGCTTCGAAATCGAGTGATCGAACTGCTCGATACGTATTCCTCCTTGGATGGCATCGCTACTCTCGGCACCTACGAGACGATTGAAATGGTCAGTGACTGGTTGCCGCTCGACTACGCAGAGGCTCCCAAGGTATTCAGCGAAAAAGAAAAAGTGGTCATTGAGAAATTCATGGCGCTTGCCACCGCTGCAGCTGACGTAACTGAAGAAAACACATGGAACATTGATTGGTTTAAGAATTCCGAGGAATGGGTACGCGTGTCCGAATTTGCCGAAAAAGCGTTAGCTGTCTTCTCTGAACGCGGTCGATTTTCTGAGGAAACTGAAGAAGTCTTTTCAAACTAGCAACCGGTCAATCAGGGCTCAAAGCAGCCGCACCTGAGATCACTTCAACTGGCTGTCCTTCGACCCCCGCCGATTGACGCCGCCACGTGCCTTGAACGCACCATCCCGTTCCTGCTGGCAATCAAGGCACAGCTTCACGCCCGGCAAAGCAACGCGGCGTTTTTCAGGGATCGGCTCTTCGCATTCGGCGCAATGGGTCAGGCTTTCACCAACAGGCCGCTTTTGCGCCTGCATCCGCGCCAGTTCATCCGAAATCGACGCTTCGATCTGTTCGCTCACTGCGCCGTCGCGCGCCCAGCCTCCGGCCATGGGTCATCTCCTGCTAAACGTAAGCAAAAGGATAGCCGAGCCTGCGCGCAAAGGGCAAGTTACAGCGAAACTGCGCCCTCGAACACGCGGTCAATCACCTCTTGCGTCCCCCGAGAGAATTCCAGCGGACAGGGATATTCTGCCCCTTCCCTGACCGAGCGGCAGAAGGCCTCGACCTGAAGCTTGTAATGGTCTGCGCCGGGGAACCGGGTGACCAGCACCTCAAGCCCCGGACGATGCAACTCGACCCGGGCTTCACCAAACACACGCGCATTAAACGGTGTAGTCAGGCGGATCAGGCCATTTTCCCCGTGAAACACCATTTCCTGATGGGGATGCATCCGAATGGACACGTAGCTTGAGTAGGTAAAACCGGGGAACTGCGCGCGAATTTTGGTGAAGATGTCGATATCATCCTGCCAACGGATGGCTGACTGTATCGCCACCGGTTCCTGCCCCGTTGCAAACCGGGCTCCGCCAATTACGTAAACACCGATGTCTCGCAATCCGCCGCCGCCCGTTTCAGCGCGGTTTCGAATATTCTGGGTATCTGCCCGATTGTCGAAACTGAACGCTCCGGTTACGTGCACCAGATTGCCGATTGCACCATCCGCAATCAGTTTACGTGCCAGTTGCCACTGGGGGTGATGCACGATCATATACGCCTCGGCGGCAAGCAAGCCGCTTTCGTCGCGCTTTTGGATCAATGCGTCAAACTCGTCCGCCTTCATAGTCATCGGCTTTTCGCACAGCACATGCTTGCCGGCATCCAACGCTTTCAGGCTCCATTCCACATGAAGATGGTTGGGCAGTGGTATGTAGACCGCATCAATACCAGGGTCCGCCAACAGCGCATCATAGCTTTTGAACACGTTCAGATCGGGACAGAAAGACGAAAAAGGTTCAGCCTTTGCCGCATCTGACGTCGCCAGTGCAGCCAGTCGCGCCCCGTTGGCGGCATGTATCGCCGGTGCCATGTATTCACGCGCGAATTTCGCGGCACCTAACACGCCAAACTGAACCGGTTTTTGCATAACGCTCTCCATAGATGTTTGAACCCCAAAGGGTTCGTGACCCTGCGAGATCCGCAGGATCGACCTGTCACACCTTCATCGAAATGAAACGCGTCCTTGCAGTACCATAGCTTTGGCCCTGCGGCCATTCTTTTGGCTTCACAGTCCGGATAGCGGTCATACGCGTTCAGCAGGAAATGATCTGTCAGGACGCGCCGGGCATGTGCGCGAAGAGGCGGTTTCTTCGCACAGATGAAATACCAGCCCGCAGCTATTGCAGGCTGGCATTGTGGTCAGCTGACACCCAGCATCCCTTTTTCACGTGCCAGATCCCGCATTTTCTTTTGCAGCTTCTCGAACGCGCGAACTTCGATCTGACGGATCCGCTCGCGGCTGACATTGTATTGGGCGCTGAGGTCCTCCAGCGTAACCGGTTGATCCAGCAACCGGCGCTGGGTCAGGATGTCCTTTTCACGGTCGTTCAACACGTCCAGCGCCGCAGCAAGCAACTCGCGACGCGCTTCCAGCTCATCGCGCGCCTCATAATCTCCGGCCTGGTCGGCGTCTTCATCCTCAAGCCAGTCCTGCCATTGCATCGTGCCTTCGCCTTCGGACCCGACCGTGGCGTTCAGAGACGCGTCCCCGCCGGACATACGGCGGTTCATGCTGATGACTTCCTCTTCGGTCACGCCTAGATCATTGGCAATTTGCGCGACGTTTTCGGGGCGCAAGTCGCCCTCTTCCAGTGCACCGATGCGCGCCTTGGCTTTGCGCAGGTTGAAGAACAGTTTTTTCTGCGCCGAAGTTGTGCCCAGTTTCACCAGCGACCATGACCGCAGAATATACTCCTGAATCGAGGCGCGAATCCACCACATGGCATAGGTGGCCAGACGGAAACCCTTTTCAGGGTCAAAACGTTTGACCGCCTGCATCAGGCCCACATTGGCTTCGGAAATCACTTCGGCTTGCGGCAGACCGTAGCCGCGATATCCCATGGCAATCTTGGCCGCCAGCCGCAGGTGCGATGTCACCATCTTATGCGCGGCTTCTGTGTCCTGCTCTTCAACCCAGCGCTTGGCCAGCATGTATTCTTCTTCTGGCTCAAGCAGGGGAAACTTGCGAATCTCCTGCATATAGCGGTTCAGGCCGCCCTCGGGCGTCGGCGCGGGGAGATTTGCGTAATTTGCCATTATGATGTCCCTCCGACAAATGTTTAAGTCTTTAACATAGGATATGGGTAAAGAACCCATCCTGTTCAAGAGGTGCTGCTAACAGTCTGAAATTAATCTTTCATGAAGGAAAGATAAGAAACTCTTACTCACAGGACTTTGCTTATTATGTCAGCGGTGCACGAAGCGCGGCAATCAGGTTCTCCATGTCTTGCGGCAGTTCGGCTTCAAACCGCAGGTTTTCGCCGGTCACCGGGTGCTCGAACCCCAATACGGCGGCGTGAAGCGCCTGCCGGGGAAAGCCGGACACGCATTCGGCGGCGGCAGGCACAAACGCCTTGGTCGCCAGTTTCCGCTTTCCACCATAGACCGGATCCCCGACAAGCCCATGCCCGGCATGGGCCATATGAACGCGGATCTGGTGCGTTCGCCCGGTCTCGAGCCAGCATTCGATCAAAGCCAGACCAGCAGGCGCACCAAATGTTTCAACAACCCGCGCGCGTGTCACAGCGTGGCGCCCGCCATGAAACAACACCGCCTGCCTTTGACGGTCGGTCTTGTGCCGCGCAAGCTGGGTCGTCACACGCATGATGTTGCCCGGCTCAAAGCTGACACCTTTGACGCCGCGCAAACGAGGATCACTTGCATTCGGAACCCCGTAACACACAGCACGGTAATAGCGCTCGACGCTATGTGCTGCGAATTGCTCGGCCAGCCCGTGATGCGCGGCGTCCGTTTTAGCGACCACCAGAAGACCGCTGGTTTCCTTATCGATCCGGTGAACGATACCAGGGCGTTTCACCCCCCCAACACCTGACAAAGCGTCACCGCAATGGTGTAGCAAGGCGTTGACCATCGTACCCCCGGGCGAGCCCGGCGCGGGGTGCACGACCATGCCTGCTGGCTTGTTGACGACGATCACGTCTGCGTCTTCGAAAACAACCTCAAGCGGGATGTCTTCAGCACCGATATGGCTGTCTTCCGCCTCGGCTACAGTTATGGCGACCTGCGCCCCTTCGGACACTTTGGCCTTTGGGTCCTGAATCCGGGTCCCGTCGATCCGAACCGCGCCATCCTCGATCAGGCGCGCCAACCGCGTGCGCGACAGGTTTTCACCGTCTGGCACATCCCGCGAAAGCGCCTTATCAAGGCGAGGCGGCGGATCGGCCGCGATCTGAAACTCAATCTGGCGGGTGCCCATGACTGTCCCTTCCGAACCCCAAGAACCGCAGGAAACCCCGCAGCTACGATTGCTGCGGCGGATGGTCATGCTGCTGACCGCGGTGATGATTGGCGGGGTTCTAGTGACATTCGCCCTGATTGTCATCCGCCTATCAGACCGCACCCCCACCCTGCCGGATCAGATCGACTTACCCGATGGTGCCCGAGCGCAGGCCCTGACCATTGGATCCAACTGGTATGCGGTCGTGACCGACGACAACCGCGTCCTGATCTATGACAAGACAACAGGAAAGCTGCGTCAGGAAATCGCCGTCGAGTAACCGGATCAGTTCGGGAACAGACGGGTGCCGACCCAGGCCTCACCCATCTGCACATCCAGTTCGGGCGTACGCATCTTGCGTTTTCCGCCAAACGGGCAGAGCGTGATTTCTCCCAGATAAATCTTGTCGCCAATTACATAAAGGTCCACCCGCGCAAACTCGACACGTTGCCCGACGGCTTCGGCAATTGCGACCATATCGTCAAACACCTCTGGCTTGGGCTCGGTGTCATCGCTTGTCTGGAAATACAGCTCTTTCGGGATGAAGTTGAAATCCCGGTCGTGGATCATCTGCACATGCCCTCGAGAGCGGTCCCGGTCGACCTGAACAATCTGGACCTTTCCGGCGACAACCCAGAATTTCCAGTCGATGATGTCCTGACCTTCTGCCGCCAGATCCTCTTCAAGGAAATAGCGCGTTTCGATCGTGGAATACCACCATTCTGCCGCCCAGAAGCCGTGGGGAATGGGTTTATTGCTCCAATTGGTAAGCTTTTCCTGGGCCAGGTTGCGGTCTTCTGTGTTCATGGGCCAGGTGATCCTGTGGTTTTGCCCCTGCCCGTTATTGCATTTGAGCCAATAGCTGCCGGGCTCGAGGTCGAGGTCTTCCGGCAACTCAGGCGACGATGAAACCCAATAGCGCTTCACCGGTGTAACGAGGTTCCTGGCTGGTTCTGGGATATAACTTTCCGCCGTCAACTTATCCGCCGCCGACACTTCGGGCATCTCGGCAAACAGCTTCATGACCAGCATCTTCTCAGTCACGGTCTTGGGGTTGCTCAAGTCAGGCAAATAGCGCTGATTGTTGGCAAACCTCGACAATGACATAGACATGGCATTCAACCGCAATGCGTCATTGGCATAGTGATCCCAACCTCGCTGATGACCCGATTGGGGTTTGTCATTCACCCCATAAAGCCCTTTGTCTTTTATCTTATCCAATTCAACCTGGGCCAATTTGAAGAACTGCTCAGAATTTGCGACCTGAGCTACGGACATCACGCCGTTGGTGGCCTCACTGATTTCCTCTTTGCTGATCCGCAAATCCGGAAGCGAGTCGGGAAACTCAATTTTCTGCGGCGCGCCCCGCCCTCTGCGTGGCAAAGGTGCATTGGCAGGACTGATCCCCAAACCGCGCAGCCTTCGATCCAGAAATGAATGACGTTTTACACCCTTGGCAATCCACCAACGCATCCGACGGCCCCAAAGATGGACGGCCTGCGTCTGATCCGTAAGGTACTTTTTTCGAAACTCCCGCGCTGGAATGTCGTTCGCCTGCCCCGTTTGCCGAAACGGCAACGGGTAAAACACCGGGGGTGGGCTGGCGTGTTCTATCTCGCCATGATGTCGCAGAAACCACGTCATGACACCGGGTCCGTAAACACTGTGTGCCTGATCCGAGGCATGAGGCAACTCACCGGCCTTTTTCTGGCGCTCCAGATTCTCGCGTTCCTCACCTTCTACCCAAGGACGGATCGGGAATGGATCAAGACTGTATTCCGTATACGCTTTCAGCGCGGGGCTGTCGGACGGCAACCGCATGATCGCATTGCAGATCGTATTGCGATTGAAGAAGCCGAAAATATGATCCGCTTTCGGGATCGGTTTCAAAGAAATCACATCCGTATCGCACCAGAGAAAATCGGTTTTTTGCATCAGCTGCAGCCTGAAAATATCAGATTGCGGAACCGGTGTTTTAAACTGGTTGTTCATAATGAACCGCTGCGGTTCGTGAATTTCGTTCGCCGAAACCAGTTCGATACCTTCGGGTACATTCTCGACTTCGTCATAGTGGAACAGCACGACCCTGTGTCCGTTCGCGACAAAAGACAAAAGGCACATCTGTTCCAGAAAACTGAGAGGACCTTCCAACCAGAGCATTCCGATTGTGGGAAGAGTATTTTCCGCGGCCATATGCAGTTTCTCCGAAGGCGGGTTTTTCAGGATTCAGGCTGTTTTTCGCTGGAAGACGGTTGCTTGTCTGCCGAAAGACGCGCGTGCAATCCGCGGTCTTTAGCAACAAATTCTACAGCCGGCTTATTAACAAGCGTCTGGTAAAGCGCGTTGTATTCTGGCTGTTTGAGAAGGTCTTCGATCAACGCCTTGTGCCACAGGAATGCTTTTCGGTGCAGCCGCGCAAGCCGTTCGTCGGACTGAAACTCCGCCATCAATGCGTCAACTTCGTCCTTGTACCTGAGGATCGTCTCATCCGCCGCCCCACCCCTGTTCCAACGGTCCCAGTATTCCGTTCCCAACGTCTGGGACGAGTGATTAGCTCGCCCACGGCTGCGCTTTGCCAGATAGGCTTGTGTGGAGCGGACCGCATAGTGATTGATCTGTGCAATCTCAAATCCAAAAGGCGGTGCAACATGATTCCCAAAAGGTGCGGGTTCTTTCGCGTGCCCCCCGGGAACAGACCGGAACACACCTGCCTCAAACTCGGATTTGGGATGCGGGTTGTGCATACCATAGCGGAGATAGACTTCACCCTGCCGGAAAAGCGATTTGACGAACCGGCGCCCCGCCCCGCCCTGCTCATACTCCAACTCACCATCGAAAAACTGCTGCGTCACTGGCGCGTCGCGCAACACATGGCGACCGCTGTTCGAGAATATCTTCCATGGAATGGAAATGACATCCACACCCGGTGTGGCCTCGATCAGGTCGTCCACCTTATGGTTTCCGACATGAATATTCAGAAACTCATCCGCATCGCAGACATAGACCCACTTGGCTTCTTTCACGACGGGCAAACGGCGGGCCTGCCTCAGAGCTGATCTGTGAATCCCGCCTGTTCCCACGCGGTTCCTGTGAAACTCAACATGACCCAGGGCCTCAAGACGGCGCAGAATTCTGTTCGTACCGTCCGTGCAATCGTTGGTGTAAACAATGATCCGGTCGAAACCCAAAACTTTATGATGAGCCACCCATTCCAGAATATATGGGCCCTCATTTTTCATTGCAGAGATGAGGATTTTTTCAGGCTTGTTCGTCACTGCCATTCACCCCAGACGCTTAGTCGCCCTGTTTCTTGCTGTCGTCTTGCGGAGTGATTTTTTCTATAGCGATCTGCGCACCAGCAATTGCCCGGATACGCAATTCACGGGGGTGTTTGCCCAGAAACTCGTTGACGGCCCGGATCACCCCGTCGCCCCACCAACCGCGACGGTGGTAATCATCAAACGCCATGATCCCACCCGCTTTGATCTTGGGAAACAACGCCTCCAGGTCCGCAGTTACTCCTTCGTAAGAATGATCCCCATCGACATAGGCAAATGAAATGCTCTCATCGTCAAAGAGCTTTAATGCCGGCACCGAGAAATCGCGAATGATGCCAACCTTGCCTTCCTCGATCTCTTTTTCGAAGGACGCGACGACCTTCTGGAAGATGGCTTCCATCTTTTCGTCTTCGGTCCGACCGACAAACGCCGTTGTATGCGATTCCTCGCCAATATGTTTCCAGGGATCGATCAGAAACAACTGACTGGGTTCAAGCAATTTGAGGATTGTCGGAGAAAACTCGCCCTGCCAGACACCGATCTCAACAGCCACCCCGCCCTTGGGAAGGCGCGTCAGGAACGTACGACGTATCGCGTCTTTTGTATTCTTGCGCTTGGTTGCCTTGTCTGCGTTCGGTTTATTCTGGCTGCCGGGAACAGCACCGATCACTCTGGGTTCGTTTGACATCTCGACCTCACTTGCAGACGGGTATTGAATTCACACGAAACCCGTTTTGTTTATTGGGCAATGGCTAACATGTCGTTGCTTCAAGAACCAGAAGCTATGTGTCGTTTTTGGAAAGTGGTGGCAACTTGTCGATACCAAGCCACGGAGGCTCGAGGCTTGTAATCCGATAGTCACTCGCTTTACTCGCAAGAAAACGGTTAATAGCCGAAGACATTCCGGAATAAGACCCTTTGCCCCGCCTGTAGGATGTAAAAGCGATACTTCCGCCCGGAGCCAGAACCCTGTCGATCCGGTTCAGCAATTGCAACATGACACGCTCGGCGCGAACGCCGCGTATGATCACGACGCCCACACTTTGATCCTGAAACAGCTTCAGCATCAAAGGCGGCAGCGCCCGGTAGACCCTCAGACGCCCCGCAATGATCGGTTCGCGGAAGTACTCCAGCAATGCATAGAACGTGCGATCCAGGGCCTGTAGATTACTGTCTTGCGTCGTATCCTTGCAGGCGAATGTATCCCACGACAGCCCCCATGGCCCGATGATCGTCAATTGAGCAACTGCATCCAATGCGAGTATTTCTTCTACAATTTCGGTTTCGACATGCCCGATCAAAACCCAGTTCTTCTTGCCGCTGATTGACCGCAAGAACCGCTGTCGCTGCTCTTTCGTTCTTTCAACCTCCGGAGACACTGGCGGCAGGAAAGATGGGTCCTTCGGATCGAACGGCAAGTCCACCTGTTTTGCATTAGTGATTAATGCATGCTGCGCCGCCGCTTCTTCGTACACCATGGTCGTTACCAGAGAATCCAGCCGGGTAAACCAAGGGTAGTTATTGGGTTTTGAGTTTTCAGGTTTGGACATCTTGCCCAAGCGCGTCCATTTCGCAACTTGCGCGAAAGAAACTTCGGGGTCTTTGTAGGTCTCGGCATCAAAGGAAAGATCGCCTTCTTCCATCACGCCCAGATCCAGCGCCTTGATATATCGCCCCCCGGCAAAATTCTTGTACCGAGTTATGAATCCCTGCGCGGCCTCTGTTTCACGTATCTCCGAGATACGGCGCTTGTGATAAGCAACAGCTTTTTCGTGCAAGTCTCCCAGAACACGATCCGCACGTAGTTCATCATACGATTTTCCAAGGCGGTCCAATTTGGAAAGGACCGATAATTCTTCAACCTTGTTGAAGCAATGCATGTGCCAATAGGCTTGTCCCGTTGCCTCCATCTTGGGATGAAACGCGGTTGTGTTTACATCCCCCCGCAGCCGCTTCATCAGATAACTCTCAATGGACCGGACGGCATAGTGGTTCATCCTGAAAAACTGCTGCCCAAAGGCCGCGCCAGTCGTGGAATGAGACCAACCGTTTCGCCGCATTGCAGGTGGCAAGGGATCTCCGTCACCATCGATCCATGCAAAGCTTTCAGCCTTGCCGGCGATTGGGCCACGCGGACGGTGTGTGTTGATCGCCCGATAAGACCCGTTGTTTCTGACAAGCGATTTGAAGGCACGCACATTCTGCGGTGTGACCACCCCCAACTCTGCTGCAGATGTGAATTGTTCGATCACAAACTTGTCTTCAAACTCGACAATCCCATTGTGTCCGAACATCTGCCATATCGCGGCAAATCCGTCTGCATGTGGAAAGGTGCGAAACATATCGTCCAGCGTGCCGTCCCCAACACGGATATCGAGAAATTCGTCGACATCACAAACCAGAATCCACTCGGCCTCAGCGTACCAGGGATGTTCCATAGCGTTCGCATAGGCCGACGCCTGCGGCCCATGCTTCCAGGGACCGGGGTTATCGATATGCACCAGAAAACCCAGTTCCTCGCATCTTTTCAGGATCGCATCGGTGCCATCAGAACAGTCATTCGAATTGACTATGAAATGCGTGAACCCGATCGAAAGGTAATAGGCGATCCATTCAAGGATGAACGGCCCCTCGTCTTTCATCGTTGATATGACAAGTCTCATCGCACCTACCCGCAACCTTGGCTCGCAAACTCAGGACGAAGGGAAAAATCGCATCATTGCAGAGGTATGGCGCGCTTCCCGACACCTGGCTTAGTTACGGGCCTCGGATTTGCAATGCAAGAGAACAGACCAGAACGGCAAAGCCTGCTTCGCGTAAGCCAATTAGAATATCACAAGATACGAGAAGATTTGGTGCGGTCGAGAAGACTCGAACTTCCACGGGAGTTACCCCACAGCGACCTCAACGCTGCGCGTCTACCAATTCCGCCACGACCGCACTGCCAGTGACTTGGTAGAGCGGCGTATAGACGTTGGCGCGCGCGATGTGAAGAGGCAAAAACACGCTGGTTTAAAATCCTTCGCAGCAGTCTTATCTAAGCCGATGCACAGCGCAGTTTCGATCTAGCAGGAGCCTCAGATGACCTCGACCGACACCCGCCCCATCATACAGATCGATATCGTGTCGGACGTTGTGTGCCCATGGTGTATAGTCGGGTTTCGTCAGCTTGATGTGGCAATGAAACAGCAGGGCATCCAAGCCCAACTTCGCTGGCACCCGTTCGAATTGAACCCGAACATGCCGCCTGAAGGGCAGAACCTTCGGGAACACATCACGGAGAAATATGGCTCGACCCCTGAACAGAGCCAGCAGGCCCGCGAAAGGCTAACGGCGATCGGGGCGGAATTGGGGTTCACCTTCAACTTTGATGAAGACAGCCGGATCGTGAACACATTCAAGGCGCATCAGTTGCTGGATTGGGCCGAAGGTCAGGGCCTGCAACATCAATTGAAGCTTGCGCTATTCGACGCGTATTTCACCCGGCAACAGGATGTTTCCGACACTGAGGTTCTGTTGCAGGCAGTCACTTCTGCAGGGCTGAACCCTGATACCGCACGGCAGGTGCTTGAGACCGGCGAGCATATCGCTTTGGTACGAGAGAAACAGCAGTTCTGGACCAGCCGGGGGATCTCTGGTGTGCCGTCCATGGTATTTGGCGGAAAATACCTGCTGACCGGCGCGCAAGGGGCCGACACCTATTCTCGGGTGCTGCAACAGTGTTTGGCCGAAGCGGCCTGACCCCTCTTCCCCTGCCCGCTTTGGGCGGATATGAGGCCGCCATGGAATGGAAAATCACCGATGGTCTGACCAGTTATGACGACGCCACCGCCTTTATGGAGGCGCGCGTCGCCGGGATTGCGCGCGGCGACGCGGAGGAGTGCATCTGGTTGCTGGAACACCCGCCGCTTTATACAGCAGGCACGTCGGCAAAGATCGAAGACCTGACCGATCCTGACCGCTTTCCGGTTTATGCAAGCAAACGCGGCGGCGAGTACACCTATCACGGGCCCGGTCAGCGTGTGGCCTATGTCATGTTGGACCTGAACAAGCGCGGGCGCGACGTGCGCCAATTTGTGAAGCAGCTGGAAAACTGGGTGATATCGGCACTGGCTGAATTCAACGTACACGGCGAAATACGCGACGGACGCGTTGGTGTCTGGGTGCGGCGCGACGACAAACCGCTGACGGTGACCGGCAAACCGGCAGAGGACAAGATCGCGGCAATTGGCTTACGTTTGCGAAAATGGGTTAGTTTTCATGGCATTTCGGTCAATGTCGAACCGGACCTGGAGCATTTTTCGGGCATTGTTCCCTGCGGGATCAGCGAATACGGCGTGACCTCGTTGGTGGATTTGGGTCTTCCGGTCACCATGGATGATCTTGATGCGGCCTTGAAGACAACCTTTGAGGAGGTTTTTGGCGCTTCGGAAACCTGATTCTGTCTGGGGTTCAGCAGTCGTCGAATCAGATTCTGTCGCTCCCCGATACAACAATATGGATGGGCGGAAGGCTCTGTTTCCGAAACACGTCGCAATTTACCAAGAACGATCCAGTTTTACGGTATTCTTTAGGCAAATTTTAATTCTCTGGGATACACCGGAGTTGTTAACGAGTAATATGAAACTGCCAATCAAGAGTGAGTGGTATGTTAAACCGGTGATCAAGGGCTCGCCCTCGAAATCCGAGAAGTGTTTGGTTACGAGTCTGCCGTTCCGACCCCAAATCGGAACGGCAATTCATTTCCCCCTTCCCGCTTAATCTTATGGCCAATTCGCGTTGCAAGGGAGCAGGCGATTTCTGCGTTATCCGGCTATTGAGTCACTTGGTCGGTCCCAAGGAAGGGTTTCGGGATATCTTGTCTCCGGTCGCGGCGATATGCGCGGGCGGGTGTGGGTAATCGTCCGGATTATCACCTCACAGACAGACCGTAAAATATTGACTACAAAGCGAGTTTTATCTTCTCCGCATGTTCGGCAATCAGGTCGAAATCACCCATTTTACCAGACGGGCGCATCGACACGCCGTCATGACGCGGCAGGATGTGAAAATGGAGGTGGAAAACCTCCTGCCCGCCTGCGGTTTCGTTGAATTGCTGAATGGTTACACCGTCCGCCTCGAAGGCTTTCATCACTGCACGAGCCATCTTTTGAACGGTGTTCATAACCGCCGCCAGTTGGTCGGGCGTGGCATCCAGCACATTGCGGCAGGGCGTTTTGGGGATCACCAGCAAATGCCCATCGGCACGAGGCATGATGTCCATAAAGGCCAGTGTGTCGGCGTCTTCGTAAACTTTTGACGAAGGTATCTCGCCGCGCAGAATTTTGGCGAAGATGTTGTCGGGATCATAATCCATGGTTGCCATCCGTTCCTTGAGGGGCTTTTGCCCGAGTTGTGGTCCACCCGCCCCGCCGGGTCAAGCCGGGGGATTGAGCCGTGAAATGTACAAAATGTACCGGGTTTTCAGAGGGCGTTGTACGTTTTGTACACTTGGATTTGGCATGAGATCACATCCTCAGAGACAGATGCGGCGCGTTCCCGACAGGTGATGCCTGCCTAGGCAGCAGAGTACAGATTTCGCAACTCTTAATCGGACGTAAACTGGTTAAGTTTTTGAGAAATTCATCCAGGTCGAGTCAAAGGTCCGCCAGATGGACGAAGCTGACGTTCGTCAACTAGGCCGCGCCGACGCCTTTTAACGTTGTCAGAGCGGCTCTTGGGATTTCCGACGGTCGGAACGTGAAGTTGATCAGAGTTATATACAGGTATAGCGTGAAAGAGCATCTTCAGACCGTTCAGACTTCAGAAGGATTTCGTAAATGCCGGCTCTCTTCCGTATTCCAATAACCGTGCTGTCGTTAGCCTTGGCCTGGTCACCGGCAATGTCTCAGGATGGATCATCCATCCTGTTCACCAACGTGAACGTGTTTGACGGCGAAAGCGAACAACTACTGGAAGGTGCGAATGTCGTCGTAACCAACAACTTGATTACTGCGGTTACCACGGAACCTCTCGCTGTAGCGGGCGGGACAGTCATCGATGGTGGCGGGCGCACGATGATACCGGGGCTCATCGACGTCCACTGGCACACTTCATATTGTTGCGCGGCTCAAACCACCGTGATTTCCGGAGATATACTCGAGATCGCAATCCGGGGTGCCATGGGATCGGAAGACACGCTGATGCGCGGATTCACGACGGTGCGAGACGTCGGCGGCAATCCCTTCGCGACAAAGAAGATGATCGATGCGGGCGAAATTCCCGGCCCACGAATCGTGCCTTCTGGCCCTCCGATTAGCCAGACGGGCGGTCATTTTGACTACGGTGCCTACCAGGACGCGCCTTCAAACCCGGGTGACTCGCTTTGGTATTGGAACCGTGTGGGGCTGATGCTGATCGCGGACGGGGTTGACGACGTCACACTGCGCGCCCGCGAAGTCATGCGCATGGGCGCTTCGCAAATCAAGATTTCTGGCGGTGGCGGTGTTTCGTCGGTCTATGACCCGCTCGACATGAGCCAATACACGCTCGAAGAGTTGAAGGCATTCGTCGCGGTTGCAGAAAGTTACAATACCTACGTCGCCTCGCATATCTTTACCGATGCAGCTGCCCAAATGGCGATTGAAGCCGGGGTCAAAACCATTGAGCACGGCAATTTGCTCAGCAGGGAAACCCTACAGATGATGAAGGACAACGGCGTCTGGTTGTCTGTCCAGCCATTGCTTGACGACGAGGACGCTTTCTCATTCAGCGACCCAGTTAGCACAGCGAAATGGGTGGAGGTTACTGATGGCACCACGACCTCAATCGATATGGCCAAAGAGATCGGCGTGAAGGTCGCATTCGGCACAGATATGCTTTTCGATGCGGAGCTTGCGAAAAAACAAGGCAAATTCCTGGCGAAGATGAAGACTTGGTACACGCCATACGAGGTTCTGAAAATGGCGACCTCGACAAATGCTGAATTGATAGAACTCGCCGGACCGCGCCACCCGTACCAGGAAGGCCCGCTTGGTGTGATCCGGGAAGGCGCTTATGCTGATCTGATCCTCGTCGATGGCAATCCTATGGACGATATCGATCTGGTCGCGGACCCCGATGCAAACTTCGACCTGATCATGAAGGACGGCAGGATATTCAAAAACGAGATCGAGTGATCAGCATTTCTTCAAGGTGTTCCGAACGCTGTGTGAGCCTATTAGATGGCAGGCTAACTCGATGCGCCTCAAGGTGCGCGACAAGGGCGGGGTGGGCCACAGGTAGTTCGCTGCGCAAGCACGAATGTCTTAGAAGGTCTCGGGGCTCCCCCCTTCCCTGTCCTCGGTTCGGGTGATTGGCCAGAGGCAAAGGTTCACGCCTTTCCGGTCAGCTTTGAGAGACGGACCCATTGCGGGCGACCTGAACACAGGCGCTAGGCCCGCTGTATCACCAGCCCCCCCCCGAACGCTCAGATCCCGGCTTCTCGAACACCCGTTTTCAAGGGGGGTGCGGCCATTTATCTTGATCCAGATCAAACTCGGCCATTGAAGGTCGCCCCTACGCATTCTAAAACCAGCAGGAATCCCGCGCGTTGGAGAGGTCCGGCTGCGCGGTGTAGTTGCAACAGGAGGCACCTATAATGGCAGACGCAGCCATTCATGGTCACGACCATGAAGACCAGCGCAGCTTTTTCCAGCGCTGGTTCATGTCGACCAACCACAAGGACATCGGGATTCTGTACCTGATCGTTTCGGCTCTGGCCGGTCTGATCTCGGTTCTGATGACCGTTTACATGCGGCTCGAGCTGATGCACCCCGGTGTTCAGTACATGTGCCTTGAAGGCTTCATGGCCGACCCGTGTACGCCCAACGGGCATCTGTGGAACGTGATGATCACCTATCACGGTGTTCTGATGATGTTCTTTGTTGTCATCCCTGCCCTGTTCGGCGGATTTGGCAACTATTTCATGCCGTTGCAGATCGGCGCGCCGGATATGGCGTTCCCGCGGATGAACAACCTGTCCTTCTGGCTTTATGTCGCCGGTACCTCGCTGGGTGTGGCCTCGCTGCTGAGCCCCGGTGGGAACGATCAGATGGGTTCGGGCGTGGGCTGGGTTCTGTACCCGCCGCTGTCCACGACCGAGGGCGGCATGTCCATGGACCTTGCGATCTTTGCCGTACACGTATCGGGCGCCTCCTCGATCCTCGGCGCGATCAACATGATCACCACCTTCCTGAACATGCGTGCCCCCGGCATGACCCTGTTCAAGGTGCCGCTGTTCAGCTGGTCGATCTTCGTCACCTCGTGGCTGATTCTGCTGTCGCTGCCGGTTCTGGCGGGCGCAATCACCATGTTGCTGATGGACCGCAACTTTGGCTTTACCTTCTTTGATCCGGCCGGTGGCGGCGATCCGATCCTGTATCAGCACATCCTGTGGTTCTTTGGCCACCCGGAAGTGTATATCGTGATCCTGCCCGGTTTCGGCATCATCAGCCATGTCATCGCGACCTTCTCGCGCAAGCCGATCTTTGGCTATCTGCCGATGGTCTGGGCGATTATCGCAATCGGTGTGCTGGGCTTTGTCGTGTGGGCGCACCACATGTACACCGTTGGCATGTCGCTGCGTCAGCAGGCCTATTTCATGCTGGCCACGATGGTCATCGCGGTTCCGACGGGCGTTAAGGTCTTCTCTTGGATCGCGACCATGTGGGGCGGTTCCATCGAGTTCAAGACACCGATGCTGTTTGCCTTCGGCTTCCTGTTCCTGTTCACCGTTGGCGGTGTGACCGGTGTGGTGCTGTCGCAGGCTGGCGTGGACCGCGCCTATCACGACACCTACTATGTGGTTGCGCATTTCCACTATGTGATGAGCTTGGGTGCTGTCTTTGCGATCTTTGCGGGGATGTATTTCTACTTCGCAAAAATGACCGGTCGCCAGTATTCCGAGTTCTGGGGCAAGGTTCACTTCTGGATGTTCTTCATCGGCGCCAACCTGACCTTCTTCCCGCAGCACTTCCTGGGTCGTCAGGGCATGCCGCGCCGCTACATCGACTATCCCGAAGCGTTCGCGCAGTGGAACTATGTTTCGTCGATCGGTGCGTTTATCTCGTTCGCCTCGTTCCTGCTGTTCTTCGGCATCGTGATCTACGCCCTGCTGCGTGGCGCACGCGAGACACGGCCCAACTACTGGAACGAGTATGCCGATACGCTGGAATGGACCCTGCCCACCCCACCGCCCGAGCACACGTTCGAGCAGCTGCCCAAGCAGGAAGACTGGGACAAGGGCCACGCGCACTGATCCCGATCTGAACCAAGAAAACCCCGCCCAGGTGGCGGGGTTTTTCTTTGCCCTCACCCCGCGTTCGCCAACTGCCCCGAAATCGGCTATGATGTGCGGACGGAACAGTCGGAGGGTCGGCAATGCCCGAGATCGACTTTTGGTATTCCATTGGCAGCACGTACAGCTTCCTGACCGTGATGCGTCTGGACGAATGGTGTGCCCAGCACGACGCCACGGTGAACTGGCGCCCGTTCAATGTGCGCACGGTGATGTCGGCCCAGCAGAACATCCCTTTTGCCGGAAAGCCTGTGAAATCGGCTTACATGTGGCGCGACATCGAACGCCGCTGTGCCAAGTACCACATCCACGCCAACCTGCCCGCACCCTATCCGATTTCCAATCTGGCATTGGCCAATCAGGTTGCGGTGCTTGGGATGAAGGATGGCTGGGGCGTGACGTTCACTCAAACGCTCTATCGCATCTGGTTCGAGGAAGGGATGGAAGCCGGTCGCGAAAGTGCGCTGTCCGAGGCGCTGTTGCGGTGTCAGCAAGACCCCCGACTGACCCTGGCGCGCGCGCAAGGCGACGACATCGTCGCGGCCCTTGAGGCGGAAACCGAAACCGCCGTCAAACTGGGTGTTTTCGGCGCCCCCAGCTTTGTTGTCCGGCAGGAGGTGTTCTGGGGTGACGATCGTCTGGATGACGCCCTGTCCTGGTCTCGGGTCGGCCACGTCGTCTGATCAAAACCCGTCGACATGAGGCGGCGCTGCGCTATGTTCGCGGTATGCCCTACACGTGGAATCAGACCTCGGAAACCGAACAGGAACTGCGGCTTTGGCCGCATAACTCGCTGCCGCCGCGGGGGGCGATGATCACGATCCTGTCGGTGTTCCTGTTTGGCCTGATCCCGCTGCTGGCCACGCTTGGTTCCGTGATCCTGTGGGGGTTGCTGCCGTTTCTGCTGATCACTGTGCTGGGGCTGTGGCTGGCCATCAAGACCAACTACCGCGCCCGCAGTGTGTTCGAGGTACTGACCCTGTCGGGCACACATGCGCGGCTGGTGCACCACACCCCCGGCAAAGAGCAGCACGAATGGTCTTGCAACCGCTATTGGGCGCGGCCCGCGATGCACGAGAAAGGCGGCCCGGTTCCGCATTATGTCACCCTTGTCGGAGACGGGCGCGAGGTCGAAATCGGGGCGTTTCTGTCCGAAGATGAGCGGATCACGCTTTATGACGAGCTGGTCCTAAGACTGCGCGAGCCGGTCGCGCAGTAATGTTTTCCGAGGCCCAGTGCCTCAGCAATCTCCGTTTGAGGCTGCGCACAGGTGATCCTTGACCATAGGACCGACCTTGCCGAAATCCATCTGGCCGGTATAGCGCGTTTTCAACTCGCCCATCACCTTGCCCATATCGCGGATCGAACCCGCGCCGGTTGCCGTGATGGCGGTTTGAATGGCCTTGCTGACCTCATCGTCATCCAGCTGTTTTGGCAGAAATTCCTCGATCACCTCGACTTCGCGAATCTCGCGTTCGGCCAGATCCAGGCGACCGCCCTCTTCGTAGGCGCGGGCGCTTTCCTTGCGCTGCTTGGTCATTTTGCCAAGGATTTCAAGAACCTCTGCGTCGCTGCATCCCTTTGCTTCTTCATTGCTGGACGCACGTGCCGCGATATCGCGGTCTTTGATGGCGGCGTTGATCAACCGCAGCGTCGACAGACGCTCGGCTGCTTTGTCTTTCATTGCTTGCTTCAGGGCGGCATTCACCCGTGATCGCATGTCCATTTGGTTTGTCCATCCCCATGACAACGGAACCCCGACCATATAGAAACAAAAAGCCTGATACAACCGGGGGTCGATCCATCTAACCCATTGAAAAACAACAACAGCCCAAAAATTGAACAGACTTGACCCAGACGCCCAACCCCCTTAGGTATGCGCCGATTTACCCTACAGGAGAGTCGCGCCATGGCCCCAAATGCCCCGTCCAAGCCCACCGCATGTCTGGCTTTGGCCGATGGAACCCTGTTTTACGGCGCAGGCTTCGGCGCGACCGGGCAAACCGTGGCCGAGCTGTGCTTTAACACGGCGATGACCGGATATCAGGAGATCATGACCGACCCGTCTTATGCCGGGCAGATCGTGACCTTCACCTTCCCTCATATCGGCAATGTCGGCGTGAACCCCGAGGATGACGAAACCGGTGATCCGGTCGCCGCTGGCATGGTTGTGAAATGGGATCCGACCGAGCCATCGAACTGGCGCTCGGCCGAGGAGCTCAAGGATTGGCTGGCCCGCCGGGGGCGCATCGCCATCGGGGGTGTCGATACCCGCCGCCTGACCCGGGCAATCCGCCAGCAAGGTGCGCCGCATGTGGCGCTGGCCCATGACCCCGAGGGAAATTTCGACATCGAGGCGCTGGTCGCCGCCGCGCGCGGTTTTGCCGGGCTGGAGGGCATGGACCTGGCCAAGGAAGTCACCTGCGCCCAAAGCTATCGCTGGGATGAGATGCGGTGGGCCTGGCCGGATGGGTACCAGCGTCAGAAGGCCCCTGCCCACAAGGTTGTTGCCGTAGACTATGGCGCCAAGCGCAACATCCTGCGCTGCCTCGCATCCGCCGGATGTGATGTTACCGTTCTGCCCGCAACCGCGACCGCAGCCGACGTGCTGGCACATCAGCCCGACGGTGTGTTCCTGTCGAACGGTCCCGGCGATCCGGCAGCAACAGGCGAATACGCCGTGCCGATGATCAAAGAGATTCTGGAGACGACAGACCTGCCTGTGTTCGGCATCTGCCTTGGACACCAGATGCTGGCGCTGGCGCTGGGAGGTCAGACGGTCAAGATGAACCATGGCCACCATGGCGCGAACCACCCGGTCAAGGATCTGGACACCGGCAAAGTCGAGATCACGTCGATGAACCACGGTTTTGCTGTCGATGCGCAATCCCTGCCGGATGGCGTCGTGGAAACCCACCGGTCGCTGTTTGACGGTTCGAACTGCGGTATCCGCATGGCGGATAGGCCGGTTTATTCGGTGCAATACCACCCCGAGGCATCGCCCGGACCGCAGGACAGTTTCTATCTGTTCGAGCGTTTCGCCGAGGCCATGGAAAAGAAGAAAATTCAGGCATAACTGCTTGTCTGTGCAGTGTTAACCGGGTGTTAACCCTGATCGAACAACCCTGAGCGCAGGTAACTGCGCCAGGGTTTTGTTATGGCTGAGCTTGATCTTCTGGATTTCACGTCCGCCGCACCGATCCCCGCGCCCGGGTATCGGAAACCGTTGGGCACCTGCCTGCTGGAAACCGGGGCTATCACCCGATCCCAGCTGGACCATGCGCTGAGCCAGCAAACCAGACAGAACGCACAGCTGGGAGAGATACTGGTCGGAGAAGGCTATGCCACCCGGCAGGACGTGTTGAGCGCGCTGTCTGCGCAATCCGGCTGGCAGATTGCCGATCTTGAACAGATCCCGCCGATGCCGGAACTGAGCGGGTTAATGCCGGTCGACTTCTGGCTGAAACACAATGTCATCCCCTGGATGCGGATTGGCCCCCTTGTTCTGGTGGCCACCGCCCGGCCCGACCGGTTCGCAACCGTGACCGCCGGGATGCGGGAATGCGATTATGCCGTGATCCCGGTGCTGGCGGCATCCGATCAGATCGATCGGACGATTGCGCGGCAATTCTCGGGGTCTTTGGCCAGATCGGCGGAAACGCGGGTTGATCCCGCGCAAAGCTGCCGCAACTGGACCCTTAGGTCGCGCGTGGGGCCTTCGGTGGCCCTGTTGTGTGTGCTGGGGCTGTTTGCCATGTTCCCGGCGTTTGGCCTGCTGGCGGTGCTGGGCATAGCTGTGGGAACTTTGGTGCTTTTTGCAGCCTTTCGGATGGCTGGCACGCTGGCTTACCTTTGGCATCGCCTGAGAACGCAGCCGGACCACACCGAAGCTGCCATCACATTGCGGCAACCCTGCGTATCGATCATGGTGCCATTGTACAAGGAGCGCGAGATCGCGAACGCTCTGGTACAGAGACTACAGCGGCTGACCTATCCCAAGGCGTTGCTGGATCTCATCCTTGTGCTTGAGGAAAAGGATGACGTGACGCGCAATGCCCTTGCGCAGGTGAGCCTGCCCAGCTGGTTTCGCATCGTCGAGGTGCCCGAGCTGAACGGGTTGACCACCAAGCCGCGCGCCATGAATTACGCGCTGGATTTCTGCCGGGGCGACTTCGTCGGCGTCTGGGATGCCGAGGACGCCCCACAACCGGATCAGATCGAGCGCGTGGTGGCGCATTTCACCCAGGCCGCGCCGGATGTGGTGTGCCTGCAAGGGGTTCTGGATTACTACAACCCGCGCACCAACTGGCGGTCACGCTGCTTTACCATCGAATATAACAGCTGGTTCCGCGTGATCCTGCCGGGGATCGCCCGCATGGGGCTGGTGGTGCCACTTGGGGGCACCACGTTCTTTTTCCGTCGCGACAAGCTGTTGGAACTGGGCGGCTGGGATGCCCATAACGTCACCGAGGATGCTGATCTGGGCGTAAGGCTGTACCGGGCCGGGTACCGGACCGAAATGGTGGATACCACAACATATGAAGAGGCGAATTTCCGGGCCTGGCCCTGGGTCAAACAGCGCTCGCGCTGGCTCAAGGGGTTCATGGTCACGTATCTGGTGCATATGCGCAGCCCGCAAAAGCTGTGGCGTGACCTTGGAGGTGCCAGATTTCTGGGCCTTCAGGCGTTCTTTCTGGGTACGCTGGGGCAATTTCTGCTGGCACCCGTTCTCTGGGTATTCTGGCTGTCGAGTCTGGGGCTGGCCAATCCGATGGGACCTATTCTGCCGCAATCCATCTCAAACGCGCTGATCGGGCTGTTTCTGGTGGCAGAGGGGCTGAGTATCGGCGTTGGCCTGATCGCCGTATCCGCGCGTGAGCGGCGGTTTCTTTTGCTTTGGGTTCCGACGATGTTTCTTTATTTCCCGCTGGGCGTGATTGCCGGTTACAAGGCGCTGTGGGAATTGGCGACCAACCCGTTTTTCTGGGACAAAACCCAGCACGGGCAGGCCAGCGAAGACGAGCCGCTGACCTGATAATCACTTGTCGCGGCGGCTTGCGTCCTGTTTCAGGCGCGTCATGAACGCGATCGAGATATGGTCCTTGAGCGCCCGCCCCGCCGCCTCTTCATCGCGCGCGGCAATGGCTTCGACAATGCCTTTATGTTCGCTCTGGGCAATCTCTCCGCGCCCCTGCACGGCCAAGGACGTAGTCGCCATCAAGGCCATTGTCCGGTGCACCAGATCAAGCTGCTGGACAAGGTAGCGGTTGTGCGAGGCCAGATGGATCTGTTCGTGAAAGCACCGGTTGGCACGTGACAGCGCCATCGGATCGCCCACCAGCTTGTCATCTTCGAGAACCATGTCCTGAAGAACCCTGATCTCTTCTTCGGTGGCGTGTTTGGCAGCCAGCCGCGCGGCGAGCCCTTCCAGTTCGCGCCGCACGATATAAAGCTCGGCCATCTGGTTGTGGTCCAGCGACGCCACGATCAGTGACCGACCGTCCCGTTCCAGCAGAGACTGGGTTTCCAGGCGTTGCAACGCTTCGCGGATCGGGGTGCGCGACACCCCGAACCGTTCTGCCAGCTCGCTTTCCACCAGACGATCGCCGGGCTTGTAGACGCCGACATCAATGGCTTCGAGTATCAGGCTATAGGCATCCTTGGTGGGGGATCGGGTCTGGCTCATGGGGTATTCTGTCTCCTCGTTCGGACATGTCTATCCGTCTCTGGGGGCGTCAATCAAGTACGGCATTGAAAACACCCCGCCCGCGCCCTAAACCCAAGCCATGGTCAAACCGTCCTTCAGTCATGTCACGCAATGGGTGTTCGATCTGGATAACACCCTCTATCCGCCGCATATGCAGCTGTTCGATCAGATCGAAGTTCTGATGACGGATTACGTGGTGCAGGCCATCGGCGTGGACCGGGCCGAGGCCGACAGGCTGCGCGGGCAGTACTGGCGCCAATACGGCACTACGCTGGCCGGGTTGATGGCCGAACATGATCTGGACCCCGAGCCCTATCTGCACGCGGTGCATCAGGTGGACATGAGCCATATGGACCCGGATGCAGAGCTGGCCGATCACATTCGCGCCCTGCCCGGACGGCGCATCGTCTACACCAATGGCAGCGCACCCTACGCCGAGCGGGTTTTGCAGGCGCGCGGGCTTTCGGGGCTGTTTGATGCAATCTATGGCGTCGAACATGCCGGGTATCGGCCAAAGCCCGAGAAAGCCGCCTTTGAAGCCATCTTTGCACAGGATGGCATTCAGGCTGACAAGGCCGCCATGTTCGAGGATGACCCGCGTAATCTGGCCGCCCCGCATGAGATGGGAATGCGCACGGTTCATGTCGCCCCGGACCCGCATGAGGCCGATCACATCCACCATCACACGGATGATCTGACCGCATTTCTGGCCCGCCTGCGGTAGCCTGTCACACTGCGACGATCCGTACGTTCTGCACCCGCATGCGCAGCCCTATATGCGCTGGAGCGACGAACAGAACGGAGAGCCCCATGAGTGCGATCGAGATGCCCGGACGCCTGCCGGTTTGGCAGCGCCTATTCTTTGCAATTCCGGTTTTCGGGTGGCTGGCCCGCGACGCCGCCAACGCCAAGGCGGAGGACCTGTATTATACCGTCGGCGCGGTCCTCAGCATGTGGGGCTGTTCCGCCATGGTGTTCGGCCTTCCCGGCCTTTACATCCCTGCCCTGATGATGGTGCCGGTGATGTTCCTTGTCCTGATCCTGATCTCACGCGGCTGAGATACGGGACAGGATGTCACTTGGCGCAGGGGGCGGAACCGAACTAGGGTCTGCCCGAACTGATGAGAGGCGCCATGACTGACAGTTGTGACATCCTGATTTCCGGCGGTGGAATCGCCGGTCTGACCGCAGCGGCGGCGTTTGGAACCGCCGGGTTTGACGTGGTGTGTGTAGATCCCGCGCCACCGATCACCGAACGGGATGTGGACGGGTCTGACCTGCGCACCACCGCCTTTCTGCAACCTGCGCGCGGCCTGCTGGAGCAATGCGGCCTGTGGGCACGGCTGGATGCACATGCGGCCCCCTTGCAGATCATGCGTATTGTCGATGCCGGCGGGGACGTGCCCGAACCCCGCGTCATACGCGATTTCAACGCCGCTGACATTTCCGAGCAACCGTTTGGCTGGAACCTGCCCAACTGGCTGTTGCGCCGGGAGATGGTCGCGCGGCTGGCAGAGCTGCCGAATGTCGATTTCCGCCCCGGCACCGGCACCGTCAGCCTGTTCACCCGCACTGCCGAAGCCCGCGTTGGCCTGAGCGACGGCAGCCGCATCCGCTGCAAGCTGGTGCTGGCGGCAGATGGGCGCAACTCTCCCATGCGCGAGGCCGCCGGTATCAAAGTGCATACAACACGGTATGGGCAGAAAGCGCTGGCGTTTGCGGTGACGCATCCTGTTCCTCACGAGAATGTCTCGACCGAGATACACAGGTCTGGCGGGCCGTTCACGCTGGTTCCGCTGCCCGATTGGCAGGGGCAGCCTTCGTCCGCCATTGTCTGGATGGAACGCGGGCCGAATGCCGTTGACCTGTTGACCCTTGATGCCGAAGCGTTTGAGGCTGCGATGACGGAACGGTCCTGTGGCCTGTTTGGCCCCTTGAGGCTGGCATCGCGCCGGACGATCTGGCCGATCATCAGCCAGTCCGCGGAACGGCTGGCGGGTGAGCGCATTGCCCTGATGGCCGAGGCCGCGCATGTGGTGCCACCGATCGGCGCGCAGGGGCTGAACATGTCATTGGGCGATCTGCGCTGTCTTCTGGATCTGGCGCAGTCCCGGCCCGAAGGCCTGGGCGACGCGCAGATGCTGGACGCCTATCACAAGGCGCGCCACACCGAGATCGAGATGCGGGTCAAGGGGATCGACCTGCTGAACCGCGCCTCGATGATCGAGGCGCGCCCGCTGCGGGATGCGCGCGCAATGGGGCTGAGCGCGCTGTATTCCCTGCCGCCTGTGCGCAAGACGCTGATGCAGATGGGCCTTGGCGTTCGCTAAGGCCCGGCCTGTTTACAGAACCTGATCCAGCACGCGTTTCAGGCGCGCGATGGTGGCGTCTACATCATAAAGCTTGTCCAATCCGAACAGGCCCAGACGGAAGGTGCTGAAGCCTTCGGGTTCGTCACATTGCAGCGGCACCCCGGCGGCAATCTGCATCCCCAGAGCGGCAAATTTCTTGCCGTTCTGGATTTCGGGGTCCGAGGTGTAGCTGACCACAACGCCGGGTGCGCCGAAACCGTCAGCCGCCACCGAGACTATGCCATACTCCTTCAACATCGCCCGCACGCCGTCGCCCAATGCCCATTGCGCCTTGCGCAGCTTTTCGAACCCGTATCCCCTAGTTTCTGCCATGGTGTCGCGGAAAGCCAGCAGCGCATCGGTCGGCATCGTGGCGTGATAGGCGTGACCGCCATTTTCATAGGCCTGCATGATCTGGCGCCACTTTTTCAGGTCGATGGCGAAACTGTCCGAGCTTGTCTGTTCCAGATGCGCTTCGCCCCGTTCGGACAGCATGACCAGACCGGCGCAAGGCGATGCGCTCCAGCCCTTTTGCGGGGCCGAGATCAGGACGTCGACACCGGTGGCTTTCATATCCACCCAGGCACACCCGGATGCGATGCAATCCAGCACCATCAATGCACCCACTTCATGCGCCGCGCTGGCCAGGGCGGTCACATAGTCATCCGGCAGGATGACACCTGCCGCCGTTTCAACATGCGGTGCGAACACAACACCGGGTTTCTGTTCGCGAATCGTTGCGACGACCTCGTCAATCGGTGCGGGCGCAAAGGGGGACGGGCTGGTATTGCCGGTCTCGCGCGCCTTCATCACGGTGGTCGAGCTGGTCAGGGCGCCGCTTTCGATGATCTGGCTCCAGCGGTACGAAAACCACCCGTTCCGGACCACAAGAACATCCGCCCCGCGCGCGAATTGCCGGGCAACCGCCTCCATCGCATAGGTACCGCCGCCCGGAATGATGGCCACCCCGTCTGCCTTGTACACCTCTTTCAGCATGGCCGAGATGTCGCGCATTACCCCCTGAAACTTTTGGGACATGTGGTTCAGCGAGCGATCGGTGAATACGACCGAGAATTCTTCGAGCCCGTTCGGGTCAACGTTCTTCAGCAAGGCAGGCATATGGCGTCCTTTCAATATCGTCAGTGCAGTCTTGGTCTCTTTACCTTGGCCAGTAAAGCCATTTCGCGACAAAAAGTGACGCGACGGAATGCGGGTAAAATCGACCCATTCGGTGCTGTATAACACTGGGAACACAAGAAAATGACGCCAACCAGTGTCACTTCCCCTTTACACTTCTGCTTGCTTCTGAACAGATGCGCACACTTTTTACTTGAAGGGATATTTTTCCTGTGACGATACAAAAGCGTATTAACTTCCAGTCCGTTCGAGATGAAGTAAAACGACGTATTGAAAGCCGCGTGTGGCCTCAGGGATCATTGCTGCCGACCGAAACGCAACTGGCCGAAGAATTCAATTGCGCCCGCGCGACGGTGAACCGTGCCCTCAGGGAACTGGCCGATCAGGGTTTCATCGAACGCAAGCGCAAAAGCGGGACGCGGGTCAAGAAAGAGCCCAGCAAACACGCCAAGCTGGAATTTTCACTGGCGCGGCAGATGGTCGAAAGCCAGAATGCCGCCTATCGCTATGCGCTGGTGGAACGGACTGTCGAGGCCTGCCCCCGCTGGCTGTCCTCTCAGCTTGATGTCCCCGCCGAGACGCGGGTTCTGCATGTCATCTGTATGCATTACGCGGACAACCGCCCGTTCCAGCTTGAAGAGCGCTGGATCAATATCGGAACCGTCCCTGATGTGGAAACCGCCGACCTGACCCAGCAAGGACCGCATGAGTGGCTGCTGAATGCCGCTCCGTTCAACGATGCCGAGGTCGCGTTCTGCGCTATTTCCGCTGACGCAAGGCTGGCGGAATTCATGGGCACCACGGCGGGCGCGTCGATGATCCAGATGGAGCGTACCACCTGGAAAGAAGACAAACCGATCACGTTTGCCCGCCTGACCCATCATCCCGGATATTACATCCGCACCAGATACTAAGGCAGGTCATCCAATCGGTCCGGGCAGCCGTTCCTCGCTCAGCAGGACGTTCGCCTCGACATCGCCTGCGCCGGGCAGCGTCATGATCCGGCGCCGCAACACGCGTTCGAAATCGGACAGGTCCCGCGCCACAACGCGCAAGCGGTAATCGTACAATCCCAGAACATGCTCGACGGTCTGCACTTCGGGGATGGCGCTGACCGCGCGTTCGAAATCCTCAAGGCTGATCTGTCCCTTGCGCGCCAGCTTGACCCCCAGAAACACGGTCACGCCGAACCCCAGCGCCTCGGCATTCAGGCGCAGCCTTCGGCCCTTGATGATCCCGGCGTCCTCCAACCTGCGGATACGCCGCCAGGTCGCGGGCTGAGACAGGTTGAACCTCCGACCCAGCGCACCTGCGCTTTGGGTGGCGTCCTGTTGCAACGCGCGCAGCAAACGGCGGTCAATCTCGTCCAGCTCGATCATACCGGCAACACCTCGTCCCGTTTGACCCGCGCGATATGCATCAGCGCTTCGATATCGGCGATATGCGGCAGGGTCAGGATCCGGTCCCGATAAAGCTGCTGATAGTGCTTCATATCGCGCGCTATCACCGACAGGCGGACATCCACCCGGCCCAGAAAGGTCTGGATTTCGATCACTTCGGCCACGTTGCGGGCCTCTTCCATAAACTCGTCAAAGGCGCGGGCCTGTGTCTTGTCCAAGGTGATCCGAAGCGAGACTTCGACCGCATAGCCCATCGCGGCCCAGTCGATCACCGCCTCCTGCCCTTCGATGATCCCGGCCGCCTGCATCTTTTCCAGCCTGCGCCAACAGACACCTGCGCTGATCCGGCACAGATCGGCAAGTTCCGCAGTGGTCAGGCTGGGGTTCGCCTGAAAGTGACGCAAAATGCGCCGGTCGATATCGTCAAGCATGATTTTTTCAGTATTTTCCGTCTTCAAGAATTATTCTTCATCTTTTTTACAAATACTCAAGCCCAACCCTATCGCCAATCCGACGCGCGGCAGGTAGAACCGCCCCAACCAAACCAGAAAGGACCGGCAAAATGCGCGTCTATTACGATCGCGATTGCGACATCAACCTGATCAAAGACAAGAAAGTGGCTATCCTGGGCTATGGCAGCCAGGGCCACGCCCACGCGCTGAACCTGCGCGACTCGGGTGCCAAGAACCTGGTCATCGCCCTGCGCGAAGGCTCGCCCTCGGCCAAGAAAGCCGAAGCGGAAGGTCTGCAAGTGATGGGCATCGCCGAAGCGGCCGCTTGGTGCGACGTCATCATGTTCACCATGCCCGACGAATTGCAGGCCGAGACCTACAAGAAATACGTTCATGACAACATCAAACCCGGTGCCGCCATCGCGTTTGCCCACGGTCTGAACGTCCATTTCGGGCTGATCGAGCCGAAAGACGGCGTTGACGTCATCATGATGGCCCCCAAAGGCCCTGGTCACACCGTACGCGGCGAATACACCAAAGGCGGCGGCGTGCCCTGCCTGGTCGCGGTTCACAATGATGCAACCGGCAAGGCGCTGGAAATCGGCCTGTCCTACTGCTCGGCCATCGGTGGCGGCCGCTCGGGCATCATCGAGACCAACTTCCGCGAAGAATGCGAAACCGACCTGTTCGGCGAACAGGCCGTTCTGTGCGGTGGTCTGGTCGAACTGATCCGCTGCGGCTTTGAAACTCTGGTCGAGGCCGGTTACGCACCCGAGATGGCCTATTTCGAGTGTCTGCACGAAGTGAAGCTGATCGTTGACCTGATCTATGAAGGCGGCATTGCCAACATGGATTACTCGATCTCGAACACGGCTGAGTATGGCCAGTATGTCACCGGTCCGCGCATCCTGAAATACGACGAGACCAAAGCCCGTATGAAAGCGGTTCTGGACGACATCCAACAGGGCAAATTCGTCCGCGACTTCATGCTGGAAAACGCCGTTGGCCAGCCGACCATCAAAGCGTCGCGCCGCGCCAATGACGAGCATATGATCGAAGAGACCGGCGCCAAGCTGCGCGGCATGATGCCGTGGATCTCGGCCGGCAAGATGGTCGACAAAGAAAAGAACTAAGTCTGACCGATGTCAGGCAAAGGGCGGCCCAGGCGGTCGCCCTTTTTCATTTTAAGACCGCTTTGGCAAAGCATTCACCCAGAACGATATCCCATCCCGTATCGTAGCCGCCGCGCTTTTCGGGCGCTTCCCCTGCCCAGACGTCCCAGCCGGAATGCGTCAGGGTGACTTTGGCCTGCCCCGAACCACAATCCTCAAAACGCACATCGACGCGCGTAGGAGACTCCCTGCTGGTGCCCGGATGCCAGGTGAATGCCACGGATTGGCCGGGATCAATTGCCAGCACCTGACCCCAGTCGGCACGGGTTCCGTCGAACATGACCTCATAGACCGCGCCACCGATCCGGGGTTCAATAACCACGTCCCTTGCCGGTTGTCCCTGCGATGCGGAAACCGCGTGGCTGTCCAGCGGCCACCATGTCCCGATGCGGTTGACGAAGATATCGAAAGCGCGCGCAGCAGAGGCACTTACGACAATTGTTTTGACAATCGGGTCTGTCATGGCCTCTCTCCTGCTCTGGTCACCTCATCTGCAAAGCTGTTCATCACGTCGGTCCAGTACCGGTCGAGCCATGAGCGCAGCTCTGCCAGCCCCTCGGGGCGCACCGCATAGATCCGGCGCGTCCCTTTCGCGTGGCATGTCACCAGTCCGGCATCCGACAGCACCTTGAGATGTTGAGAGACGGCCGGTCGGCTTACCGGCAGCTTTGACGCAAGCTCACCCACTGCCTGAGGCTGGCTGGCGACGGCTTCGAACACCTGCCTGCGGGTTGCATCGCCCAAAGCTGTAAATGTCATATCGTAAGTCATTGCTTACGGTAAGTGCAAACTAACGTTAAGTCAAGATCAGCCCGTGACACCGGCGCGCACGCGGGATAAGGGGATGGAATGGTTGAACAACCCACGAAGCAGGACTGGAGCGGCGTTTTTACGCTGGGGCTTATTTGGGGCGGCACATTCATGGTCGTCGCGATGGCTTTGGAAGGTTATGGCCCGATTACCGTGGCGACATCGCGCACCACATTGGGGGCGGTGACGTTGCTTGTCCTGATGCGGATCACCGGGCGCCGCATGCCGGTTTTGACACCCGCGCTGACAACATCAATCCTGCTGATAGGCGTGTTGTCGACTGCGGTGCCTTTCATGCTGCTCAGCTGGGGGCAGCAATATGTACCCTCGGCCTTTGCAGGGTTGTCCATGGCTGCAATTCCGCTGATGGTGCTGCCGCTGGCGCATTTCTTTTCCGATGAGCCGCTGAACCTGCGTCGGTTTCTGGGCGTGTGCCTTGGGTTTTCCGGCGCATTGGTCCTGATCGGACCCGGTCTGGCAAAGCTGGGTCAGGGGACCGAGCCACTGGCGCAGCTGGCCTGTATCTCGGCCGCCTTCTGCTATGCCTCGACATCGATCCTGACGCGGCGTTGCCCGCCGGTCGAGCCGCTGGCGCTGGCCGCGCTGACCCTGCTGGTCGGCGCTGTTCTGCTGGTGCCCATCATGCTGCTGATCGAAGGTGTTCCCACGTGGCAGGGCAACCGCCCATCGCTGGCCCTGATCGTGCTTGGCCTGATCCCCACAGCATTCGCCAACTTGCTGCGGGTTTCGATCACCCGCAGCGCCGGATCGGTGTTTTTGACACTGGTGAATTATCAGGTGCCGATCTGGTCGATGGTGTTCGGGGCCTGGATCCTGTCGGAGGCCCTGCCCCTGCGGTTCTACGTCGCCCTGGCCCTGATCCTGACGGGCATGGCCATCAGCCAGTGGTTCAGCCTGCGCAAGGTTCTGTTCAGGCACTAGCCTGTGGCGGCTTCGACCTCGGCCACGATACTGTCGACGACCTGGACCAGCAGCGCGTCATCCTCGCATTCGGCCATAACGCGGATCAGCGGCTCGGTGCCGGATTTACGGATCAGCAACCGTCCCTGCCCGTTCAGCCGCGCCTCGGCATCGGCAATGGCGGCTTTAACGCTTTGAACTTCAAGCGGAGTTTGACCGTTGGTATAGCGGACGTTCTTCAGCAGCTGCGGCACGGTTTCGAATTGCTTGGACAAGTCCGAGGCTTTGCGACCGGACAGAACCATCTCGGCCAGGAAATGCAGACCGGCCATCAGGCCATCGCCGGTGGTGGCATAATCGCTCATCACGATATGACCGGATTGTTCACCGCCCAGGTTGAAGCCACCTTCGCGCATACGTTCGACCACATAGCGGTCGCCGACGGCTGTGCGTTCCAGCCGCATACCGTGTGACGAGAGGTGCCGTTCGAGCCCCAGATTGGACATCACGGTGGCCACAAGGGCATTGCCTTTCAACTGCCCGGATTTTTTCCAGGCCGTCGCCAGCAACGCCATAAGCTGATCGCCATCGGCGACCTGACCGGTTTCGTCGACGATAACGACCCGATCCGCGTCGCCGTCCAGACAGACACCAACGTCAGCGCCATGCGCCACGACGGTTTCGGCGGCCAGCTGCGGCTTGGTCGATCCGCAGTTGAGGTTGATGTTCTTCCCGTTGGGCGAAATCCCGATCGGGATCACGTCTGCGCCCAGTTCCCAAAGAACCTCGGGCGCGGTGCGGTGGGCGGCGCCGTTGGCACAGTCGATCACCACCTTCAGTCCATCCAGACGCACATCGCGCGGCAGCGAGGATTTTACACGCTCGCCATATCTGAACCGGGCGTCATCAACACGGCGCGCCCGTCCGATGTTCTGGGCCTGAGCAGGCCGGACACCTTCGTCGATCAGCTTTTCGATGTCTATCTCGGCCTGATCGGACAGTTTATAGCCGTCGGGGCCAAAGAACTTGATACCGTTGTCCTCTGCCGGGTTGTGGCTGGCCGAGATCATGACACCCAGATCGGCCCGCATCGAGCGCGTCATCAGACCCACCGCAGGCGTGGGGACCGGCCCCAGCAACAGCACATTCATTCCTGTTGAGGTCAAACCGGCGGTCAGCGCGTTTTCCAGCATATAGCCGGACAGGCGCGTGTCCTTGCCGATGACGACCCGGTGCACACCGGTCGCATCGCGCCGGAAATAGCGCCCCACCGCAGCCCCGATGCGCAACGCCATTTCCGCGGTCATCGGATGCGTGTTGGCCGTGCCCCGCACCCCGTCGGTTCCGAACAGCTTGCGCATTGGTGTCACTCCGTGATTTTCCGTGAGACCGGATTACCGGACAGCAGCCCATAGGCGCAAGGCCTGAGCAGTCTCGGCGACGTCGTGAACGCGAATGATCTGCACGCCCTGGGACAATCCGGCCAAAGCCACGGCAATTGAACCCGGAGCGCGGGCAGTCTTGTCCGGTTCGCGTCCAATTGTTCCGATAAAGCCCTTGCGGGACACGCCCAGCAGGATCGGGCAGCCAAGCCCGTGAAACAGGCTGAGATTACGCAGCAAGGTCAGGTTATGGTCTTCGGTCTTGCCGAAACCGATGCCCGGATCGACGATGATCAGGTCGCGCCGAAGCCCCAGGCTTTCCAGCAGAGTGATCTGGGTTTCGAGGAAATCGTAAACATCCAGCAACACGTTGTCGTAGCTGGGGTTTTCCTGCATCGTGGCCGGATCACCCTGCATATGCATAACGCAGACCGGTGTGCCCTTGTCGGCGCAAAACGGTGCCAGTTCGGGATCGAACGTGAACCCCGAGACGTCGTTGACCAGCCCTGCGCCCGCCGCACACGCCGCTTTGGCGACGCTGGCTTTGCGGGTGTCGATTGAAATCAAGGCATCCGTTTGCGCGCGAATCGCCTCGATCACCGGGCGGGTGCGGGCAATTTCCTGATCTGCCGGAATGAAATCCGCGCCCGGGCGCGTTGATTCCCCGCCGATATCCAGAATGGTGGCCCCATGCGCCACCATCCTTGCAGCGGCATCGCGGGCGGCCTCGACCGAGCTGTGAACGCCCCCGTCCGAGAAACTGTCAGGCGTGGTGTTGAGAATGCCCATGATATGCGGCACCTGCATATCCAGCCCGGCAATGGGTGCGCGCGGGCCGGTCAAACGCGCCAGCGCCCCACCGGGAATATCCGATGCCGCCATGATCTGCGGAGCGGTATCGCGCCCAAGCGCTTCGACATGGGTAAACCACAGGGGTTGACCGGCCAGAGAGTACGCGCCAGCGGGTCGGGTCTGGCCGTGCTGAACCAGCGGTCTGAAATAGACGCTCACAATTGGGCCTGATCCACGGCCACAGCCCGCAGGGGGGTTTTGGGCGCTTTCGGCAATTCGCCGCCGATGACCATCATCTCACTGGCTTCAAAGGTCGCGGCAAACCATGCGGCCAGAGCCACGGCGTCGGAGGGCGCGGCGGACGGACCATCCACCGCGTCCAGAACGATCTTGGACGGGGCCCAAACACAGATCTGGCCGTTCTTCATGGCCCAGTCCAGTTCCGTCCGAGTTGAAACCACCTTGCAGCGGTGATCGCGTGCGGCCAGAACCCACGCGTTTTGCTCGATCGCAAGCAGGTCAATCCGGCGCTGTGTCATTGCGTGGCCGGTTTGCGGCGCAGCCAGGTCTGACGCCCCCACACACAGGATCAGCGGGCGCTGGCGGTTCTGCAACTGGTCGATCCACCCGGTCAGATTGTCCGAGGCGATGGCGTCATTCGACAGGTAGACCAGACGGGGATGCGGGCGGTCTTCCTCGGTCACGTCGTGATGAACCGAGTCTTTCCCGCGTACGATCTCAACCCCCAGAGCGCCCGGACCACGATCCAGTTTTTCGATGCGAACAAAGACCCTTACAGCCTGAGGTTCATGCAAGATACGTTCGGCCACACGTTCGGCAAGGGTTTCAAGCAGGTTCAGACGTTCGGCCGCGAGCTCATAGGCAATGGATTCCGTCACCCGGTCATAAGACAGGATGCGATCCACATCGTCGTCAATCGGGTCGGTCAGAGGCCGGACTTCGACCACGATATTGAAACAGATCCGCTGGGTTGTTCCCCGCTCGGCCTGAAACGCACCGATTTCAACCTCGACAATATGGTCGCGCAGGGAAATGCGGTCCAGCGGCCCTCGGGGCGAGGTCGCCTCGGACCGTTCGGACGGGTGCGCAAATGCCAGTCGGATTTCAGAACTCATGGGTCCGGCCTTTTCGGCTTGTTGCAGGGCTTGCCCACTATAGGCGTTGCAAGGGCCTATAACATTCAAACAAACGCCATTCCAACCGCCGAATGCGGCGTCATGTGACGCGAAACCAGCTCATCATACCCGAAGCGGCATGGCCCAGCATATGGCAATGCAACAGCCAGTCCCCCGGATTATCCGCGACCAGCGCGATCTGGCGGGTTTGTCCGCGATCAACCAAAACAGTGTCGCGCCACGGGCCAAGCGATCCGTCCGGCTGGATCAGTCGGAAGTGGTGGCCGTGCAAATGCATGGCATGTGGAAAGACTGTTTCATTGACGAACTCGATCCTGTGAAGGCCGCCGGTCCGGGCGTCCAGAAACGGATCGGACGGGCGTTCCGCATAACCGTTCAGGGCCCAGAACCGGCCCAACTGCGCCAGTTCCTGGCCTGACAATTCAGTGTCCCCGATCCGGGCGTTGTCCAGCCAGCGCATCGCCCCGCCTTGCAGGGACATCCGGTGCAATGGAGCGGATGAGACATCCTCGATGACCGGCAAAGGGTTGGGCGGCAACGCTGCCACGCCTTGTCGTGGCGCGGGTGAGAGAGGTTCGTCGACATCGAACCGAACGATGCCAAAGGCACCGTCGCGTTCAACACTCACCAGACTTGCCGTATCGCCCGCAGCCACGACATCCACAACCAGATCGATACGTTGTGCGGGGGCGATTGGGAAAGCCCCCGACAATGGGATCGGCGTTCCCAGTGGCATACCGTCAAGGGCGACGATCCAACCAAACAACCCGTCGAGATCCAGGTCGAAAATCCGCGCGTTGGAGGCGTTGATCAGGCGCAGCCGGAGACGGTCGTTCCGTCGCGCCTGAACGCGCGGGTCAAGGGATCCGTTGACAGTGATGATATTCCCCAGCCGACCAGCGTGGCTGAGGTCATGGCCATTGTCGAAATCATCCGTGATCTGGGCGGTTTCCGGATCAAGCCGCCAGTCGTCCAGCATCAGCACCAGATCCTGATCCACATCGGGGGCCACGGTTTCTTCGACGATCAGCGGCCCGTAAAGCCCGCGCGCAACCTGTTCCATCGACTGGTTATGCGCATGATACCAATAGGTCCCTGCGTCGGGAACGGAGAAGGAGTAATCAAAGCTTGCGCCCGTCTCGACCGCGTCCTGCGTCAGGCCGGGCACGCCGTCCATGGCGTTTTCGATGCGAATACCGTGCCAATGGACAGACGTGGCCTGCGGAAGCTGGTTCATCAGGGTGCGCTGGATGCGGTCGCCCTGCCTGACGCGCAGTTCAACGCCGGGGACAGACCCGTCATATGTCCAGACTTCCGTTTCAGGATAACTTGCCGGCGCGATCGGGTGTTTGGCTACACGCGCATTAAGCGGTGCAAAACCCGCGCTGGCCACACGCGGCATCAGCAATGCTGCTGCAGCCGTTTGCAAAAGGTGTCTGCGGTTCAAAATCATCACGGGCCTCCTGGCCCGCAATATAGGATGCAACCTGCCCCACGCCAGCAAGCTTCCAGCGCGGGTGCGTCAATCAGTTGCTCGCTGTCCGGTAGTTGTGGCGGTAAAAAACATGCACGCCGATTTTCGCCGTCTGTTTGTAGACCCGCGACCAGGATGGGCGAACCGACGTCGTGTGATAATGTGTTGCCCCTTCGGTCAACTCATCCGCCACGCCATCAATGGCTGCCCGCGCGACTTTCGCCACACGCTCATACGCCTTTTTCTCGTGGATGACTTCCTTGCGGCCATCGCAGGTGTATGTGAACTGGCACTGGTATTTCTTGCCGGTCCCCTGATGGATCACGCCGCACAGGGAATCCGGGAAACGGCTGCTTTTGACCCGATTCAGGATCACCTCGGCAACCGCGAACTGGCCGCGCACGCTTTCGCCGCGCGCCTCGAAGTACAGGGCTTCGGACAGGCATTTCCAGTTTTCACCACCAGAGGCCTTTGGTTGCTGGTCAAGCCAGTCTTTGGAGAAGGACACTTTGACAGGTTCAGCCGCCTTGCGGGGCTGGAACAGCTTGAAATAGTCCCGAAAACTTTGCGCTGGCAGCTCGCTGCGGGCGACAAGTTCTTGTTTTGCAGTATCAGTCGCTTCCTTCTCAGCGAAGGATGCACTCGGCAGCACGGTTGCCGCCACTGCGGCAACAGCCAATATGTAACGTAGCATCAGATAACCTCGCACAGGCACATCACGCGCCTTACCCTCCCCCGGCGGGCGCGACGAGGCTGATACCCCAGACTGACGCAAAGGTCCAGTATCTTGAAAAAAGCAAGTGGAAAATCGCCCGTAGCGAAAATATTTTTCGCCTACGAGTGACCGTATAACCCACTATTCCTTGGGGTTCGGCGCGGTGTCAACCCCCAAGTCTGGAGGAAATCGCCAGTTGAGCGGCAGCCAGCCGAGCGACCGGAACCCGGAACGGTGAGCACGACACATAGTCGAATCCAAGATCGCGACAGATGGCGATTGATTCGGGGTTCCCGCCGTGTTCGCCACAGACCGAAAGGGTCACATCCGGCTTCGCGGCACGCCCGCGTTCCGCCCCGAGTTTCAGCAGCTCGCCCACCCCGTCCGGATCAAGGACATGGAACGGATCTTCGGTAAAGACCCCCTGCCGCACGTAAGCGGACATGAAACGACCGGCGTCGTCGCGGGACAGACCATAAGTCATCTGTGTCAGGTCGTTTGTACCAAAACTCATGAAGGCGGTCTGCGGCGCGATCTCTTCCGCGCGCAGACAGGCGCGCGGCGTTTCGACCATGACGCCCAGCCGGTATTCGAACTTCTGCCCCCGTTCCGATTCAACGGCGGCGGCGACCGAGTCGATGCGGGATTTGACCAGTTCAACCTCGCGCTTGGCGGAAACCAGCGGGATCATCACTTCGGGCACCACCGGGGCACCGTTTTTTCGGGCCTCAAGCGTGGCTTCGAAGATCGCGCGCGCCTGCATGTCGTAGATCTCGGGCACAGTGACACCCAGACGAACGCCGCGCAGTCCCAGCATGGGGTTGTATTCGGTCATCGCCTCGACCCGGCGTTCGACGTCGGACACGGGCAGGTCCAGTGCCTCGGCCAGTTCCCGTTGCCCGGTGCGCGTTGTCGGCAGGAATTCATGCAAGGGTGGATCGAACAGGCGGATGCAGACAGGCTGGCCTTCCATGATCCTGAACAGCTGAACAAAATCCTCGCGCTGCATCGGAAGCAGGCGTTCCAGCACTGCCGCCCTGCCCGCCGAGGTTTGCGCAAAGATCATTTCGCGCATCACGATCAGACGGCCGGGATCAAAGAACATATGTTCGGTCCGGCACAGACCGATCCCCTGAGCCTGAAAGTTCCGGGCCGTCTGCGCGTCAGCCGGTGTGTCGGCATTGGCGCGGATGTCGATGTCACGCTCGGCATCGGCCCAGCCCATCAGCGTCTGGAAACAGTCATCCAATGCGGCCTCGAGCATGGCGGGCTGACCGGCCAGCACCTGCCCCGAGCTGCCATCAATAGTGACAATATCGCCGGTTTTGAACACGCGCCCATCCGGTGCAGTCAGCATCTTGTCTTTCGTCTGAAACCGCATTTCCGAGGCCCCGACGATACAGGGCAGACCCAATCCGCGCCCGATCACGGCCGCGTGGCTGGTCATGCCGCCCTTTTCCGTCAGAACCGCAACAGCGGCGTGCATCCCGCGCACATCCTCGGGCGAGGTTTCCCGGCGCACCAGAACACACGCCTCGCCACGGGCGGCACTGGCCTGTGCTTCGGCCGAGGTGAACACGATCTTGCCGGTCGAGGCACCGGGGCTGGCACCAATGGCGGTGGTCAGCACGTCACGGCGCGCATCAGGGTGGACCTGACGGTGCAGAAGTTCGTTCAGCGCGTGCGGATCGACACGCATCACCGCCTCTTGCGGCGGTATGATACCGTCTTCGGCAAGACGTACGGCAATGCGCATGGCCGCGCGAGCCGATCGCTGCACCCGGACGCCATCCAGAATATGCACAGTGCCGTCCTGAATGACGAATTCGACCTGCATTTCTTCGCGCAGTTTCTCGCGCATCAGGGCAGCATGCGTTTTGACATCGGCGAAAGCATTGGGCGCGACCTCTTCCAGCGAGGGGCCGCGCGGGTCTTTTTCCAGAAACAGGGCGGCCACATCTTTGCCCAACGCATCGCGCCCCTGGCTCTGGCTGAGGTAGCGACCGGTGATCTGTGGCATTCCGGTTGTGGAATCAACCAGTTGCAGAACGCCCGATCCGCATTCCCCTTTGCCGACGCCGGGGATCATCTCTTGAATGACCAACCCTAGCCCGGCGTCAGCGGGTGCCCCCTTGGCCTGCCGCAGCAAGCGCGCGGACGTCCCGTCCCATGCACGCGCCATCGAGCGCAGAACGCCGATCAGCTGTTCGCCCCTGTCCTGCGGAAAGACCTCGTCGGTTTCATCCTCGTAGGCGCGCAGCGAGTGGCGCAACCCCTCGCGGCCATCAGCTTCGATGTCATCGAACACATCCGCATCCAGCCGTGCCACGTGGATCGCATAGCTTTGAACGAACCGCAGATACAGAGCTGCGGCGGCCTCGGCTCCCATGGTGTCGGACAGGTCGACATAGCGCGCGTCGTTCATTCCGATATTGAGAACCGCGCCGGGGCCGCCCCAATCGGGGTCTTCGGAACTGGGTCGGACGCATAGCAACGAGGTCGGGTCGAACTGTTCGAGGATCGCCGCAATATCCGGGATCGCCCCTTCTGCAATCTGGTGAACGGCATCAAATGACAGCGCAACGGTTCGGGGCACCGGCAGGTCCAGCCGGACCAGACGTTGCAGACATTTGGCCCGCCCGCCATGTGTATGGGCGGTGACAGGCGCGTCGGATGTAATGAGCGTTGTATTCGGATTATTCTGCACTGCAGCACCTTTTGGTTTGTCTGCAGCATAGGCGCTTGCGCCCTTCACGCAAGTGCGTTGTGGGCGCGCCTGCCAGCGCGCCCGGTCGTTTACCCTTCGATCCGGGTCAGATCGGCCACGCTGGAGCAGATCTGCCGGATCTGGCTGAGCAGGTTCAGCCGGTTGCGGCGAACAATGTCATTGTCGGTGTTGACCTGCACATCCTCAAAGAACGCGTCCACCGGCCCGCGCAGCCCGGCCATGGCGGCCATGGCCGTGGGGAAATCTTCGGATTTCAGCGCGGGTTCGATTTGCGCATGTGCTGCATCCAAAGCGGCAAACAATGCCTTTTCGCTGTTGGTTTCGGCGAATTTCACATCCGCACCGTAGGAATATTCCACCCCGTCCTTTTCTTCGGCCTGGGTCAGGATGTTGTTGGCGCGCTTGAAGCCCTGCACGAGGTTCTCGCCATCCTCGGTCGCGATCACCGCGTTCAGCGCGCGGGCGCGTTTCACCAACAGATTGAGGTCATCATTGCCGTCCATCGCGATACAGGCATCGATGACGTCGTGGCGGATGCCTTCGTCGCGGAGGAAGACCTTGAGGCGGTCGTGGAAGAACGAGAGGAGATCGTCGGATGCGTCGGGTATCTTCTTTTCAAGACTCAGGAAATCGGCACCCGACACTTCGCCCAGCCTTTCCTTGACAGTCTGGAAGGCTGCGCCAAACACGCCATGATCTGCGATTTCATCCAACAGTTCGTCAACATTTTCAGCCGCCAGCGCCTCGTTTGCAGCGCTTTCAGCACGCAGCAGCTGTCTGTCGAAAAACTGATCCAGATGCAGACGCAGGTCATTGTCGAGCACCAACCGGATAACCCCCAGCGCCGCACGGCGCAAGGCAAACGGGTCTTTCGAGCCAGTAGGCTTTTCATCAATCGCCCAGAACCCGGTCAGTGTGTCCAGCTTGTCGGCCAATGCAACGGTCACCGACAGCGGAGCAGTGGGGACATCATCCGACGGCCCCAAAGGCGAGTAGTGCTCTTGCGCGACGGCGGCCACGGCGGCATCTTCACCTGCCGCTTCGATGTAATACCGCCCCATAAGGCCCTGAAGTTCTGGGAATTCGTAGACCATTTCCGAGCTGAGGTCGGCCTTGGCCAGGCGCGCGGCTTTTTCAGCCTGATCGGCATCGGCACCGGTTACTGACGCCAGTTCGCGGGCCAGCGCGGCGATACGACCGATCCGGTCGGCTTGCGTTCCCAGTTTGTTGTGGAAGGTGACGTTTTCCAGCGCGCGGGTCCATTGTGCAATGTCCGATTTGGCGATGCGCAGGTCATTTTCCCAAAAGAACTTGGCATCGGCAAGACGGGCTGAGAGCACTTTCTGATTGCCCGCTAGAATGGTCGCGCCATTGTCCGCGGTTTCGCGGTTCGCAACAGTGACGAACCGTTCAATCCGGCCCGTTTTGGGATTGCGGACCGAGAAGAACTTCTGGTGTTCTTTCATCGAGGTTTGCAGCACCTCGGGCGGCAGGTCGAGGAATTCGTCGTCGATCCGCCCCATCAGAACGACCGGCCATTCGACCAGCCCGGCGACCTCGGCCAGCAGGCCCTTGTCTTCGACCAGCTCAAGACCAGCGGCAAAGACCATGTTCTGGGCGTCGTTCCAGATGTGCTGGGCGCGTTCCTCGGGGGAAAGAACCACGAAAGCCCGCTTCAGCTTGGCCGCGTAATCGTCGAAAGACGTGACCGAAAAGCGGCTGGGCGCCATGAAGCGGTGGCCTGCTGTGGTGTCGCCGGACGAAATGCCGTCGACATCCATTGGCACGACTTGCGCCCCGGTCTCATCCGTCAGAATGCACAGGATCGAATGCAGCGGGCGCACCCAGCGCAAGCTGCCACTGCCCCAGCGCATGGATTTTGGCCAAGGGAAATTGCGGATGGTGGTTTCGAGCACCTCGGCAATGATCTCGGCCGCGGGGCGACCAGCCCTTTCGATGGTGGCGAAATAGATGGCGCCCTTGGGGGTTTCGCGTTCTTCCAGCTGATCACGGGTCAGTCCCGCGCCGCGCAGGAACCCTTCGATTGCTTTATCAGGCGCGCCGACCTTTGGACCCTTGCGTTCTTCCCGGATGGTGGGGCTTTTCGCCAGCAGCCCCTCGACCGCCAGCGTCAGGCGGCGGGGCGTGGTCAGGGCGGCCGCGCTTGCATAGGTCAGACCGGCCTCGACCAGACCATCGGTAATCCGCTTTTTCAGATCCTCGCCGGCACGGGCTTGCATCCGTGCGGGGATCTCTTCGGAGAACAGTTCGATCAGCAGGTCGGGCATTGTCGGTCCTTAGAAATTGACGATCGTCTGAATGACGATGGCATTGGCGATATCCACAAAGAAGGCGGATACAAGGGGCAGCACGATAAAGGCAATAGGCGATGGGCCATATCGCTTGGTCACGGCCGTCATATTTGCGATAGCAGTGGGTGTGGCCCCCAACGCAAAGCCGCCAAACCCGGCGGCCAGTACTGCGGCGCGATAGTTGGACCCCATGACCGGGAACAGCACCCAGAGGACGAACAGCACCGCGAACACCGTCTGCGCCGTCATGATCACGGCAATGGCCATGCCCAGCTGCGCGATGGTCCAGAGTTGCAGGCTCATCAGCGACATTGCCAGAAACGCGCCCAGCGCAAATTCCGAAATCAGCGCCAGCGACGGTGTGCGCGACACTTTCGGAGCATCGGGAAACAGCGCGTCCCGCAGATTGGCGATCACGATGCCCATGATCAGGCAGGGCACGAACAGCGGCAGTTTCAGCCCGGCGGCGGCAATTGATTCATTCAGCGCATATCCCGAGATGATCGCCAGGTTCAGGTGCAGCAAGACGCGCATGACGGTCAGATGATCGATGTTTGCGGTGTGCCCGTCATGCTCATCCGGCAATCCGACGCTGGGTTCTTCGTCAGGGCGGTCAGGCGTCAGGCCGCGCCGTTCGACCAGCAGGCGCGCGATCGGGCCGCCAACCAGCGCGGCAAGCACCAATCCAAGGGTGGCGACGGCCACACCCAGTTCGGTCGCGCCGTCAAGCCCCGTTGCCTGCGCCACATCCGGCGCCCATGCGATTGCCGTACCGTGCCCACCGATCAGGGCCGCCGATCCGAACAACACACCGGCCTGTGCGGGATAGCCGAAGATCACCGCCCCAGCCGCGCCAATCACATTCTGAAAGACTATCGTCGTCAGAGTGAGAATCAAAAGCAAGATTAACGGCTTACCGCCCGCAATGAGGTCAGACAGACGGGCGTTCAGGCCGATCCCGGCAAAAAACAGGACCAGCAGGAAATCGCGGGCTGTCAGGCCAAAGGACAGTTCGATCCCGAAGACCAGATAGAGCGTCAGAACCACCAGCGAGGCCAGCAGGCCCCCTGTCACGGGTTCGGGGATGTTGAAATTGCGCAGGGTAGCGACACGGGCATTGATCTCGGCCCCGATCAGATAGACCGCAAACCCCAGAGTGGCCGTCAGGAAATCGGGGATTTCTATGACATGGCCCACGGTCTGCTCCTTCAGTTTTCCGGGCGCGGCGGACATTCCTCGCCCACGACGGTACCGTCATAGGCTTTTTCACCGCAATTGTTCAACGCGTGCCAGACATAACCCTTGCCATCTTCGGTGATCGCCACGATCCGGTCGACGCCGAAATGGATGTTCTTCACCCCCATGAACGCCCGCGCCTGCCCGGATTCAAGCGCATCCGCCAAAGACACCGCATCGTAGCATTCAAACCATCCCGGTGCGGTCAGGGGTTCGGAGTTTTCGACAGGCACGTATCCAGCCATCTGGTCCGGCGACAATTCGGTCTCGAAACAGGCGCGATACCGAATAGGCGAACTGTCGGCGTCAATTGCCTGAAACCCGGAATAGGCGATGGGTTCCGGCACACCGCCTGCATCCGTCATCAGGGCAACGTCCTGCCCCGGTTGCGGTTCGACCTCATAATAATAGCCGTAGACCTGTAGATAATACATGCCGACGCCTGCCACGATGGCCGACAGCAGCAGAAGAATTGCCAGCAGTTTTCCCGTCATCTTTCAGGCCGCCTCTTTCAAGTTCTTGTAAAATAGGACAGGTTTCATCGGGGAACAGGCAGAAACGAGGTCTACGCGATGGAATCCACCTTTGCCGTCGGATTTTTCGGCGCATTGTTTGCGATCATGAACCCGGTCACCAACCTGCCGGTGTTTCTGAGCGTCACTCAGGACCTGTCTGCCGCCGAACAGCGCAAGATTGCGGTCAAAACCGTGATCTACTGCCTGATCCTTGGCGGTGCCTTTGCCTTGGTCGGCAGTCAGGCGCTTGGCCTTTTTGGCATCAGCGTCAATCATCTGCGCGTCGCCGGTGGTCTGGTTGTCATGATGATCGGTCTGAACATGCTGAACGGACACGAAAGCACCTCTCATCACGGGACGAAGGGGGAAAAGGACGCTTACCCCGAAGCCGACACCGTCGCCTTTTATCCGCTGGCCTTTCCCATTCTGGTCGGCCCCGGCACCATCACCACGCTGATCCTGTATGCGCACCAGATCAAGAAGCCCGTAGAAGCCTTTGTTTATGCAGGCGTATTCCTTGCCGTTGTTGGCCTGCTTCTGATCACGTTCTGGAATGCGGCCTGGCTGGCCCAGCGCCTGTCCGACACCGCGCGCGTGATCATGAGCCGCTTTATGGGGATGATTCTTGCGGCTATCGCCGTCAGCATGATCGCGGACGGCCTGAAAGCCCTGTTGCCGGGACTGGCCTGATCGCCTCATCCGGCGCTGAACCCGGCGGCCTCGGTCTGCACAAAGGCATCCGCGCATTGCTTGGCCAGCGCCCGCACGCGCCCGATATAGGCCTGCCGTTCGGTGACCGAGATCACACCCCGTGCATCCAGCAGATTGAAGATGTGTGACGCCTTGATGCACTGGTCATAGGCCGGATGCGCCATGATGATGCGCTTGCCGGTTTTCGGGTCGTCATGCGCCTGCGCCAGGATCGTGGCGCATTCAGCCTCGGCCTCTTCGAAATGGCGCAGCAGAACCTCGGTATTGGCGACGTCAAAGTTCCAGCGGGCGTATTCCTCTTCGGTCTGTTTGAAGATGTCGCCATAGGTCAAAGCGCTGGGGGATTGCGGATCGTTAAACGGCATGTCCATCACGTGGTCGATGCCCAGCACATACATGGCCAGACGCTCGAGCCCATAGGTCAGCTCGCCCGAGACAGGCGTGCAGTCATGGCCGCCGACCTGCTGGAAATAGGTGAACTGGCTGACTTCCATTCCGTCACACCAAACCTCCCAGCCAAGCCCCCATGCGCCCAGTGTGGGGCTTTCCCAGTCGTCTTCGACAAAGCGGATATCATGCAGGTCCATGTCGATGCCGATGGCCTGAAGGCTGCCCAGATACAGTTCCTGCAAATCCGGAGGGCTGGGTTTGATCAGCACCTGATACTGGTAGTAATGCTGAAGCCGGTTGGGGTTTTCGCCATAGCGCCCATCCGTGGGACGGCGCGACGGCTGAACATAGGCTGCGGCCCATGCCTTGGACCCCAGCGCCCGCAAGGTGGTTGCGGGATGGAACGTCCCTGCCCCGACCTCCATGTCATAGGGTTGCAGAATCGCACAGCCTTTCGAGGCCCAGTAGGACTGAAGCCTGAGGATGATTTCCTGAAATGAACGCGGTGCGCTGGTCGGTTCGGTCATGACATTCCCTCTGGGCGCCCCGTGCGCCCGGTTCCGGTCGGTTTGGCCCTTCCTATGCAAGGGGCCGAGGGGCGTCAACGGGGCTTTGGGCTGTGGCTGTATCTGCGCGGCCACACCACAAATTCCCCGCATTCTCAGCATGGTATTTGGCAAATGAAATCGCGTATTCTGCACCTCAGTACAAACACCGCATAACACGGGCAGACAATGACACGCGTATTTTCAGCAATTCTTTTGTTTCTTCTGGTCGGCCTGCGCGCCGCGACCGCACAACAAGACCCCGGCGTCTGGGTTCAGGTCGAGGCGCAGCCGTCGCTGCGCGAAGCGCAGGACCGGGCGCAAGTCTATGCCAGCACCCTGCCCGATGTGAACGGGTTTCGGCTGAACAGTGGCTGGTATGCCATCGTCATTGGCCCCTATTCGCGCGGCGATGCCGAGCAGGTTTTGCGCGTATACCGGGCCGAGGGGCAGATCCCGCGTGACAGCTTTGTCGCGTTTTCAAGCGCGTTGGGGCAGCAATTCTGGCCCGTCGGCGAAAACGCGGTAAACCGCGACGTCGTAAGCGCGCCGACGGAACCGGCAGCACAGCCGCAAGAAACCCTGACAATCACGACCCCACAGGTTTCGGATGAAACCCGCGCACAGGCGCTGCAATCCGAGCGCCTTTTGACCGCGCAGGAACGGAAAGACCTGCAAACGGCCCTTCAGGCGGCGGGTTTCTATAATTCGACCATTGATGGTGCTTTCGGTCAGGGAACCCGCCGGTCGATGGGCGATTGGCAGCGGTTCAACGGGTATGAAGCGACGGGCGTTCTAACCACGGTGCAGCGCAAGGCCCTGATGGATGAATACAACGCGCCGCTGATCTCGGCCGGGATGGACCGGTATTCCGACGACGCGGCCGGAATTGCGCTGGACATGCCGTTGGGTACAGTCAGCTTTGACCGCTATGAAGCTCCGTTCGTACATTTCAAAAGCGCCTCGGATATGAACGCCCAGGCCCTTTTGATCAGTCAGGAGGGTGACAAGAACACGCTGCGCGCCCTTTACGAGGTGATGCAGTCGCTTGAGATTGTACCGTTGAACGGCCCGCGTGAGCTGGGCCGCGACCAGTTCACCCTAGAAGGGCGCGGCAATGGGATCGTGTCATTCACGCAGGCGCGGCTGGCCGATGGGAAAATCAAGGGCTTTACGCTGGTCTGGCCCGAAGGGGACGAGGCGCGCCGCCTGCGTGTTCTGGCTGCGATGGCGACCAGCCTGAGCACAACGGACGCGGTTCTGGATGCCGCCGCCGGTGCGGATGCGGAACAGCGCATCGATCTGGTCTCGGGTCTTCAGATCCGCAAGCCCCGGTTGTCGCGGTCGGGCTTTTTCGCTGGCGCGGACGGTACGGTTCTGACGGTATCCGAAGCCGCCGAAAGCTGCACCCGGATCACCCTGGAGGGGGATCAGGAGGTGCAACTGGCGCTGACGGACCCGGAACTTGGTGTTTCGGTCCTGCGCCCTGCAAAAGCCCTTGCACCGATGAGTGTTGCTGCTTTCAGCACCACCCAGCCGCGCATCCAGTCCGAAGTGGCCGTATCCGGCTTTTCCTATCAGGGGGCTTTGGGCGCACCGACGCTGACCTACGGCCAAATCGCGGATATCCGCGGCCTGAACGGCGAGACAGGTGTCAAACGGCTGGCGCTGAACGCTCAGCCCGGAGATGCGGGCGGGCCGGTCTTCAACGACAGCGGCAACGTGGTTGGTATGCTGCTGCCCACACCGTCCGAGGGGCGCACCCTGCCCGCGTCTGTCAGCCTTGCGGCGACGGTCGAGCGGTTGACAGAAATCCTGACGAAAGCCGGTGTTTCCGGGCAGTCGAGCGAGGAAACCACCCGGATTTCCCCTAACGAGCTGAACCGGCGCGCGACCGGAATGACGGTTCTGGTACACTGCTGGGACTGAGCCCGCGCAGACATTGAAACCAGACGTTGAAACACCAAAGCGCCGCATGAAGATGCGGCGCTTTTTGTTACAGAATGTCCGGGGTCACGTGGATCAAGGTCGGGACAGGCGCATCGAACGCCGCGCGAACCGCGCTCTGCATCTCAGCCAGAGATGAAGGGGCTGAGGAAAGCGCGCCAAAAGCCTCGGCCAGTTTGCAGAAATCCGGGTTATACGCCACGACCGCATTGGGCGCGATCTGGCTGCGGACCATGCTGTCTTCGATTTCTTTCAGCTTGCCATTGTCCCACAGGATGATCGGCAGCGACAAACCCAGTTCGACCGCAACACCCAGTTCCTGCATCGTATAGTGGAACCCGTAATCCCCGGCGATAACCGCCGTTGGTTTGCCGCGCCGCGCCACCGCGCCGCCAATTCCAGCCGGCAAACCATAGCCCAGCGTTCCGAACCCGGTCGGATGATGCCAGTGATGCGGATAGGCCATGTCCCACACTTCTTTCGCGACATAGGCGAATTGGGTCATGTCGGAATAGATCATGGTATCTGCGGGCATCGCCGCGCGCAGCGCATCGGCCACTGCTACAATTCCGGGCCGTTCGGCATCCACCTCGGCCCGCCACCGGGCACGGGTTTCGGAAATTTCGTCGGGCGACCAGCCGGTTGCCGGTTTCAGGTTTTCGGTCGCCTGCCACAAGGCGCGGGCAAAGCTTTCGCTGTCGGTTTGCAGTTTGATCGCGGCGCGATGGTGGTCGGACAGGACTTCGGGATCAAGGTCAACCCGGATCAATGTTGCCGAATGCCCAAGGTCGCTGCGCCACAGATCGACCTCGCCCAGTTCGGCGCCGACCGCGATGACCAGATCCGCTGAGGCGATAACCTCGGCGCTGCCGGGGCGCGGCAGGGATGCGCCGAAATCCAGCGGATAGTTTGCGCCTGGCAGCCCGCGCCCTGCATAAGTGGTAAAGCAGGCAGCCCCAAGCTGTGTCAGAATCTGCCGCCAGTCGCTGGACTTGCAACCGCCCCCCAGAATGAACAGCGGCCTGCGCGCAAGGTTCAGCATCGAGACAACAGGCGATACGTCAGGCGGCAACGCTTTGGTGCGCAACGCGGGCTGGCTGGGGAAAGGTGCCGGATCAGCCTCGGCCTGCAACTGCGCGATTGGCACCTGAATGTGCTTGGGGCGCGGGCGCGACAGCTCGAATTCTTCAAAGGCGCGTTCGACCAGCGCATAGGCGGCCTCGGCCGTGTTGGCCTGTGCCGACCAGTCGGCAACGGTTCCGGCCGCAAGGCGCTGGTCCTTCATCTGGTGCAACTGGCCGCGCAAGGCCTGTGTTTCATCAAGGCAGGACGACACCACCAGCATCGGCACCGAGTCGCTGTAGGCTTGTCCGATCGGCGTCATGATGTTGCACAGGCCGGGCCCGGTGATCACATAGGCAACCCCCGGCTTGCCGGTTGCGCGGGCATACCCATCGGCCATGAACCCCGCCCCCTGTTCGTGACGGGCCAGAACATGTTGGATGCCAGCCTCTTCGATGCCGCGGTACAATTCCTGATTGTGAACGCCGGGTATGCCGAAAATCACGTCCACGCCACGATCCTTGAGCATATGCGAAATCTGCGCGCCAAGGGGTCTTTTCATCAGCCTCTCCAGAATTGAACGGTGAAGATCGCGTAAACGGCCAACAGCTCGAGCCGCCCGACCAGCATCCCGATTGTCAGCAACCATTTGGCCGTGTCGTTGAGATTTGCGAAATTACCCGCTGGTCCGATCTGATCGCCCAGACCGGGACCGACATTGGCCAGCGCGGTCGCCGCCCCGGAAACGGCTGTGATGAAGTCCAGGCCGGTCAGCGCCAGCGCCCAGGACAGCACGCCCATCGACAGGACGAAGAACATGAAAAAGCTCATCACCGAGGTCAGAATGCCCTGCCCCACGGGCCGCCCATCATAGAGCGGCACGAACACGCCATGCGGAGACCTGATCCGTTTGATCTGACTTTTGATCGAGGCGAATAGCAGCTGGTAGCGGAATATCTTGATCGAGCATGCGGTCGAACCCGCGCAGCCGCCAATCAGGCCGATCAGGAAGAACATCATGATCGGAAAGCTGCCCCAACCCATGTAATCGACACTGGCATAGCCGGTGCCCGAGATGATCGAGGTGATGTTGAACAGAGATTCCCGAAACGCCTGTTCCCAGTGATGCGGGAAGACCGATGTCAGGAAAATCGACATGATGATGACCAGAACCAGAATGGTCGCCAGAAACGCGCGAATTTGACTGTCTTTCCACAAGGACGCTGTATGGCCGTTTGCCAGCTGGACATAGCGCACAAAAGGAAGCGCCGCCAATATCATGAACACCGACGCCGCATATTCGGCGGGGCCCGAAAAGGTTCCGAACGAGGCGTCATAGTTCGAGAACCCACCGGTCGAAAGCGTTGTCAACGCATGTACCAGCGCATCGAAAAAGTTCATTCCCAGACCGGCGTAAACCAGCGCGCAAACCAGTGTCAGGAAAACATAGATGAGCGAAATCTGACCCGCGATCTCTTGCGCGCGAGGCAGGATTTTACCCATTGTTTCAAAGCCTTCCGAGCGGAAGATCTGCATGCCGCCGACACGCAGTTCGGGCAGGAACACCATGGCGACAACGATGATCCCGATACCCCCCAGCCATTGCAGGATACCACGCCACAGCAATAGCCCCTGCGGCAGGGTATCCAACCCGGAAATCACCGTTGAACCTGTTGTTGTCAGGCCGGACATCGCCTCGAAATACGCGTCGACAAAGCGCAGCTCGGTTTCACCGAACAGAAACGGAATTGCCCCAAACAGGGGCAGCGCCGCCCAAACACCGGTTGTCAACAGGAAGGTCTGGCGGATGGTCAGCCCTTCGCCCACACCGTTCGAGCAGCTCATCGCCAGAACGGTCCCGGTCAGCGTCGTGATAATGGCGCTTTCCAGAAATACCGGCCATTCGCCGCGCCCCTCGATCAGGTCCGCGAGCATAGGCAGCAGCATGGTCGCCCCAAGAATGGCGACCAGCAAGCCAATCACATATCCGACCGGGCGAAGATCCATCATGACGCGCAGGGTTGGCGTGCCAACCCGACCGTGTCAAGCAGATGATCCCGGTTTACCCGTCAGTTTTTGACATCTGTTCCGGGCATCACAGGCGGTTTTGACGGGGCGCGTGATTTTCGCGCCTGCGGTTTGCGCGGTTCCGTCGCCGGGGCTGGTTTCGCCTGCACCTTGGCCGGGGCAGGATCGGCCTGTGTCGGCTTGACCTGCGCTGCCTGAACAGGCGCCGGTGTCGCAGGGGTGGGCTTGGGCGTTACGGGCGACACGGTTTCGGTCGCAGGTGTCGCCGCGGATTCAACAGGCTTCACTGCTTTTTCATCACTAACCGCTGGTGTCGGTTTGGCTGCCGCCGGGGGTGCCGCCTTGGGCCGCGGGCTGGCTGAAAACTCGACCGGTTTGGCCGCCGGCTTGGCCGGTGCAGGTTTGCGGGCCAGCTTTTTCTTGGGCGTTGATGATTTCACCGGTACGCGTTTCGTGCGCGCCACGGCGGGTTTGGGTTTGGCCGCCGTTTTTTCCGCCGGAGCTTCCACAACTGGACCCGGTGCTGATGCTGCCAGATGCAGGGCGTGGACCGGCACCATCGGCAGTTCAAGCGCCGAACGGGTCATGATCTGTGCAATCTTGATCTGGTTGACGATCGCATAGCCAGCCATGCGTATAGCCGCGGCCTGAAGCTCCAGTGGTTGGGTAATCGGATTCATTCCATAGATCTCCTGTAAAAACGATGCAGCCAGAAGAGTGAGGGTAAAGCGCCCTGCCCGCTCGGGTGGTCCGGGCGGAGGTTGGGGTCTTGCAGTCCAAGGCGTCTCACGTCTCGGCTTCCTTTCGGGTGACACACCATTGAGCGCGCCGGTGTGCCGAAGCTGCATTCCCCGTCAGGATACAGGAGTTTTTCGCGCAATTGCAGCATTTTTGCTGCGCTGCGGCGAATGAGCGCCGATCAGGTAAATCTCTGATTAAATTCTAGCCACTTACCCGAGACGTTCAGCCAACGTGAAACAGGGTCGTGAACAGTTTCGGGTCAAGGCTGGACGCGGCGAAGGTTGGGCCTTCGGTTAGAATCGACACGGCGTCATGGCTGTGCAGGCTTTCCTGATGGCTTGCGACAACGCGAAAATCGCCGACGTGATGATCTGCCAGCAACTCGGCACAAAACAGGCGCGCGGCATCTTCGACGAAGATCGGATTGGCTGCGTTCAATTCGGCGAAAGCCTGTTCATCTTCGCGTTTCACCATGACCTGCGTTTCCGTTGGAACCGCACGGCGGCACAGCGCAATCAGGTCTTCAAACCACAGGCAATCTGCATCGCAATCCACGACAACCGAAATCCGCGCGACGGAGCGCTGCGAATGCGGCGTCGCCAGCTGACCACGCATCGACCGGGCATGTTCGCTGAGTTCCAGCGAACAGGGGCAGGTCGAGGAATAGACATAGTCAAGGTGCATGATCTTCTGACGCACACCGTTCTGTTCGACCAGTTCCAGCGCGATATCGTAATACTGGTACCCCTCAAGGCCCGAGCGCAGGCTTTTGATCCTGTCCGGGTAGGAAAAGCGCATCTGGATACGGGCGTCGAAGCTGTCCAGATCGGACATGTAATCGTCCAGAGCGGATTCCATGACCTCAAAGCTGAACGTCCGTTCCGCATGTTTGTAGAAAGACCGCATGATCCGGGACATGTTGATGCCCTTTTTCTCGGCCTCAAGGCTGACCGTGCCGGTAATCGAGGTTTCCAGCGTCAGGTCTTCGCCCTCTTTCCGGTGGAACCGGATCGGCAGGCGGAAGTTCGAAATACCCACATGTTGGATCTGCTGTTTGGCCCCACGGATCAGGCTGGACGGGCCGTTCTGCAAATCCGGCAAGGATGCGCGGTACGCCGCATCGACGGTAAAGTCATCGGGGTAAGCGCGCGAAAAAGGCGGATAGTTGCCCGCTGCCAAACCGGGCAGCAGCCGGGCCACAGCCGGGTCAAGCTGGTTTATCTCGGCTTCCGAGGCAGATTTGGCCCATTGCCGCAGAACGTTCAAAGCCTCGGCGGCCTTGTCCCGATCCGGTTTTTCATCAATGTCGCGCGGGTGAACATTCATCAGCGGCGGTTCCTTGGTTGGTCGTCGGACTATATATGACTGATGGTCTAATACCAGTCTAACCCGATACGTCGGCAATAGCAGCCCGGATTGAAAAATCCGGCGCAAAACCGTCATCTCGCAACAGTTAGCGCCTTTTGAAGGTGGGAACAGCGGGCGGCGCGCCTGGCTGCCGCCCGAAACAAAGTGGCTGCTTAAGCACGCAGCCTGCCCCCCAGTACAAAAAGGACGCGGGGGCTTTGGTTTATTTCTGCGATGCTTCCAACGCTTGCCGAAGGTCGGCCAGCAAGTCACCGGCATCCTCAAGCCCGACGGAAAAGCGGATCAGACCCGGTGTAATGCCCAGTTGGTCCTTCTGCGCGTCGCTGAGACGCTGGTGCGTTGTTGTCGCCGGGTGTGTCGCGATGGATTTGGCATCGCCCAGATTGTTCGAAATCACCGGGATGGTCATCGCGTTCAGGAAGGCAAACGCCGCATCCTTGCCGCCCTTGATGTCCAGCGATAGCACAGTCCCGCCCTTGCCGCCCAACTGGGTCTGAACCAGTGCGTTCTGGGCATGGGTTTTCAAACCGGGGTAAAGCGTCCGTTCCAATGCCGGGTGCCCTTCCAGTGCCTCGGCAATCTTTTGCGCGCTTTCGGCCTGCGCATTGACCCGCAGCGCCATCGTCTCAAGACCCTTGAGCATGATCCACGCATTGAACGGGCTCAGTGCGCCACCGGTATGCTTGAGATAGGGTTCAACTGTTCCGCGGATGAAGTCCCTGGTTCCGATGATCACACCGCCCAGCGCACGGCCCTGCCCGTCGATATGCTTGGTCGCTGAGTAGACGACCACATCCGCACCCTGCTGGATCGCGCGTGAGAACACCGGGGTCGAAAACACGTTGTCCACCACCACAACAGCACCGACCGCATGGGCCAGATCGGCCACAGCAGCAATATCGATCACCTCAAGCGTGGGGTTCGACATGGATTCAAAGAAAACGGCCTTGGTGTCCGGGCGGATTGCAGCCTTCCACTGCTCCAGATCGGTGCCGTCCACAAAGGTCACGTCCACGCCATAGCGGCTCAGGATGTTTTCAAGGATATAGAGGCACGAGCCGAACAGCGCCTTGGCCGAAACGACATGGTCCCCGGCTTTCAGCATCGAGGTCAGAGCGCCGTTGACGGCGGCCATGCCCGAGGCCGTCGCAAACGCATCTTCGCCACCTTCCAGCGCCGCGATGCGTTGTTCGAACATGGACACGGTTGGGTTGCCGTAACGGGCATAGATGAACTCGTCGGGGCCACATTCCAGAAACCGGGCCTCGGCCTGTTCCGCGCTTTCGTAGACGAAACCCTGCGTCAGGAAAATCGCCTCGCTCACCTCGTTATACTGGCTGCGACGGATGCCGCCATGGACGGCTTGGGTGCGTTTGTTCCAGTTCTCGCTCATCTCATTCCTTTCAGCCTCGGGGGAGGCAAACAAAAAACCCCAGACGCGGCCAAGCGAAAGGGGTCTTTCATCCTGACCTTTTAGCGGTGTTGTTTAGCGTGGCCCGCAATCCGGTAACAAATCGCCACGTAGCTTGAGGATCGCAATACGCCTCGGGCGGTTCGCGGTCAAGCCCGGCCTGCGCGTTGGTCACGCTTTCGTAAGCGGTACTTGCCGAACCGGCAGAAACCCGCATGATCCCCGTCAACATCAGGAGAACACATGGCTGACCCGATTGATCTGTATTTCTGGCCGACACCGAATGGCTGGAAAGTTTCCATCGCTCTGGAGGAGATGGAGCTGCCCTACACCACCCATCTGATCAATATCGGCAAGGGTGACCAGTTCGACCCCGCGTTCCTGAAAATCGCGCCCAACAACCGGATGCCCGCCATCGTCGATCCCGACGGGCCGGACGGCGCACCTGTTTCGGTTTTTGAAAGCGGCGCGATCCTGATGTATCTGGCCCGCAAGACCGGGCGGTTCTATGGCACGACCGAACGCGACCGGATCGCGGTCGAGGAATGGCTGATGTGGCAGATGGGCGGCGTTGGCCCGATGGCCGGTCAGGCGCATCACTTCCTGAAATACGCCCCGCAACTGGACCCGCCGCAGGACCTGCCCTATGCCAAGGACCGCTACCGCACCGAGGTCGCGCGGCTTTACGGCGTACTGGACCGGCGGCTGGCCGAAAACGAGTATGTCGCGGGCGATTTCTATTCCATCGCCGACATGTCGATCTGGGGCTGGGCCAGCCTGTGGGAAGGCCAGCAGCAGGTGCTGGAGGACAAACCGCACTTTGCCCGCTGGCTGGAGACCGTCAGCGCCCGCCCAGCCGTTCAGGCCGGACGCGCGTTGTATGCCGAGTTGCGAGGGGATCACCGGGACAAGCAGGCGCAGAGCGTTTTGTTCAAGCGGTAAGACTTATGGGCTGCTTTGAGGCCTCACCTGACCTTGAATTTTCGTGCTGCATGCGCTCGCAGAACAGAAAATTTTTGCATGCGCGCAAACTCTCGTGTCGCGGCGCGGCGGGAAATCCGGCCATTCATGCAACATGCAGCAATTCTGAAACCGCGAAATCACACAGCGCGGACCAAGCGCCATTTCGCTGCAAAAGGCTTCAAAGTCCGGTGAAGACGTATCAAGACCACCGTGCCCGGCACCTGGGGTGGAAACCGGTCATTCGCTGTAATCGAAAAACTCTCTTTGATTGTGACAGGTTTCGGGTTCCGAGCAGAAATTGAAACAAACTACAGGGCTATGGGAAGCTCGAGCGTAACGCTTGCTCCTTTTTCGGCTTGGTTGATTGCGACCACTCCTCCGTGACGCTTCGCGACAGCTGAGACAATCGACAACCCTAAACCGCTACCTTCGGAATATTCCAGCTGCGAAAATCGACTGAAAACGGCTTCGCTTTGGTCGGGTGAAAGGCCGGTTCCGTCATCAGATACGGTTAGTTTGACGTTCCCCGCGTCACAACGCAGTACAACTGATATTTGACTCAGTTTAGCGCCGCCGTGCTTAAGCGCATTGTCCAGCAGGTTTTTGATAGCCTCTGCCAAAAAGATCCGATCTCCCGAGACCAAGATTGTTGGTTCTGGCAATGTGACTTCAAAATCGATCCCTTTTGCGAGGATATGAACGCCCATATCAGCGCAGGCCTCTTCCACAACCGCACGGAAATCAATCTTGTCCATCTGATCCTGATGCGTAGGTTGCCGCAGTCGTTCCAGCGACAATAGTTGTTCCGCCACTGTAGCCGAATTCTTTGCCGCTGCCACCAGCTCGATTATCCGTTTGTCCTTGTCCTCATCCGTTTTTGCGTCCCGCAACGCCTCGGCCATGGACTGGACCGCTGCCGCCGGATTTCGCAGCTGATGCGCGGCTTCTGAGATAAACACCTGATGGGCGTTGATGCTGTGCTCGACCTGTCCAAACAGCCGGTTCAAGGTCTGAACAATGCCATGAACCTCGACCGGGACCGGGCGTTTGATTTCGCTCAGGTCGTCAGGTGAGCGTAGGTCGATCGCATCCTGCAAATCCAGCAAGGGCCGCAGCCCTCGCGCGACGCCGAACCACACGACAACAGCAAGGGTGGCCAGCAGGATACCCATCAGGATCGCGGCGCGGATCGACAGTTCGTTGGCAAAGGCGTTGCGATCCGCAACGCGTTGCCAAGCTGTTACTGTCGCATCGCCCACCAGGTTATCAAGTGTGACGCGCTCGGTCATTTTCAGTACGCGCACCGGCTCATCCCGATAGATCGCCTCGAAAAACCTCGGCTGGTACGCGTCTTGCTCAGACGGGTTTGCAGCGGTCGGAGGGTATGCATACCCTGTGACGTAGATGCCACCGGGTCCGGTCACGTGATAAAAAATCTCTCCGCCCGATGCGTCGCGGATCAAGCTGCGCGTGGTGGGCGACAGGGCATCGCCTTCTGAAACCGCCACATCGCGCGATATAGCCAGACCGGCGGACAACAGGCTGTCGTCAAAAAGCTCCTGCGCCGTTTGCTGAGCCACCGTGTAGCGCCAGTATCCAAGCAGGATTGCAAGCAGCACCAAGGGCGTCAGAATCAGAATGAAAAGCCTGAGCCTGAGTGAGCCGTGCCGGATCACTTCTGCACCTCAAGCAGATATCCAAGGCCACGGGCGGTCTTGATCCGGATGCCAAGGTTCTGAAGGCGCTTGCGCAGTCGTGACACATGCGGCTCGACGGCCGAATCGTCGACATCGGCTCCCACGCCGTAGACGTAGTCGATCAACTGACTTTTGGGGACGATCCTGCCGCGACGTTCCAGCAGGCACTCAAGCACAGCCATTTCCCGACGCGGCACATCGAGGACTTGGCCCTTTGCGCTCACCTGCCGGGCGGTGCGGTCGAATTCCAGGTCTCCGATCGTTTCGCGCGCACCGTAATCCAGTTGTTTGCGGCGGGACAGGGCACGGATGCGGGCCTCGAGTTCATCCATCTCGAAGGGTTTCACTAAGTAATCGTCGGCGCCCATATCCAGACCCGAAACGCGGTCGCTGGTCTCGGTGCGCGCGGTTAGCAGGATGACGGGCGCGCTGTCACCCCGGTTGCGAAGGGACCGCAAAATCTCAAGCCCAGACCGACCCGGCAGGTTGATGTCCAGAACGATCAGATCTGCGCCTTCTTGCTCCAGATACAAATCGGCGGCGTCGCCATCAGTCAGCACATCCGCGGCATGGCCTCGATCCCGCAGGCGGTAAGCAATTGCGTTGGCGAGGGTTTCGTTATCCTCGACGATGACGATCCGCATCAGGTCTCCCGCAAGTTTCGCGCAAGGTTGGCGTTCCATGATCGCCAGATGGGAGGGGGAATCAACCCCGCAGTTCTATTTGCAATCACGGTGGTGCGAAGGACGCTGACGTGGTTGTCTGGTCAACAGGGAGGAACTAATGGCCATTTCCAACTTCACTCGTCGTGCCGTCGTGGGGCTGATCGCCGCTGCCGGATTCGCTGCACCTGCCGCCGCCGAGGTCGATTTCTCGGGCAAGACCATCGAATGGGTCATTCCGTTCTCGGAAACGGGCGGGTCGGCTAAATGGGCCAACTTCTTTGCGCCGCTTCTGTCCGAGGCTCTGCCGGGTCAGCCAACCGTTGTGGTTAAATTCATGCCCGGTGCAGGATCGACCAAGGGTGCGAACTGGTTTCAGGAGCAGAGCCATGACGACGGCACGCTGCTGTTCGGCACCTCTGGCTCGACACAGTTCCCCTATCTGCTGAGTGACCCGCGCGTCCGCTATGAATACAATGACTGGATTCCTGTCATGGCGTCGGGCACCGGCGGTGTCGCCTATCTGAACGCAGAGGACGGAGCCAAATTCGATGGCTCTGCCAATGCGCTGAAAGACACCAATTTCATCTACGGCTCGCAGGGCGCGACCCGGCTGGATCTGGTCCCGCTGCTGGCGTGGCAGATGTTGGGTATGAATGTGGAGCCGGTCTTTGGCATCAAAGGCCGTGGTGATGGTCGCCTGATGTTCGAACGTGGCGAAGCCAATATCGACTACCAGACCTCGTCCGGTTTTCTGGGCGGCTCGGCTCCGTTGGTCGAAGCCGGTCAGGCCGTTCCCATGATGACTTGGGGCGCATTGGATGCTGATGGCAATATCGTTCGTGACCCGACCTTCCCGGACATTCCGACTTTCAAGGAGGTCTGCGAGGCCACCGATGGCTGCGAAACCAGTGGTGAGGCATGGGACGCATGGAAAGCCTTCTTCGTGGCAGGTTTCCCGGTTCAGAAGCTGGCCTTCCTGCCCGGTGACACGCCGCAAGAGGTCGTCGACGCCTATACCGTAGCGTTCCAAGCAGTGACCGAGCGGGGTGATTTTGCTGATATCTCCTCGAAGCACGTCGGCAAGTATCCGGTGTTCGTCGGCGACGGCTCGAAATCTGCTCTGCAGACGGCGACCAATGTGGATGACAATGCCAAGCAATACGTCCTGAACTGGCTGAAAGAGGCCTACGGCGTCGAGCTGAACTAAGCTGACACGTCGTCGCGCCCAACGAAGGGCGTGCGTTTCTCTACATACAAAACAGTTTATGAAAGGCGGCCGCTATGGAGGTTTTCGCCACCGCTCTACCTGCGCTTGGTGACGCGTGGGGTTTGATCCTGCAACCCATCGTTCTGGGGTATCTCATTCTCGGCGTCGTCATGGGGCTGGCTGTGGGCGTCTTTCCGGGGCTTGGCGGTATTGCCGGTCTGTCCCTGCTGTTGCCTTTCATGTTCGGAATGGACCCGATCCTTGGTCTGGCGCTGATGATCGGGATGGTTGCGGTGGTGCCGACCTCGGACACGTTTGCGTCCGTCTTGATGGGCATCCCCGGCAGTTCTGCTTCGCAGGCCACCGTGCTGGACGGCTTTCCGATGGCGAAAAAGGGCGAGGCTGCACGGGCCTTGTCAGCAGCCTTTTCCTCGTCCCTATTCGGAGGGCTCGTCGGCGCGACCTTCCTGACCATGTTCATACTTATCGCGCGACCCATCGTTCTGGCCTTCGGCCTGCCCGAGATGTTGATGATCACAATTCTCGGCCTGTCGATGGTCGCCATTTTGGCCGGGCGGATCCCGCTGAAAGGAGTCGCCGCCGCCGGTCTGGGCCTGATGGTTGGCACGATTGGTGAGGCGGATGCAGGCGGTTCGCTGCGCATGGCAACTTACGACATTCCTTATCTGACGGACGGTTTGAAGCTGGTCATCGTTGGCCTGGGTATCTTTGCGGTGCCCGAGATCGTATCGCTGCTGCGTCAAGATCGGTCGATTGCCAAGGGGGCCTCACTGGGCGCCGGTTGGCTGGACGGCGTCAAAGACTGGTTCGCAAATATATGGCTGTCGGTGCGTTGTTCGATCATTGGCGTGATTGTTGGAGTCATTCCCGGCCTCGGCGGCTCGGTTGTCGACTGGATCGCCTACGGTCACTCGGTGCAATCCACCAAGGACAAGAGCAATTTCGGCAAAGGCGAAGTGCGCGGCGTCATCGGCCCGGAAAGCTCGAACAACGCCAAAGAGGGTGGAGGGCTGGTGCCAACTCTGCTGTTTGGCATCCCTGGTTCAGGCTCGATGGCGATCTTCATCGGCGCGGTGGCTTTGCTGGGGTCAGGCGATATCGAGGTCGGTCCGAGCATGCTCAAGGACAATCTCGACATCACCTATTCGATCGTCTGGCTGCTGGCGTTGGCCAACGTCGTCGGGACCATCCTGTGCATCGCGGCATCGGGCGGGATCGCCAAGCTGACCACGATCCGCTTCACCTATCTGGCGCCGTTCCTGTTCATGTTGATCAGCTTTGCGGCGTTCCAATCCGGCCAAAACTTCGAAGACTTGCTGGCCCTGTTCGTGATCGGCCTGATCGGCATCTTTTTACGCCGTTTCGACTGGTCGCGCCCGGCCTTCCTGATCGGTTTCGTTCTGTCGAACCCGGTTGAGAAGTTCACCAATCAGGCGTTCCAGATCGCCTCATTCCGGTTCCGCAAAAGCTTTGGCGAGGGGATGGAATATGTCTTCAGCCCTATCGTCATCGTGCTGATCGTGGTCACGGTTGTTTCGGTCATTCTGGGTATCCGGCAGGCCAAGATGATCATGGCCGAGGGTGATGTTCAGGCCGGTACCAAACGCGCGCCGCTTATCTTTCTGCTGGTGATCATGGCCTATCTGATCGTCGCATTGGTCAACGCCAACATGATCCCCGACTACAATATGACCGACAAGATCATCCCGCTGGTTATCGGCAGCGTCTCGCTATTCTGTTGCGTGATCCTTCTGATCCAGATGATGCGACGTCCCGAAGGCGACGTGATCTTTGCCGACAAGGAAATCGCCGGTGAAGACGCCAGCGCACCCCACGGTCTGTGGTCCACTCTGGCGTGGTTCGCCAGTTTGATCGCGGCCACGTGGGTGGTGGGCTTCATCCTCGCCCTGATAGGGTTCCTGATCGCCTTTCTCCGTATCCGCGCCGGGTCCAGCTGGCAGATGACTCTGATCCTGACCGCCTGCGGCATCGGGTTCATGTGCCTGATGGCGGGCGCTCTGAACCGCGATTTCCCGCCAGGTCTGTTGCAGGACATGGTCAGCCTGCCCTGGCCGTTGAAGTGAGGGGTTCAAAATGACTCAAACCGCAATCCCTTATATCTTGATGCGTGGCGGCACGTCGAAAGGCCCGTATTTCCGCCGCTCGGATTTGCCTGAGGATCTGGACGCGCTGGCCGAGGTGTTGATCGCCGCTCTTGGGTCCGGGCAGTCGCTGAACATCGACGGCATCGGCGGCGGCGCGGCGGTGACCACAAAGGTCGCGATGCTGTCGGTCGGCGAGGATGACTGGGCCGATATCGACTATTTCTTCGCGCAGGTCTCGGTCGAGGACAAGCTGGTCGATTTCAAACCCACTTGCGGCAATATCCTGTCTGGCGTTGCCCCTGCTGCCATCGAGATGGGCTTGTTCAAACCGCAGGGTGATGAAACTGAAGTTCGCATTCGGGCCGTCAACACTGGGGCTCGGATCGTGGCCAAGGTGAATACACCCGGGGGCGAATTGACCTATGAGGGTGATGCGGAGATCGCCGGCGTTCCCGGTCATTCAGCGCCGGTGCAGTTGAGTTTCATGGGCGTGGTGGGCTCGGCCACCGGAGCGTTCCTGCCTACGGGCAACCTGCGCGATGCAGTTCAGGGCGTCGAACTGACCTGCATGGATGTCGCTATGCCGATGGCTATCGCCCGCGCCACAGACTTCGGATTGACGGGCTATGAGAGCGCCAATGAGCTGGACGCAAACCGCGCGTTCTTTGACCGGATGGAGGCCGTTAGGATCGAAGCAGGGCAGCGGATGGGTATGGGGGATGTGTCCAAATCGGTCACCCCTAAGTTCGGCCTTGTTGCTCCGGCCAGAGAAGGCGGAACGCTCGCAGTGCGGTATTTCATGCCGTGGAAAACCCACCCGACCATGGCGGTCACCGGCGCGCAATGCATGGCGTCTTGCGCTTTGACTCCCGGAACCGTCGCCGACGGTTTGCTGGATCGCCCCACGACAAGCCCGGCTGAAGTCGTTCTGGAACACGCCTCGGGCAATATCGACGTGTTGGTGGATTTTTCCACCACCGACGGGTTCACAGTGAACGCGGCGGGTTTGGTGCGGACCGCGCGCAAGTTGGCGGACGGGCATGTTTATGTGCCTGAGTCTGTTTGGAACGGGAGTTGATCAAGTGCAACCCAAATAGTATACTATTGTATACATAGTGGGAGTGACACGATGGACAACTACTCGGAATGCCTCGATATCGCGCGTCAGGAACTCATGTTGGCGCAGTTGGCCCTACGGCGGGACATCGCGGACTACCCGACACCGATTGCTGGCTGCGATGAGCAGTTCAACCATCTGCTGGATCAAAGCGAACGGGTCCGCAATGCACTTTCCGCTCTCAACACATGTCATTTTGTGCCGACGCCAAGAAAACTGTACACCGAGCAGGGTATAGAAAGCCGATGAAGGTCCACATTCTTGATGACTGGTTTGACACGCTGCGTGGCCTGCCTTGTTTTGAGAAACTCACCGGTCATGAGGTGACGTTATGGACGGATCATGTCGAAGAAACTGACACTCTGGCCGAACGACTGCATGACGCGGAGGTGCTTGTCCTGTTCCGCGAACGTACCAAAGTCACCCGCGCCTTGCTGGAGAAATTACCAAACCTGAAACTTATCAGCCAGCGCAGCGTTTATCCGCATGTCGATGTCGAAGCCTGTACAGATCAAGACGTGCTGCTGTGCTCAAACATGCACGGCGGAACGCCGTCTTATGCTGCAGCTGAACTTACTTGGGCGCTAATCATGGTCGGGATGCGGGATTTGCCCGCACAAATGGCCTCGGTCAAAGCAGGGCACTGGCAGGCGGGCGTGGGCAAGACGCTGCGGGGGCGTCAGTTGGGGCTCTATGGCTATGGCCGCATTGCTCGCGCCATTGCAAGTTATGCCGAGGCCTTTGGGATGAATGTGGTCTGGTGGTCATCCGTAGAAGGCCGGGCGCGTGCGCAGGCGGATGGCGCACAGGTCGCGCCCAGCCGTGAAGCGTTCTTTGGCAGCAGCGATGTTGTCTCGGTCCATGTGCGCTTGAAACCGGATACGCGCGGGATCATCACCGCATCGGATTTCGCACAGATGCAGCCGGAGGCGCTGTTTGTGAACACCTCGCGAGCCGGGCTGATCGCACCTGGTGCTTTGCTTGAGGCGCTGAAAGTCGGTCGCCCCGGCAAAGCGGCGATTGATGTGTTTGATTCCGAGCCACTGATTGATTCGACCGACCCGCTTTTGTCACATCCCAACCTGATCGCGACCCCACATATCGGCTTTGTCACTGAAGACGAGTTCGACCTGCAATTCGCGGATATTTTCGATCAGGTGAACGCCTATGCCGAAGGCGCTCCGGTCCACATGATCAACCCCGAGGTTTGGACCAACGCAGAATAAGATTCGCGGCGATGGGCGCACCAATGATCACCAGCACGATCCTTGTCAGATGGTGGGTGATCACAAAGCCCAAATCCGCGCCCGAGACGATGGCCAGCACCGTCATCTCTGCCTGCCCACCGGGCGCGAAGGCCAGAAACGCCTCGACAGGTTGGCCCAGTCCCAAGGTGGTGACAACGGCGGTGAAAGTGGCTGCCAGGACGGCAAGGACAATGACATAGGCGAAGCCCGCTGCCACTACCCGGCGTAGTTCGACCCATGTGACACCTACGAATTTCACACCAATTCCGCAGCCAATGAAAAACTGCGCTGCAAGGATGGCCTCGCGAGGCGGTCGGGTATGAATTAAGTCGCCCAGTGACAAGGCGGCCGTAAGGATCATTGGCCCCAGGATTGACGCCCCGAACAGGCCGATCCGCTCCCCGCCTTTCCAGCCGATAATGGCGGCCAGAACCATCAGCGCCAATTCATGTATTGGCAGGTTGTGCGCGGGCTCGCCAATCGGATTGGTGAGTTGGGCATCATAGAACACGGTGAGGAACAAGGGGGCCAACGTCACGATGATCAGCACGCGCGTACCGTGGATCAAGGACAAGGTACGCGGATTGGCCCCCGCCTCAGTGCCAAAGATGATCATGTCTTGCAAACCGCCCGGCATGGCTGCGTAGAAAGCCGTTGTGGAGTCAAAGCCCCAGAATTTGCGAAAGAATGGCACACCTACCAGCGCGATTAGCAGGATGAAGAACGGGATCAGCGCAATTGACGCGGCCATTTTTGGCAATTCAGCAAACAGAGCCGGCGTAATCGATGCCCCTACCGCCACGCCCAGTATAGTGCGGGCGGCAACCGAGACCTGTCCAAAGCCTTCCATCGGTGCGTGCGCAAGAGCTGCAATCAAACATGCGCTCATTGGCCCGAACAGAAAAGGTAGCGGCAGGTTTAGCGCCCAAAATACCCCTGTGCCCAACACCGCCAGGCCGAGCGTGACGGCCCGTTTCGTCAGAAGAGAGGGGGTATCAGTTTGGCTGTGCAAGGTAAGCGTTCCAGCTTCATTGACTTATAATGTATCCATGTGTATACAACTGGACGCAAGATGACAAGAGAGCCTGCGATGACCCTTCAGGACGACCCGTTACAACCTGGCCCACAAGGCAATTCTGCGTATCAGCGCCTGCTGGGCGAGATTCGCGAGGGCACTCTTTTGCCCGGCGACCGGCTGCGTGAGATTGAGCTGTCTGAACGGTTGGGCGTCAGCCGTACCCCGGTACGCGAGGCGATAAGGCAGTTGGAGGCCGACGGGCTGGTCACGCATGTGCCACGGCAAGGTGCCACCGTGCGCAGTCTGGATTACGCCGAGGTCATGGAACTCTATGAGATGCGCGCCGTGCTTGAAGGGACAGCGGCCCGTCTGGCAGCCCGCGCGGCGTCTGATGTCGAACTGGACGAGCTTGAAGTTCTGAACGACCGGCTGGCCGAGGCGGGTACTGGCCCCGATGCGGCCCAAATCAACAAGATCTTTCACGAAACACTTCTGGATGCGGCCAAGAACCGATTTCTGGCAAAATCCATGTTGTCCTTGCAAAAGGCGCTGTTGATCCTGGGTCCCTCGCAATTGCTGGATAGCGACCGCGCCGAGGCCGCAGTGGCCGAGCATCGGCGCATCATGGCGGCTTTGAAAGCCCGCGATGGCGCAGCGGCCGAGACAGAGATGCGCGCGCATATTCAGGCTGCGCAGCGGATGCGCATCCGCGCGTTGCAGGACCGCGACCGCTCAATCGACGAAAGCCAGTAGGTAGACAGGATATGGCCACCCCAAAGGAAGCTTACAATATCGCTGTGATCGGTGGCGGCAATGCGGCTCTCTGCGCTGCGATGACTGCAGCCGAGGCAGGCGCCCGTGTTCTGATCCTTGAAACGGCGCCAAAACCTTATCGCGGCGGAAACTCACGCCATACGCGCAATTTTCGCTGCATGCATTCGGGCCCGTTGGGTCCGCTCGTCGAGGCGTATAGCGAAGACGAATACCTCTCGGATCTGCTGAAAGTCACCGGTGGAAAAACCGATGAACATCTTGCCCGGTTGGCGATCCGCACGTCGGAAGAATGCCTTCCCTGGATGCAAGAACACGGGGTCCGGTTTCAGCCGTCGCTTTCCGGCACATTGTCATTGGCACAGACCAATGCGTTTTTCATGGGGGGCGGCAAATCTCTGGTGAATGCCTATTACCGCACGGCGGCAGGTTTGGGTGTAGATGTGCTGTACGAAGCCGCCGTCACGCATTTGGAACTGAATGGTGATCGGATCGAGTGGGTCGACTATAGCTATGAAGGCCAGTCTCATCGCATCGCGCCCAAGGCGGTCATCGTTGCCTCCGGCGGCTTTCAGGCCGACACGGATTGGCTCACCCGAGCCTGGGGTGAACCTGCCAAGAACTTCCTGATCCGGGGAACGCCTTACAACCGAGGCGTTGTCCTGTCTGATCTACTGGACCAAGGAGTAGAAAGCGTTGGCGACCCGACCCAATGCCACGCCGTTGCCATCGACGGGCGCGCGCCGAAATTCGACGGCGGCATCGTCACCCGTCTGGACTGCGTTCCGTTTTCCATCGTCGTGAACAAACATGCCGAGCGGTTCTATGACGAGGGCGAAGACGTCTGGCCCAAACGCTACGCGATCTGGGGCCGTTTGGTGGCGGCGCAGCCGGATCAGGTGGGATATGCCATCATCGACGCCAAATCGCTGAACCTGTTCATGCCGTCCGTGTTCCCTCCGCTAAAGGCGGACACGTTGGACGAATTGGCCGGGATGATGGGCCTGCCCGCGGAGAAACTGAAAGCAACCGTCAGCGCATTCAACGCCGCCTGCGGTGACACCAGCGGGTTTCATCCGACCGAACTGGACGGGGTGGCGACCTCGGGCCTGATCCCGCCCAAGACCAACTGGGCGCGCCCAATTACCGAACCGCCGTTTTACGGCTACTCGATGCGGACCGGCGTGACCTTTACCTATCTTGGGTTGAAGGTTGACGAGACAGCCCAGTGCTCGACCCCAAGCGGCAAGATCAAAAACCTTTGGGCGGCCGGGGAAACGATGGCCGGGTCCATCCTTGGGCAAGGCTATCTGGCGGGCTTTGGCATGACCATCGGAACTGTCTTTGGACGCATCGCAGGACGAGAGGCCGCCGCTTATGCAAACTGATCTTATTCAGGAAGCCCGCCGCCAGGCCGAGATCTGCAACGCCTGCCGCTATTGCGAGGGTTATTGCTCGGTCTTCCCGTCGCTGCACGCAGAGCGCGCGTTCTCGGATGGGGACATCACGCAATTGGCCAACCTGTGCCACAACTGCCGGGGCTGTTACTACGCCTGTCAGTACACCGCCCCGCACGCGTTTGACCTGAACCTGCCCAAGGCGCTGGCTGAAGTGCGGCGAGACAGTTGGGAAAGCTTCGCCTGGCCGCAGCCGCTGGCACGCCGGTTCCACACCCATGGCGGAGCCATCGCCCTGGCGTTGGTGGTCGGATTTGCCCTGTTGTTCTGGGCGACCCGCGCCATCGGTTCCAGTGGAGGCGAAGGGTTTTATGCCGTCCTGTCCCACAACGCGATGGTCGCGATCTTTGCGCCTGCATTCCTGCTTCCTCTGTTCAGTATCGCCTTCAGCCTGAGGCGCTATTGGGCAGAGGTTGGTGGCAAACCGATCCAGATGTCTGATCTGACGGTTGCGCTCAAACGCGCGGGCAAGATGCAGGATCTGGCCGCAGGCCATGGCGAGGGTTGTAACTTTGAGGACGAAGACCGGTTCAGTCAGGGCCGACGTCACATCCACCACGCTGTTATGTATGGTTTTCTGCTGTGCTTTGCGTCGACCTCGGTGGCGACGATCATGCACTATGTCTTCGGAATGTACGCGCCTTACGGGTTCTGGTCGTTGCCGAAACTGTTCGGGATTTCCGGGGGGCTTCTGCTGACGGTGGGGTGCGGTGCGATGGCGCTGCTCAAGCTAAAGTCAGACCGAGACCTCGGCGATCCGTCGGCCTGGGGCGGGGATATCGGCTTCATCCTGTTGCTCGGGTTTGTGGGGCTCAGCGGGCTGGTTCTTTACGCCCTCGGTTCAACACCTCTGATGCCCGCACTGCTGGCCATCCACCTCGGATCGGTCCTGACCTTCTTCCTGCTGACGCCCTACACAAAAATGGCACACGGCTTCTATCGGCTTGCGGCGCTGGTCCGAGACGCACAACGAAAAAGAGATGCGTCCATGGTCCGTTAACAGCCCGTCGCGTCTGAGTGAGCAGAAAGAACATGCAATAGGATCAAATATGATTGTGAAGAACTCTGCGTTGCGGCACTTCGAGTGGCGGTCAACGTCCGGAATGGGCCGTCCATTGTAGGACCAACGGCAGCGACGCACGCTTCGCACGTATTTGGGCCGACCGCAGCAATTTGCACTCTGGGCTCGAAGCTGCCCAATGCGTTTGCGTCGTTCGCCAATGAAGCAGCAAGCTGACAACGGCCATTCAAACCACCAGTAAACTGAGGCGTCAGCGCTGTGCTGATGTCTGGGTTTGGCGGGAGGATTGGAGGGCGCACAATGCCAAGAGTCCAACTTCCCGCTGTCACCCCGAAACGAAGAGCCTGGAACAAGGGCCGGATTATCGGCCAGAAACGACCACTGTTGCCGAAACAGGTCTGGGCGATCCGCGCGCGGCTCGAGCTGGCGGGCAACCTGCGCGATCTTGCGCTGTTCAACGTGGCCATTGATAGCAAGCTTCGCGGATGCGATTTGGTGAAACTGGCCGTCGCCGACCTGGTGAGGGATGATCGCGTTCGCGAACGCGTGTCCGTGATCCAGAGCAAAACCAAGCGGCCTGTTCAGTTTGAACTCTCTGAAAACACGCGGGATACCATTGCCGCATGGATCAAGTCACCGGAGATGCTCGGCTGCCGTTTCATGTTTCCCAGCCGGTTTCACGACCGCCCGCATATCTCAACACGCCAATATGGCCGGCTTGTGCGGGATTGGGTGGCCGCGATTGGGCTGGAGCCCAGCGGATACGGCACCCATTCGCTGCGCCGGACCAAAGCAGCGGAAATCTACCGCAAAACCGGAAATCTTAGGGCGGTTCAACTGTTGCTCGGGCACACAAAGGTTGACAGCACAGTCAGATATCTTGGTGTCGAACTTGAAGATGCGCTGAGTATCGCCGAGCAAATCGACATTTGAACCACCATGGCGGGCGGCTCTTGCCGTTCGCCAATTCAGACCAGACCTACGGTCGCACCGCGGCAGTGGTTCGGTTCGAGCCCAGAGTGCCGGATGCTGCGCAGACGTAATTGCCGGACAACCATTGAAACCCGACGTTAGCGATATTGAGGACGGCCCGGAGCTGCCGTCCATTGGACAACTTCAATGCTGCGTTGCGGTTCGTCAAACCTGCAGTTCGCTGCCAGCGCGAGACAGGGGGAAGGCCAGTCGAACAGTTCGCGGATTTTCCGGGCCTTCAGCCAAACGCCTTACACGCGCGCAAACAGTCCCAGCAGTTTCAAGGCCGCATCGGAGCTTGGCTGAAGCGGCCAATAGTCCAGTTCGGACACCGAAGTTACGAGAGGTTGAGTACACGATACTGAATCTTGGGTGTAGTTTGCTATCTGCCCCCAAGAAATCCAATTCTATATCGCTACACAGTACTCAAACCGACCGCTCAGACCTAGATCCATCTATCTGCTCAATGTTAACCTCGGCCAGCGAAGAAATGACGCAATCCGCAGCCGTTAGTTCACTCTCGTGATCTTCATGAAGAAGACCTACGCAATAGAAACCACCATTCTTTGCCGCTTCGACACCGGAAGAGGAATCCTCGATCACGATACATTCATCCACATTAAGCCCCAGCCCGCTGGCGGCGGTGAGGAATATATCAGGGTTGGGTTTCCCTTTTTCGACATCGTCGCCTCCGATAACAACCGGAAAGGCATCCAACAAACCAGCTTTTTCGAGAACGGCTCGGACATTGGCGCTGCTGGAAGCGGCCGCCAGCCCGTAACCCTCCGACTGGCATTGTCTTACGAGGTGCACAGCAGCATCGAAGACACGAAATTCGCCTCGCTCGATCATTTCAACATAATAGTCATTTTTTTTGTCTGCGGCGGTTCTGACTTCATTCTCCGAATGCCGGGTCATGACCGCGCGCGCGCCGTCATAACGAGGGCGCCCATCGACAAGTCGCCGGTATTCCGCCCTTCCAAACTCATACCCGTATTCTTCGAACATGCGTTTCCAAGCAGCAAAATGCGCCGGTACGGTGTCGACCAAAACACCATCGAGGTCAAAGATCAGTCCTTTGATCGGCATGCTGAATCTCCTGGTTCGAGCCTGTGCAAGAAACACGTAGCATGTAAGGATTTTTCTTCAATCGGCTGGCATGTGAATGTTTATATGGCATAGTTATTCACGCTGTCAGGATCCTGCTAACGAACAATATTGAACAAATGATCGACGTTAAAAAACTTCCATTTGAAGAACGCGCCCAGTGCGCTGCCTATATGCGCGCAACGCACAACATGTCGCAGGTAGAGATAGGAGCAATTCTTGGTGGCCTGTCTCAACCGCATGTATCGCGGTTACTGAAACACGCTGAACGCCAAAACTACTTGGTCATCGAACAACGCTTCGTCAAAGAACAATTCTCAGACGAGTGGATTGCCCAGATGGACGAAATGCTGGCTCCTTCAGGGTTGAATTCTGATCTGAAGCGATATTGCAACAGGAACAAGCTTAGACCGCCTCGGCTTGGGGTGTTTGAAAGCGGCCCGGGGAACACCGAGGCTGCGCTGTCACAGCGCCGTACCAGGTTTGGACGAACCGCATCCGGACGATTGATAGAACTGATCGAGAAATCGAACGTCATCGGCGTTGCGTGGGGTCGAACAATCAAGTCTCTGGCAGAAGGGATTGCAGCCTCAAGGCAGCCCATAGATAAGTCGCAAAAGACTGAGTTTGCAGCGGTTTGCGCAGAATTGATGTCGCTGGCTCAGCATGGATACTCTGCCAGCCGGCTTGCCGGAACGTTTGATGAGCTATTTAACGATCAGCCGGAGGATAGCCCTCAGCTCACTGGTTTCCCGGCATACATACCCCGTCACTACGATGAGACCATGCGCCGTTCCATTTGGCAGTACATCTCTGACACCCCGGGATTTCACCGCGTGTTTTCGGGTCCAGACGCATTGATTGATAAAATGGATATGTTGATTTCCAGCGTCGGGTCTTCAAGCACTCCGGTTCTGGGCAGTTTTGAAGAGCTGGTTCAGGCTGGCGGGTTAAGGGCTGACGATCTCCGGCAATTGGTCGTCGGGGACCTTGGCGGTATTTTGATCCCGAGAACCGAAATTTCACAGGCCAAGATGGACCTGATTGACGAGCTGAATGGGCTGTGGACCGGGATCAAAACAGAGCATGTCAAAGCCATCGCAGATCGGGCATTTGACGATCCTGATCAAAGTGGTGTTGTGGTCGTCGCGATTCAGAAGGAACGAGGCGATACGGTATTCGAACTGATCACCCGGGGACTTGTTAACGAATTGCTCATCGATCACGCGGCAGCGGAACAACTGCACACGCGCGTTGCTGAGGCTCTTGCAGACTGACGATAGCACCTCGGCACACCTTGACCATTCCTGCGAGAAAAATCTTGGTTGTCACGCAGGCTGCGGTGCTAAGACCGCTTCCTCTCCGGCAATCAAAGTAACAGGATGGCCCATCACCTCGATATCCTCTTTCGTGCCGGACGGAGCAATCAGCTTAAACCGACACTCGTCATGAGAAATCAGAACTTCGACGTCATTCCCCTGCCACTTCAGATTAAACCGGATGCCGGACCATGCCTCGGGCAGCCAGGGTTTGAACGTCATCTTGCCGTGCTTGACCCGGAACCCGCCAAACCCACAAACAAGCGACTGCCAGGTGCCACCGGCCGATGCGATATGCATCCCGTCCTGTGTGTTTCCCTGATTGTTGACCAGATCAACAAAGGCAGAACGTTCGAAATAGTGATGGGCCGAGGAAATGTCGCCAACTTCAATCCCCATGATCGAATGAATGGCCGGGCTAAGTGATGACTTGTGCATCGTGCGTTTCTCGTAAAACGCGTAATTCGCCTTTTTGATTTCGTCTGAAAACTCGTCGGGCAAGAGATAATTCAACATGATCACGTCAGGTTGCTTGAGCAGCATCGAGCCATTCAGTGAAAAGTGATCATGCCCCTCGGGGTAGACTGGCATACGGTTTTTGTCCCATTCGGTGATGGGAATGTCCTTGAGCTGGAAATACCCTTCAAACTGTTCGATCAGATTGCGGGAGGGATCAAATGGAACATAGATTTTTTCCGCTGTTTCCAGCCACTGATCCACTTCTTTTCGGGTTAAATCCAACCGTATCAGCAATTCGTCATGAACTGCTGAAGTGGTTTTGCTGAATTCTGCGAAAACGCGAGCCGATTGTTCAAGGTGCCATTTCGCCATCCGATTGGTGAATGTGTTGTTGTCGACATGTTCGTGGAACTCGTCCGGCCCGATAACATTTGTCAGCTCGTACCGGTCCTTGTCTTTGTTCCATTCCAGCCGACTGATCCAGAACCGGCTGGTTTGATACAAAACCTCGGCACCGAAATCGCGAAGGAAATCTCTGTCTCCGGTCGCCGCAACATAACTGAGGATGCCATATGCCACGCATGCGGTGACGTGAATCTCTTCTTCTCCGGTCCAGATACGGTTCGCACCGTCCGCTGTCCATTTTGGCGTTGTCTCTACTCCGGTATCAGCAGATTCCCACGCGTACTGCGCGCCCTTAAGCCCATTCATTCGGGCGTTCTCAAGTGCGCCGTTCAACGTGTTGAAACGGTATTTCAGAAGGGCTTTGGCTGTATCCGGCTGCGTGAAAATGTAGAATGGCAGCAGGAAGATCTCGGTATCCCAGAAAACGTGCCCTTTATACCCCTCGCCTGACATGGACTTGGCGCCGATGTTCGCGCGCGGGTCGTTTTCGTTTGCGGCAATCAGCAGATGATAGATGTTGAAACGCATTGCACGCGTTGCTTCTAGATCACCCGTCACCACACAATCACAGGCGTCCCATTTTTCGCGCCAGGCTGCGGCGCTTTCGCTCAGACAGGCGGAAAATCCCTTGGCATGCGCGGTCTCAAGGGAGGCTTCGCACTTGGCCGCCATTTCCGCGCCGTTCAGATCTCGCGATGTATAAATCGACACCAGCTTTTCGAAAGTCAGACTTTGCCCGTTGAGCGCCTCGACAGAAACGGTTTGTGAAACCTGCTCATAGCCACGATTTGCGACTTTGAACTCGCTGAAGGCAGGACAATCCAAGGCAGACGCCATGCCAATCGAAATGCCAGTGTCCAGTGTCAGAGTTTCGATATAGGACGCATCGCTGCTTGCATGTGACTGAGTGACCTTCATGTGCCGGCTTTTGGCCCACTTCTCCCATTTAACTTCGGGGTGGAAGACGGGATTTCCCTGATAAGCTGGCAGGCGGTCCAGATTGTATCGATGGGCATCAAGGGCGCTTTCGACAGTGATCTCCGAGGAGTAGTTCTCAGGCGTAACCGTCAGGCGAATGCCACAGATGTGCTGATCGGCAAAACTCGCAAATCGGATGCTGGTGATGCGAGTGCGACGGCCTTTGCTATCTTCAAAAACCGTATCTCGGTGGAGAAATCCGGTCTGCAGATCCAACACGCGCTTGTGTTCGACCACTTTACACGTTTGGACATCCAGAATTTCACCTTCGACACGAACCCGAAGCGGCAGCCAGGTCGGCACATTGACCTGATCGATCACCGTCGAGTCATGGTGATCGTAAACACCAGCCAGATAGGTGCCAGACAGCTCTCCTTTGTGACCCTCTTCCAGCGATCCACGTGTGCCCTGATAGCCGTTGCCGACCGTGAAAATGGTCTCCTTGAAGTTCGCTTCATCCAGATTGAATTGGGTTTCTTCAATCAGCCAGTCGCTACTGCTCAGCATTGTCTGCATGTCAGGGCTCCATTCGGGTGATATTTCGGGTAATTCAGTCGCCGTAGGTTTCGGCAATCTGACGTTCGGTTTCTTCCAGTGATCCGTAGACATCCAGCTCGCTGCTCGAGCAGCGCTGCGCCCCGGCACAGTTGCCGAACTGGCAGGCTTTGACGAAGTCGCGGGTCTTGAGGTAGCCAAAGGCCAGGCCACCAGCAAAGCTGTCACCGCAGCCCGTGGTGTCGACCACATCCTCGACAAGCACCCGCTTGACCAGATGTTCCCGCATCCGGCCGGTTGCATCCTTGTGGTAGACGGCGCAGCCGTGTTGATCCAGCGTGACGTAGAGCGCCTTGACGCCCAGATCCAGGCAGTGTTGGGCGAACTTGGGCAACTGGTCCATCGTGAGTTCGCTTATTTCCTGCAACTCGTCAGAACCGTATTCTCCCTTGAACCAACTGCATTGAGCCTCTTCCAAATTCATCTTTAGAAGGTCGATATGTGGAAGCCAGCGATCTCGGTCGATCCAGAATTTATGATACCGTTCGCCATGTGCAGAACACCCGCTGGTGGGGCCATGCGCATCAAAAACAACCAGACCATCGCTGTTGGCCTTGATGTATCGAATCGTTTCCAACGGAACCTCGAAATCCGTGATCGGAACGAAAACGAAAGCCTCGCAATCCATCAGGTCTTCGATGTCGTCGGGCAGGATCGGGTTCATGAAACCCGTTTGCTTTTCGTTGCGATGGTTCTGATCGACGTAGACAAGATCGATCACCGCGCCCTGATCAGCGTCGCCCGTAACATGGCCGACATCCAGATACGGAAACTCAGACAGCAAGTTGCGAACATTATCGACGTCTGACCGGCGTACATGGCTGACGACGTTGATCCGCGAACCCGGACCGGCCAGCGAGGACATACAGACCGCTGTATAGACCGCGCAGCCAAATTTATTGAATTTCTCACCCTGATAGCTGGTGATGTTGTCCCTTGGGATCGGGCCAAGGACTGCGACATTGATCTTGTCAGACATTTCGGTCCCTTGCTTTTATTCGCTGTTTTGTCGACGGGCGTATGCGTGATTATAGCAGCTTCAGTTCTGATAGATCTGTTCGCTGGTATAGAACCCGCCGTCGATCAACGTGCTGTCGATCGTATCTTTTGACACTGCAAAAACAGGAGTGATAACCGTCGGGATTTCCGTGAAACCGTTGTCAATTAGCGTATGGTCTCCGATCAAATCACTAACTTCCGCATCCGGAGACTGCGCAATTTTCACGGCAATATCCGCCGCCTCATAGGCCAAAGGTTTAATTTGCTTCCAGATTTCCAGCGCCTGCACATCGTTTGCGACCATCTGGACATTCCGCAGATCAGCGTCTGAACCGGCAACAAAGACCTGATCCGCCGATGCTAGATCCTCGTCCGACAATGCTGCCAGAACCCCGAAAGCAAGCCCGCTGTTATTGGCAATGAATGCATCGATGTCGTTGTCATATTCGACCAGAAGGTTTTCGGCAGTGTCTCTGGCCATATCCGGTGACCAGTCCACGTGGCTGCGATCTGCAACAAGTTCGAGCCCCGGATGATCGGCAATCACTTTCAGCACACCGCTGCTGAGCGCTTCGGCATTGGCATCACCAGGCTGACCGCGGATCAGGGCGACCCGGCCTTTGACCTCACCGCGGGTGTCGTTCAGCCAGTCCACCATGGCTTCGGCCTGAAGCTGCCCGACAGCCCAACTGTCTTGCATGACCATGACGTCAAGCGGCCCGTCCTGCAGCATCGAGTCGTACCCGACCACTTTGACGCCTTGATCGTGGGCCAAATCAACAAGGGCACCAGCGGTTGCGGTGTTGACGGGTTGCAGGACCAGAACGTCCACCCCCGATTCCAGCATTTCCTCAACCTGCTGCAACTGACGCAATGGATCATTGCCGCTGCTATCAAAGATCACATCTGCGCCTTGGGATTCCGCGCGTGCAATGAATAGGGATTTGTCAGTCTGGTATCTGGCTTCCTGCATGGTCTTGAGCAGGAACCCGATTGTAGCGTTGTCCTGCGCTGCCGCGATCATTGGCAGCGATGCGGATAGAAGGCCGGCCAAACCCAAAGCTCTGAGGCCGTTTGTGCGTAAGGTTGCTAAAATGGACTGGACCATCGCTTACCTCCCAACTGTCATTCAAGTTTTCGGGGATTTTGGCTTTGCCCCCGGTGCGTGTGACCGGGGGCAGGCCAGCAACATTATTTCTTCTGCATCACATCGAACCAGACGGCGAGGATGATGATCAGGCCCTTGATGATCAACTGATAGAACGTGACCACACCAAGCAGGCTCATGCCGTTGTTCAGGACCCCGATCAGCAGGGCACCGATGATGGTTCCACTCACCTTGCCAGAACCACCCGCCAGACTGGTACCGCCGATAACGACCGCGGCGATCGCGTCAAGTTCGAACATCGTTCCAAGATTGGGCGAGGCACCGTTCAGACGCGAGGCCAGGATAATTCCAGCTAGGGCCGACAGGACTGAAATGACCGTATAGACAATCATCTTGGTGCGGACGACGTTGATGCCGGACAGGCGAGCCGCATCTTCGTTTCCGCCAAGCGCATAGAGGCGGCGACCAAAACGGGTGCTGTTCAGCGTATAGATCCCGGCAAATGCAATGACTGCAAAGATCGCAACAGGAACGGGGATCCCTTTGTAGCTGGTGAACACGTGGAAGGCCAAAGCAAAACCACCAATCATCACCGCCCCATTGACCAGCAGCTCCTGCATATTCACTTCGACGCCATGCGCCTTGCTTTGCTGAACATCTCGGAAGATCGAATAAACAGCAAGCGCAGCACACACGATCAGCACGATACTGGACATCATCGGCGGGATATAAGCACCACCAATCAATGGAAACACATTACTCGTTACCGGTACAGAACTGCCATTGGTCAGGGTCAGTGCCAAACCGCGTGCGATAGTCAGCATTCCAAGGGTTATGATGAATGGGGGTATGTTGAACTTGGCTATCCAGAACCCGTTCCACAGACCTATTCCAACACCCACGATCAAAAGGGTTGCAGGTACCGCCAATATGGTCGGCACGCCCCATTGCATCATGAGCGTACAGACGACCGCTGATAACCCGACGACAGAGCCAACGGATAGGTCAATACCCGCAATCAGAATGACCATGGTCATGCCTACGGCAATGATCCCGATGATGGTAACCTGACGGGATAGGTTGCTAAGGTTCCTCGCGGTGAAAAATGCGTCGTCGGCAAAGCTGAGCCCAACGACAAGCACGATCAACGCAATTAGCGTCGCGTTGTCCTTTATGAAGTTTATCAGGTGGTTTTCCTTGGCGCCATTGACGCCAACACCTGCAACGTTGCTGTCAGCACTCATTTGCTTCCTCCCTTATGCGCTGCCGGTGGCATACGCCATGATTGCTTCTTTCTTCGCATCGTCCCGTCCAAAGTTTGACACGATCTCGCCTTCGCACATCACCAGAATCCGGTCACACATGCCCAAGACCTCAGGCAGTTCCGAAGAAATCATGATGACGGTGACACCTTGTAGGACCAGTTCGTTCAGCAGCTTGTAAATCTCGACCTTGGCACCGATATCGATCCCACGTGTGGGTTCATCCAAAATGAACACATCCGGCCGTGAGTTCAGCCACTTACCCAAGATGACTTTCTGCTGGTTGCCGCCGCTCAGCGTACCGATGACCGTGTCAATCGACGGTGTTTTAACGCCCAACTGGTCGACATATTCCTTAACGATCTTGCGCTCCTGCTGGGTGTTGATAATGCCCAGAACCTTTGAACTGATCGTCTCAAGCGAGGAAATCGTCGTGTTGAAGGAAATGGATTTGTCCAAAAACAGCCCCAAAGCCTTACGATCTTCGGTCAGCAGCGCGATGCCGGCATCAATGGCGTCCTTCGGCGATTTGATGTCCAGCTTTTGCCCGTTCAGCTTCACTTCACCGGTGGTCTGGTCCGGATAAGCACCGAATACACCGCCAACCAGTTCGGTCCGGCCAGCGCCCATTAGCCCGGAGATGCCCAATATCTCGCCTTTGCGGGCAACGAAGCTGGCGTTCTTGACCAGATAGCTGCCAGGCAGGTCGGGGTTTGTGACGGACAGATCGTTGACCTCCAAAGTCACCTCACCCGGTGTGAAATCGACCTTGGGGAACATATCTTTGATGTCGCGTCCAACCATTCGGGCGATGATCTGATCAAGCGTGATATCCGCGATAGGCGTGACGTCACCGATGGTCTGGCCATCGCGCAGAACCGCAATCCGGTCGGCGATCTGCTCAATCTCTTCCATTTTGTGCGAAATGTAGCACATGCAGACACCGTCGGCTTTCAGCTTGCGGATGATACGGAAGAGATCCTTGACCTCCTTATCTGTCAGCGCCGACGTCGGTTCGTCCAGCACCAGTATCTCGGCCTTGAGCGACAAAGCTTTGGCAATCTCAACCATCTGTTGTTTGCCCACAGTGATGTTCTGCACCAGATCGGTCGGGCGAATGTCATTGATGCCCAGTTCGGTCAGCAGCTTCTGGGTTTCGGCAAAGGTCTGGTTCCAGTTGATCCTGCCCTTGGCATCGGTGAACTGGCGATCCAGAAAGATGTTTTCGGCGACAGACAAACCGGGGATCAGGTTGAGTTCCTGGTAGATGATACCGATGCCTGCTGCCTCGGCCTCTTTTGTATTCGCGAATCGGACCTTTTCGCCGCGCAAATAGATATCGCCTTCGTAGGTCGGATAGGGCCAAACTCCACTGAGCACTTTCATCAACGTGGATTTGCCCGCTCCGTTTTCTCCCATCAGCGCCAGAAGCTCACCCGAGCGGGCTTCGAAATTGACATTGTTCAGGGCGCGGACACCGGGAAAATCCTTGATGATACCCTGCATTTTCAGGACGACTTCAGACATGCTTTTTCCCATCACATTCAGAAAGGTATTTCGGACGTTCCCCACCCTGACCGGCAGTTTCTCCGTGACGGGTTAAGGAAGGAGGGCACCATAAAGCTGCGCGCGGGGAGTACACGCATAGGGAGCCAGATGGCGAAACGCCCTCCTTCAGGAAAAGGTCCCGAGGATCAGTTCCCGTAGACTTCTTCCTTGGAGTAGAAGCCGCCAGCGATGATCGTGTCATCGATGTTGTCCTGTGTCACAAGCGTGATCGGGGTCACGATTGTTGGCACATCGGTGAAGCCGTTGTTGATAACCTTGTCCACCTCGACCAGATCAGCAGGAGCAGTGTCCGGCGCCTTAGCCAACGCCACTGCAACTTCTGCCGCGGTTTCCGCAAGTGGATCGATCTGTTTCCAAATTTCTACAGCCTGCTTGCCTTGCGCCACGTATTGGATGTTTGCCAGGTCGGCATCGGATCCGGCTACAAATACTTTGTCAGATGACGCCAGCCCCTGTGCTTCCAGTGCCGCGATAACACCACGGGCCATGCCGCTGTTGTTGGCGATAAACGCGTCGATGCTATTGCTGTTAGAGGTCAGCGTGTTTTCCGCAGTCGCCATGGCCTTCTCAGATGACCAACCTTCATGCGCCTGATTTGTTACCAGTTCCAACCCCGGGTTCGCTTCGACAATCTCCAACACACCGCTGCTCATGGCAATCGCGTTGGAGTCGCCCGGTTGACCTTGAATCAAGGCGATCTTGCCGGACACCTCTCCATTCTTCTCCTGCAGCCATTCGACCATGGCTTCGCCTTGCAAGCGGCCCACGGCCCAGCTGTCTTGCATCACCATCGCATCCAGCGGCCCGTCCACGAGCATCGAGTCATACCCGACGACACGCACACCTTCGCTGTTTGCCATGCTGACCATGCTTCCGGCGGTACCGGTGTTCACAGGCTGCAACACGATGACGTCTGCGCCCTTGGCAAGCATGTTTTCAAACTTAGCCAGCTGGGTCAGCTCGTCATTGTTCGCTGAATCAAAGATAACTTCGGCGCCCAGTTCCTCAGCTTTCGCAGTAAACGCGGCGCGGTCACGCTTGTAGCGCTCTTCCTGCATGGTTTTCAGCAGAAAGCCAATTTTGACATCGCCCGCATATGCTGTCCCCGCGGTTAGTGCAACGGCGGCGACAGAAAGCAAGGCAGCTCTACGGGTAATGGTCTGCAAAAGGGACATATTTCCTCCAGTGTATGTTCCTTGGCTGCCGGTCCAATTGGGTCGGCAACGCTAAATGCTTCGCAAATTGTGCTGGATATCGGCTAACCGGTAAGAACAAGCATCAATCCCAAAGCGATAACGCTAACATAGCGGTGAAGTTTGAGAGGAGAATTTGTATATTTAGAAAGCATAAATATTCACAATGCCATTGAGACTCCTGCGCCCAAAGGAATTTTACATATTTAACAACACCATAATAGATTGCCACTCACTAATTGAATACATTGAATCCTCTTGGGCAGGCCGCGACAGAGCTGTGCCATAATCGCAAAGCGGGTTGCAAAGCCGCGAATTCGGCAATCAAACATCCTGATGAGATAGCCAGGCCGACACCGTCCGGTGGTTTCTCTGTTTGCGTGCTCAAGCGGACCAATAAGTTAATTCACGCAGACGTCGTCGAATGACCGCTAAGCAAGACTGGGAATGGCTTTTCGCGAGAGCAGCGAAGGTCCGGTTTATCCTTGCTGTTTTCGCCGCCGGCGCGAAGGACAAAAAAGCGGCCGTTCAGATCACGAACGCCAATGACGGTATATTCCCGCTTCTCGTTAGTCGGTCGTGGTTGCAGCGAAAGGGCGGTTCGAATTTCGCGCCTCAGACTGGCATTGAATGACCGCTCTGACGACATCGGCTGCATCGCAGCGATGAGCGTGCCGCAGCTGCAATAGAATGCTGCATTAGCAAACACCTGAAATGGCAATGGCAGCAAAGTCCGCTAAGCGGACTAACCCTCTCCCCCACACCAACACATCCTGTATCCCCGGAATATCCTCGATCCTTGCCGCGATCGCATGGGTTACCAAATGCGCCCTCTGCATCCGGCCCTGCAACGCCCCCGGCGGAGAATCCTTGGCGTGGGGCGACCTGTCAGCGAAACTGGAATTCAGGTTCCGCGGGGAAAGACATGGAAATTCCTGTCCAGTGCCCATTGCGCAGCCTTGCAACGTTCCGCCCGTCAACACGCATCCGGGTCGTCAGGACAAATGCGGCCTGCCCTTTGCGCGCCCCGGCTTTCTGGGCTGCGCCGTCAGAACGCTCGGCCCTGTCGAACAGCATCCCATCGGGTTTTGCCGACCGCCGGGACCGAAAGTTCGGAACCAAATGCGGCTTTCGATCCGTTTCGTCAGACGAGCGCGACGCCTCAATCCGCTTGAGTTGCTGCAACTCTGACCGAAGCCTTTTTGCAGTCTCAGCCTGTCTGCGTTCGAAGGAATAAGCGCTTAGCGCCTCATCGATCATTCGGGCGGTATGAACATATCCCGCTGAACGCGTGAGTTCCGAGAGCTCTGCCAGACGGTCGGAAATCCGGCTTTCGTCCCGAGAGACGGTATTTTCGAGCGATCCTTGGTGCGTTGCGTTGGGCATCCGAACTGACTCTGAAAAGACGTTGAGTGATGCGCAATCCGGCCCGAGCTTTGACACAAGCCGATGCGCAAAGATGCGTGTCACTACGCGCCCGGCGCCGGAGAGTCGACCATCCCGCGTTCAAGTGGCGGAAAAGCGCCTTAATCGCGCATTTGAGGCAAAGAAAACATATCGCCCGTTCTTCAGGCGCGGGTTTGCGGCACGGCGACGGACAATTTAGGATTGATCCGCACGACAGACCTAACCCTGCCCCTGCACCAGCAGGTCCAGCATGCCCGAGATATCCTCGATCTCTTCCGCGATCACGTGGGTCACCGAATGCGCCCGCTGCATCCGGCCTGTCACCTTCAGCAACCGCCCCGAGATCACCGCACGGCGGAAGCGTTCGTAGATTTTGCGCCAGACCACCACATTGACGATCCCGGTCTCATCCTCAAGCGTCAGAAAGATCACGCCTTTGGCCGTCCCCGGCCGCTGCCGCAGGATCACCAGCCCGGCCACGGCCACACGCGCCCCTTCGGGCGGGGCCTCCAGCTGGGCGGAGGACAGACAGGACGGCGGTCGCGGCCAGTCCCGGTTTGAAACCGCGCGGAGAAAAGGGGCAACAAGCATAAGAACAAAGATAGAACAAAATACAGGAAAGTCCAGACACGGCGTGAGGAGTCGCAAATGAGGCTGGAAACACCTAACTCCCTTCACTAAGGAAGGTTTCGAACATCGCAAAAGGAAGACGCACGCAATGGCAAAGATCACCTATGTCGAGCATGGCGGTACCGAGCACACTGTCGAGGTCGCCAACGGACTGACCGTCATGGAAGGGGCCCGTGACAACAATATTCCCGGCATCGAGGCCGATTGCGGCGGTGCCTGCGCCTGCTCGACTTGCCATGTCTATGTCCACCCCGACTGGGTCGAGAAGATCCCGGCCAAGGACGACATGGAAGAGGATATGCTGGATTTCGCCTATGAGCCTGACCCGGCCCGCTCGCGCCTGACCTGCCAGATCAAGGTGACCGACGCGCTGGACGGTCTGATTGTCCAGATGCCCGAAAAGCAGATCTGATGCTGTCCAAAGCGCCGCGTCAGCCCGCCCGCCTGTGGCAATGTCGGGTGCGCAGCGCTTTGCTCCCTTTTGGCCTGTGGTGCGCGCTGCCAATCGCTGTCACGGCAGACACCATCACCGACGCCCGCTTCACGGAACCAACCACGCGATACGCGCATGGTGTTTTGGGCGACAATATCGAATACGGCGCTTTGGAGCTTGTGGTCGATGACACAGTCGTAACGGTTCGTCTGCCACAGGACCGTGTATTCGAAGACCTTGCGCCGCGTCTGGCAGACATCGACAAGGACGGCGCGGTTGAAGCAATTGTCGTTGAAACGCAGAACACAACAGGCGCTCAGCTTGCGATCTACAACGCCGCTGGCGAAAAAATAGCGGCCACTCCTCATATCGGCGCACGTTTCCGCTGGCTCGCCCCGGTCGGTGCTGCTGATCTGGATGGTGATGGCAATATCGAGATCGCCTATGTCGACCGCCCCCACCTGGCCAAAACCCTGCGCATCTGGCGCTTCAAAGATGGTGGACTGACCGAAATCGCTGTTCTGCCCGGCCTGACCAACCACAAGATCGGTGAGGATTTCATTTCCGGCGGCCTGCGGAGCTGCGGCGACCATCCCGAAATGATCCTCGCCAGCGCCGACTGGTCGCGGATCATCCGTGTTTCCTATCAGGATGGCTGGCACCTGACGGACTTGCGCCCGCTCAAACAGCGCGACAATCTCACATCAGCCCTGAAGTGCTGATCAGCCTCTTCATCTGGCCAAAAATATCCTGGAGGGTGAGTGGTTGAAAAGAAATCGTCCAGCGGACGATTTCGACCGCGAACCCGCGCAGTGCCGGGAGGCCGCAAGGCCGAGGGGGCAAAGCCCCCTGCCCGATCATCCCTCCAAAGCGCGCCAGCCGATATCGCTGCGATAGAACCCTTCAGGCCAATCCACGGCATCAACCATCTGGTACGCCCGGTCGCGCGCCTCTTGCAGCGTTTTTCCGCGCGCGGTCACGTTCAGAACGCGCCCGCCGACGGCCTGCACCTGCCCCGCAGCCTCGCTTGTGCCCGCATGAAACACCATGTTGCTGCTGTCCTCGGGCAAGCCGTCCAATCCTTTGATGACCGTGCCCTTCTCGTAGGTTCCCGGATAACCTTTGGCCGCCATCACGACCGTCATCGCGTGATCATCGGCCCAGTTGACCCGCATTTCGCCCAGCCGCCCTTCGGCGGTGGCATGCAACAGGTCCATCGCCTGCGCGCCCAGACGCATCATCAGGACCTGACATTCCGGATCCCCGAAACGGACGTTATATTCCACAAGGCGCGGCTGGCCGTCCTTGATCATCAGCCCCGCATAAAGAATTCCCTGAAACGGTGTGCCCCGGCGCTTCATCTCGGCGATGGTGGGGCGCACGATCTCTTCAATCGCGCGCGCTTCAACTTCCGCGCTCAGAACCGGCGCCGGAGAATAGGCACCCATCCCCCCGGTGTTCAGACCGGTATCCCCTTCGCCCACCCGCTTGTGGTCTTGGGCCGTGCCGATGGACAGGATGTCTTGGCCGTCGCACAGAACAAACAAAGACGCCTCTTCGCCGTCCATAAACTCTTCGATCACGACCTCGGCCCCGGCCCCCCCAAAGGCACCGCCGAACATGTCGTCAATGGCGTCAAGCGCCGTGTCTTCGTCCATGGCCACGATCACGCCCTTGCCGGCGGCCAGACCATCGGCCTTGACCACGATGGGCGCGCCCTGTTCGCGGATATAGGCCTTGGCGGGCTCGGGCGCGGTGAACCGCGCATAAGCGGCGGTGGGCGCGTGTGCCGCGTCGCAGATTTCCTTGGTAAAGCTTTTCGAGGCCTCCAGCCGGGCCGCTTCGGCAGACGGTCCGAAAACCAGCACCCCGGCTTCGCGCAGGCGATCCGCCACTCCGGCGGCCAAGGGAGCCTCGGGGCCGACAATCACGAAATCAATCGCGTTTTCCTCGGCAAAGCTGACAACTGCCCCACCGTTTTCGATATCCAGAGCGGCACACTCCGCGATCTGAGCGATCCCGGCATTGCCCGGCGCCACGATCAGACGGTCGCATTTTGGGTTTTGCATCACTGCCCAGGCCAGGCTGTGTTCGCGCCCGCCGCTGCCGAGAATAAGGATGTTCATGGGGTCGTCTCCGATCTGCTTGGCCTCGCCTGCGCGGCGTTCTAAGCTGGGTGAGCAATTGAAACAAGGCGCTGAAATGTCCGACCTGCTTGATGACCCGATTCCGGGCCAAAACACACCTGAATACACGGTTTCCGAGGTCTCGGGCGAGGTGAAGCGCACGCTGGAAGGCGCGTTCGGGCGAATCCGTGTGCGCGGCGAAGTTGGCCGCGTGTTCAAGGCCCGGTCCGGGCACCTGTACTACGACATCAAGGACGACCGGAACGTTTTGGCCTGCACGACATGGAAAGGTCAAGTTTCCAGCCTCTCGGTCGTGCCAGAGGAAGGGCTGGAGGTTGTCGTCACTGGTCGCCTGACCGCTTTTGGCGCGCAATCCAAATACAACCTGAATGTCGATGAAGTTGCCGTTGCCGGTCAGGGCGCACTTATGGCCTTGCTGGAAAAGCGCAAGAAACAGCTTGAGGCCGAAGGTTTGTTTGCGCCCGAGCGCAAGAAGCCCCTGCCGTATCTGCCGCAGATCATCGGCGTCGTGACATCGCCTTCGGGCGCGGTGATCCGTGACATTCTGCACCGGCTTCGGGACAGGTTCCCGCGAAAGGTGCTGATCTGGCCCGTGGCCGTGCAGGGCGCAAACTGCGCCCCCGAGGTTGCCCGCGCCATCGAAGGGTTCAACCAGTTGACACCCGGCGGCGCACTGCCCCGTCCTGACCTGATCATCGTGGCCCGTGGCGGTGGGTCGATCGAAGATCTTTGGGGCTTCAACGAAGAGAGTGTCGCGCGAGCCGCCGCCGCATCGGACATACCGCTGATTTCGGCCGTTGGGCATGAAACCGACACGACCCTGATCGATTTCGTCTCGGACCGCCGCGCGCCTACACCCACAGCTGCGGCAGAGCTGGCCGTGCCGGTCCGCATCGAACTGCTGGCCTGGACCGGCGAGCAAGGCGCCCGCCTGTCGCGCGCGGCAACGGACGCGGTGCAGCGCCGTTCGCAAAGGCTGCGCGATTTGTCCCGCGCCCTGCCGCGCCCGGACAGCCTGTTGAACTCCCCCCGGCAACGCCTTGATTTGATTGCGGATCGCCTGACCCCGGCTTTGACGCGAGGAGTGCAAAACCGCCGCCTGCAAGTTGTGGAACTGTCAGCCCATCTGCGCCCGTCAACTCTGCGCGGTCTGGTCTCGGCCCGGCAGGAATCACTGCGCAACCTGTCGTCGCGCCTGTCCCTGCGCCCAATTCAACGCGAGATCGGCCAGCACGCGCAAAACCTTGCCCGGCTTGGTGACCGGATGAACGCGGCGCAGACCACGCGGCTGGATCGTCTGAAACATCAGCTTGAGGCCACAGACCGCCTGCGCGAAACGCTCAGCTACAAGGCGACGCTGGAACGCGGATATGCCGTGGTTCGCGCAGATGGGAATGTCATCACGACCAAGGCCGAGGCCGCAAAACACACGGTGCTGGACATCGAATTCGCCGATGGCATTCTTGGCACCGGGACAGCCGCAAAGCAGACCAACCGGAAATCCAAACCGGATACACCAGATCAAGGATCGTTGTTCTAAGCCATGCTGACAATCTGGGGCCGCAAAACGTCATCGAATGTTCAGGCCCTGATGTGGTGCGTCGGAGAGATGGATCTGCGCTTTCACCGCCACGATGCAGGGCACAGATTCGGCGGGCTGGACACCGATGCCTTTCGCAAGCTGAACCCGAACGGCACCATCCCAGTGCTACAGGATGGCAATCACCCACCGCTGTGGGAAACCGGCGCAATCCTGCGCTACCTGGCGAATGCCTATGGCGGGAATGCGTTCTGGCCACGCGACCCGGTCCAACGGGCTGAAATCGACAAATGGGCGGAATGGGCCAAGATCAACGTTGCGATGGATTTCACGGTGCCCGTGTTCTGGCAGGTTGTCCGGACCGCCCCGGCAGAGCAGGACCAAAACGCGATTGAGCAGGCCGTTGCCGCGCTGGATAGCAAACTGGTACTTGCCGATACCCGGCTGTCAGAAAACACCTACCTGTGCGGGCCCGATCTGACGCTGGCCGATATTCAGCTGGGACATATCCTTTATCGCTATTACGACATCGCGATATCCCGCGCGGTCCTGCCCAACCTGCGGCGCTATTACGATAAGCTGACAGAAAGACCTGCATATCAGCAGCATGTCATGCTCAGCTATGATGAGCTTCGGGTGACCTAGTCAGACACCGACGTCGGGGCCATAACACACCATTTCTTCCCCGATATCTTCCGCCTCGTACAGTTCGGTCGCCTGCGGGTCGCCTTCAAACTGCGCGACAAGGCCACCGCCGGATCGCGTAAAGACCCAGCATTGCGGATCAAACCGGTCTTCGTAGATGAAACAAATCTGCTCTTCCTGCTGATACCATACACCTTCCTTGCAATCGCCATCCAGAAATGACCAGATCACGCGACGGTTGGGCAAATAGCGTTCGACCCCGTAAACCTGCCCTTCGAAACCGTAAAACAGGGTCTTGCCCTGCGTATAGGTGTCGAATTCGGGGCCGGACAAAGGGGTCTGGGCCGCAGCGGGCGGTGCGGCAAAGCAGGCGAGAATCATCAGCGCTCGGAACATACGCCCATTGTGTCAGATGCGATCCCGCTATGCCATTCACCCTTTGGCCAGGGGTTGGGGAAACATGCTTAACTCAACGTAAGCGCTTGATTATATGCCGCGCTCGGGATGAAGGTATTCGAAAACCGCGGTGAGGTGACATGACAACCCTTCTCTTCTGGATCGCCCTTGGCTGCGCATTGGGATACCTGCCCCTGACGGCCCGACCAGCCAGTTCCTTGCGCACTGTGCTGAAAACCACCTCGGTCGCCGCGCTGGCAGTCATTGCGGTTCTGCAGGGCAGCCCATGGATGCTCGCCGTTGCACTTGCCCTGTGCGCAACCGGGGACGCGCTGTTGTCGCGTGAAACGGATGCCACGTTCATGGCCGGCATTGCCGCATTTGCCGCCGGGCATCTGGCCTATATCGCCCTGTTCCTGTCGCATCCTGCCAGCTCCGCCAGCCTGATCTGGGATGCCCCCGCGATCGTGTGGTCTCTGGTCATTCTGGGCATTGTCATGGCCACACTGCTTGCCCCCCGCGCCGGAGACCTGAAAGGCCCTGTTCTGGCCTATATCCCGATCATCCTTGGCATGGGGATCACCGTGCTGGCGCTGCCCCAGACAGGTGCCTTGCGATGGGCGTTCCCGGCTGCAATCGCCTTCATCGCGTCTGATCTGATCCTTGCTACGGAAAAGTTCCTGCTGCCTGCGAACCACCCCGCCCACAAGCTGACGCCCTATCTGATCTGGCCGCTCTACTGGGGCGCGCAATTTGGTTTCGTCTTCGCTTTTGCGTGACCCTTTGCAACTGCCGCAAATCCGCATTAGGTGAAAGGAACACCTGCGGAGACCAAATATGGCGTTTTTCTCAAAGCTAAAGGACAAGCTGTTCAAATCCTCATCCCGCCTCGAACAGGGGCTGGACGCCATCGTCGAGGATGGTGGCGAGGAAACCGCCGCACCCGACCCTGTCCTCCCCGAACCTGAGCCCGAGCCGCAACCGGTCCCGGAAATTCCGGCCCCTGAACCGGCGCAGGAACCGGCTGAACAACCTGCCCCCGCCCCGGCGGACCCCAAGCCCATTGCCCCACCGCCGGAAATTCCCGAATCCAAAGGCATCCTGAACCGTCTGTTCAGCCGCGGCGGCGCCGCCACTGAAATGCGCCGCACGCTGGATGACGACATGCTCGAGCAACTCGAAGAGCTGCTGATCGCTTCTGACATGGGCGTCGACACCGCCCTGCGTGTCACCTCGAACATGGCCGAGGGGCGCTTTGGGCGCAAACTCTCGACCCGGGAAATCAAACAGTTGCTGGCGCAGGAAGTGGCCCGCGTGATGGAGCCCGTGGCCAGGCCCCTGCCGATCTATCCCAAACGCCCGCAAGTGGTGCTGGTCGTCGGCGTCAACGGCTCGGGCAAGACCACGACCATCGGCAAACTGGCCAGCCAGTTCAAGCAGGCTGGCAAAAAAGTCGTCATCGCCGCCGGTGACACCTTTCGCGCTGCGGCCGTCGAACAGCTGCAAGTCTGGGGCGACCGCGCCGGGGTTCCGGTTCTGACCGCGCCCGAGGGCTCGGACCCCGCCAGCCTCGCCTTTGACGCGCTGACCCGGGCTCAGGCCGAAGGCGCGGATCTGCTGATGATCGATACCGCCGGACGCCTGCAAAACCGCACCGACCTGATGGAGGAACTGGCCAAGATCGTCCGCGTCATCCGCAAGGTTGACGAGACCGCACCGCACAACACCTTGCTGGTCCTTGACGCCACCACAGGTCAGAACGCGCTGAGCCAGGTGGAAACCTTTCGCAAGCTGGCCGATGTCTCGGGCCTGATCATGACCAAGCTGGACGGAACCGCCAAGGGCGGTGTGCTGGTCGCGCTGGCCGACAAGTTCGGCCTGCCGATCCATGCAATCGGGGTGGGAGAACAGATCGATGACCTTGCCCCCTTCGATCCCGAAGAATTCGCCGCCGCCCTGACCGGGCTCGACAAGGGCTGATCCGCCACTTCATCTGGCCCCAAATATCCTCGGGGGTGTGGGGGCAGACAGCCCCCACCCCTCTCCGCCCTACAAAAGGTCTGCGTATTTGAGCGACTGGCTGATCTCACTTGAAGGCACCGAAGCCGGTCACCAACTGGCGCTGGCACTGGCGTTGATGGCCGCCTTCCTGCACGCCGCGTTCGGGGCGCTGCAGAAAGGCCGTCATGATCCATGGCTGTCCCGCGGCGCTATTGACGCCAGCTATGGTCTGATGGCCGCCCCGTTTGCCTTTTTCGTGGTGCCCTGGCCTGAACCTCATATGTGGCCGATCTTCGCCCTCGTCTGGCTGATCCACATTGCCTACAAGACGCTGCAGGCCGCGGCGTACACCAAAGGGTCCTACACGGTCGTCTATCCCGTCGTGCGCGGGACAGGCCCGCTGTTTACGGTCATTGGTGCCTATCTTCTGTTCGGTGAAACATTCTCGACCGTGCAGTGGCTGGGCGTCGCAACCCTGCTGGCCGGGATATTCGGCCTGGCCGCCTATAATTTCCGGTTTCTCGAAACCAACCGTGACACGCTGGGGATTGCGCTGGTCCTCGCGATCATCACGGGGCTGTTTGTCGCCCTTTACACCACCTATGACGCCTATGGCATACGTGCCACTGCCGACCCGTTCACATTTCTGGCCTGGTTCTTCATGATCGACGGCGCGGCGATGCCGGTCTACGCCTTCCTCAGATGGCGCGCGATGACACATCGCCCTGCGCCCGGCCCGCTGATGCTGCGGGGTCTGGCCGGCGGCATCATCGCGCCTTTGTCCTTCGGTTCGATCATGCTGGCCACACGACTGGACAAAGTCGGCGAAGCCGCCGTGCTGCGCGAAACCTCAACCGTCTTTGCGGCGCTCATCGGCTGGCTTGTCCTGAAGGAGACCGTTGGTCCAAGACGCATTGCATTGATGGCATTGATTGCACTCGGCGCCGTAATAGTTGAAATGGGCGGGTAAGCAGCAGGACATACCGATGACAGGCAAAAAAGACGTCAACCCATTTCTGAAACAGGTGCTGGAGCTTGGCCCGCCGCTGGCCTTCTTCTTCATCTACCTGCGCTTGCGTGATGACAGCTTTCTGATCGGTGGTACCGAATATTCCGGCTTTATCATCGCCACGATTATCTTCGTCCCCCTGATGCTGGGGGCAATGGGTATCCTGTGGTACCTCACCGGCCAACTCAGCCGGATGCAGATTTTCACGGCCTTCATGGTCATTTTCTTTGGCGGCCTGACCGCATGGTTCAATGACGAGCGGTTTTTCAAGATGAAAACCACGCTTGTCTATGGCCTGTTCGCCCTGATCCTTGGCATCGGGTTGCTGCAAAAGAAATCTTATCTGGCCTACGTATTGGATGAAATGCTGCCTATGAAGCACGAAGGCTGGATGATTCTGACACGCCGCCTTTGCGCCTGTTTCGCTGTTCTGGCCGCCGCAAACGAGTTTGTCTGGCGCACCATGTCGACCGACCTTTGGGTCAAGATCGAAACCTTCGGATTTCCCATTGCGCTGATGGCCTTCCTGATGCTGCAATTCAGCATCCTGCAACGCTATATGGACGACCCGGAACAGAAATAGCTGTTCTGACGTCGCCATACCTGCAAAATCAAACAAAATTCTTGGCTTAGCCGCCGAGCTATGGGAAGTTGTGTCACCACCCACACTCACACCTTGCCCAAGATCGGTGTATACATGACGGCCTTTCCCACCAGCGGCTTCCTTTCCGAAGCCTCCGACGGGCTTAGAGAGATGCTTTCCGCGCAGGCGACCGACATCTCGCTGGCTCAAGGAGAAACCCTTTTCGAACAAGGCGATGAAGGGGATTCGCTCTATGCCATTCTGGAAGGCACGCTTGAAGTGTCCTTTCTGGCGATGAGCGGCCGGAAACTGACATTGACGCTGATGCGCCCAGGTGAAGTTTTTGGCGAGATTGCGCTGTTTGACAACGGCCCGCGCACGGCGACTATTGCGGCGGCCGAGCCATCGCGCGTCCTGCGTGTGCGTCGCAATGACGTCATGAACCAGATCAGAAAACAGCCTGACCTTGCCGTGGATCTGATCCGGTTGGCCGGGCTGCGGATGCGATGGATGGGGTTGCAGCTGAACGAGCAGGTCTTTTTGCCCATGCCCATTCGACTGGCCCGAAAGCTGCTGCATCTGTCGGAATTGCAGGACGACCCGACGCAGCGCATCACCCTGTCGCAGAGCGAGCTTGCCGAATTTGTCGGGGCTACGCGCGAGGCCGTTTCCAAGACAATCTCGATCTGGAAACGCGACAATATTGTCGAATCCTCGCGCGGCGGATTGCTGATTCAGGATTTCGACGCATTGCGGGAACTGGCCGATTCCGAACTTATCTGAACCAGTGTGATCTGGTTCACATACGAGAGGGTTCGTGTTGACCTAAGGTGAAGTTGTTACCGTAGGAGGTCAGAGAATCATCCCCGATATCTGTCCACTGATCTCTCCCTGTATCTGAGCCATACGCAATTACTGCGTATGGCTCATTTTCTTTCTGCATGCCTCTTCAGGTGTTCAGGCAATGAAAAAGGCCGGGCGCTTGTCCCGGCCTATTCAAATCACTCTTCCAGGCTTAGCGCCACAAATCGCGGCTCGCCCCCCCTGCGGACCAAAAGCAGCAGGGATTTCCGCCCAGCCTCTCGCGATTGGTCCATTCGGGCTTCCAGGTCCGCGATGGTTTCCACCTTTTGCTGACCCGCTTCCGTGATCAGGTCACCCGCACGCAACCCTTTCGCGTAAGCCTCAGACGCTTCATCGACATTCGAAATCACCAGACCTTGGGCATCTGCATCCAATCCCATATCCGCACGCAGCGTATCTGTGAGCGGGGAGATGGTCAGCCCGAGAATATCGGCGTTTTCTTCGACCGGAGCATCCTGCGTTTCTTCTTCGTCATCTTCTTTGCTTTCTGCGTCTTCGCGGCGTCCCAGCGTGACCAGAATTGTCTGCGTGCCGCCATCGCGATGCACAATGACCCGGACAGCTTTGCCGACTTCTGTTTCGCCAACCTGACGGACCAGACCACGGGTGTCTTCGACCTCGACACCGTCAAAGCTGATGATCACGTCGCCTGCTTTCAGACCGGCCTCCTGGGCGGGGCCTTCCGGAACATCGCTGATCAGCGCGCCACCGGGCTTTTCCAGCCCCATGGCCTCGGCCATGTCCTCGGTCACGTCCTGAATGCGGACACCCAGCCAGCCGCGCCGGGTTTCACCAAACTCGCGCAGCTGATCGACAACCTTCACTACCACGTTCGACGCCATCGAAAAGCCGATGCCGATCGAGCCACCGTTGGGCGACAGGATGGCGGTGTTCACGCCGATCACTTCGCCGTCCATGTTGAACAACGGACCGCCCGAGTTGCCCCGGTTGATCGCCGCATCCGTCTGGATGTAGTCGTCATAAGATCCGCTGAGCGCCCGGTTGCGGGCGGATACGATACCAGCGGATACAGAAAAGCCCTGACCAAGCGGGTTGCCCATGGCAATAACCCAATCACCCACACGCGCCACGTCGCTGTCGCCGAATTGCACGTATTTCAAGGGGCCGGACGCTTCGACCTTGAGCAGCGCGATATCGGTTTTCTCATCGGTTCCGATGACCTTGGCCACCAGTTCTTTTTTGGGCTGCCCGTCGCCGGGGAAGAATTCCACAAGGATTTCATCAGCTTCCGCAATGACGTGATTGTTGGTGACAATGTAACCATCTTCAGAGATCACAAAACCCGACCCAAGGGCGTTGCTGCGTCGGGGCGGGCCGTTGTCATTGCCGCCGTTGCGATCCTGAAACTCGCGAAAGAAATCCTCGAACGGAGACCCCTCGGGCACGATGCCCTGCGGACCTGTCTGACCTTCGATCAGGGTGCTTGTGGTGATGTTCACCACGGCCGGGCTGATCTTTTCGGCCAAGGGCGCCAGGCTTTCGCCTCTGGCCTGAGCGGAAACCGACTGCGCCAGCACAAGCAGCGTACCGGCAAAGGCCAGCCACAACAGCCGCATCCAAACACTCACGTCGTCCCACCGGACGGATAAACTGCGCGCTTTCGCCTGCACTTGAGCTCTCCTTGTCGACAATCTTGCCAAGGCCTGTTTCGGCCTTTCTTAGTTTCCAATGTAGTCAGTTTAACCCGGTGAGCAACTCGGGATCGCAGGGAAATCACCCGCACGTGAAACCGCCCCGTCAAAAGCCCAGTTGATATGCCCCCCAGAGCAGGATCAAACCACTGACAACACAAAGCAACCCGGCCAGACGCCGGGCCTGTTCGGGCATGGCGCGCAACGCCTCCAGCATCCGCTCGATAAGCGAAGGGGCCAGCGCATAGGCCAGCCCCTCGACAATCAGTACCAGCCCGAAGGCCAGAAGGATCATGCCCATTATTCAGAGACCGGAGCCGCCGGAACACTCCGCCCTGTGGGTGAACCCAGGTAATTGAAAAATTCGGAATCCGGGCTCAACACCAGCGAGCTGTTACCGCCTTGCAGCGCATTCTGATAGGCCGTCAACGAGCGGTAAAATTCAAAGAACTCCGGATCGGCGCTATAAGCTTCGGCAAAGATCGCGTTGCGTTCGGCGTCGGCTTCACCGCGGGTGATCTCAGCCTCACGGCGCGCATCCGACACCAGTTCAACCACAGTCCGGTCAGCCTGCGCGCGCACACGTTGCGCCGCCTCGTTACCACGTGCGCGTTCATCTGTCGCTTCACGTTCCCGCTCGGCCTTCATCCTGTCAAATGTGGCCTCAAGGTTGGCCTGCGGCAAGTCGGTCGCTTTCAGGCGCACGTCGATTACGGTGACGCCTAACGCCTGCGCTTCGGCAATCGCGCTATTTCGAATGCGCAGCATCAAGGCTGCACGGTCCGAGCTGAGGATGTCACGCGAGGAAACCGAACCCAGTACTTCGCGGGTTTCAGCACGCAGAATGCGGTCCAGACGATCCTCGGCCACCGGGATACCACCGACGCCAACGGCCTGACGGAACTGTTCCAGATCAGAAATTCGATAACGCGCAAACGCATCAACCACCAGACGACGATCATCCAGCGGAGTAACTTCCAGCGGGTGGACATCGATGGACAGGATGCGGTTGTCATAGCGCACTACTTCTTGAATCACCGGTATCTTGAACGCCAGACCTGGCTCCTCCTTCACCGCGACAACGCGGCCAAATTGTAGAACCAGAGCACGTTCGCGCTCGTCCACGATGAAAATCGAGGAAAGAACACCGACTACCGCGATGAAAACGATCGGCAAAATAAATGTCGTCTTACGCATCAGTTGCTCTCCCCAGAAGGACTACGGCGCAGCTCATTCAGCGGCAGGTAGGGCACGACGCCCTGCCCTTGTCCACTCGAACTCGGGTCTAGAATGATCTTGTCGACGTCACCCAAAATCTGTTCCATCCGCTCCAAGTACAGACGCTTGCGAGTCACGTCCGGTGCCTTGGAGTATTCTTCCAGAACCGCGCTAAAGCGGCTGGCCTCACCCTGAGCACTATTGATTTGTTGGGCGCGGTACCCTTCAGCCTCTTCCAGAATCTGTGCGGCTTCACCGCGTGCCTCGGCCAGCACACGGTTGGCATAAGCGTCTGCCACGTTCTGCAACCGGTCACGTTCTTGCGCGGCAGCCTGGACATCGCGGAAGGAGGCGATCACGTCCTGTGGCGGGTCGGCTTTGTCAAAGTTGACGCGAATGATGTTCACACCCGAATCGTAGCTGTCCATTGTATCCTGAATCAGCACCTGCAAACGGTCGGCGATTACGCCGCGATCACGGTTAAGGATCGGTGCAAGCTCGCTTTGCGCAATGATCTCACGCATCGCGGATTCGGACACGGCTCGGATCGTCTGGCGCGGATCACGCAGATTAAACAGGTACTTGGCCGGGTCGTTGATGTTCCAGACAACCTGATAATCTATGTCGACCACATTCTCGTCGCCGGTCAGCATCAGGCCATCGTCGCTACCACGCGCGCCACCCATGTCTTCGTTCTGTTCGCGGGTCACCGGTATGACCTCGGCGGTTACAAACGGCCATGGCGCAAAGTTCAGGCCCGGATTGCCGACGGCCGAGAATTCGCCCAGAAACAGTTCGACAGACTGTTCTTCGGGTTTGACAGTATAAAAGCTCGCAAGCCCCCAGACTACTGCAGCTGCAACAAGGCCAATCGCAACTGTGCCCTTGGTAAAGGCCGGACCGCCACCGCCCTGATCACCGCTACCGCCACGGCCACCGCCGCCACGGCCGCCCATGAGGACGCGCAGCTGTTCCTGGCCTTTTTTCATCAGTTCGTCGATCTCGGGGATATGCGGGCCATCGCTTTCGGGGGGCTTGCGCCCGTCCCCGTTGTTACCCCGATTTCCTCCGCCACCGGATGAGCCTCCGCCCCCCCAGGGGCCGCCGCTGTTGCCCGCCATAAGTATCTTTTCCTTCGTTTTGGACCGTGTGATCACGGGTTCCCTTGTAACGTGTGTGCGCGCGCTTGCAAATCAAGCCGTGCGCACAGGTTGCCGCATTGTCACCAGTTCTTCGGCCACGACCGGGTGAACTGCAACCGTACGGTCAAAATCTTCCTTGGTCGCGCCCATCTTTACGGCGATTCCCGCCAGCTGGATCATCTCGCCGGCACCGGGGGCGACAATATGGCAACCCAACACCTTGCGCGTCGCCTGAGAGACGATGAGTTTCATCAGCACCCGCTGCGTGCCGCCAGCAAAAGATTTCTGCATCGGCTTGAAAGATGTGGCATAGACCTCGATTGGTTCCTGCGCTGCCGCCTCTTCTTCGCTGAGGCCTACGGTACCCATCTCAGGCTGAGTGAAGATCGCAGTCGGGATCAAGTCGTGATCCACCGGTGTCGGATTGCCTTTGAATACGGTTTCCACAAAAGCCATCCCTTCACGGATCGCAACCGGTGTCAGGTTCACCCGGTCGGTCACATCGCCAATGGCATAGATCGAGGGCACAGCGGTCTGGCTGTATTCATCCACGATGATCTCGCCCTTACGGCCGCGTTCAACGCCCAAAGCCTCTAGCCCAAGGTTATCGGCATTCGGCGCACGGCCCGTGGCATACATCACCACATCAAAACTCTGCTCGGAGCCGTTGGTGGCCTTGACCCAGATCTTGTCGCCCTGCTTTTTCATCTCGAGCACATTGGTGCCCAGATGCAGGTCGATGCCGTTCTGACACATTTCTTCGCTGATCAGTCCACGCGCCTCGTCATCAAACCCCCGAAGGATCTGTGCGCCGCGATAGAACTGAGTCGTCCTGACCCCCAGCCCGTTCATGATCCCGGCAAATTCACAGGCAATATAACCGCCCCCAACGATCAGGATGCTTTCGGGCAGCTTGTCCAGGTGGAATATCTCGTTCGACGTAATCGCCAGTTCCGAGCCCGGAAAATCCGGAACAACCGGGCGACCGCCGGTGGCGACAAGAATGTGTTTGGCCGTTTTGCGGGTTCCGTCGGCCAGCTCGACCGTGTGGGCATCCACAAGGCGCGCACGATGGTCAAAGCTTTCGACGCCGTTGTTCTTCAGGATATTGCGATATATCCCTTCCAACCGATCAAGCTCGGCCACCAGCTTGCCGTGAAAACTGTTCCAGTTGAACGCGCCGGGCTGAATGTCCCAGCCATAGGCCTGCGCGTCCCCGACCATGCCCGAGTATTCGCTGGCAAAGACCATCAGCTTCTTGGGTACGCAGCCCCGGATCACACAGGTGCCGCCATACCGGTCTTCTTCGGCCAGCGCGACCTTGGCGCCGGTTTCACCCGCCGCAACACGCGCCGCGCGGACCCCGCCCGAACCTCCACCGATGACAAAAAGATCATAGTCAAAGCTCATGCCGGGTTCCTTCGTTCAACTTGCAAAATTCTCTGGATATCTGGGTGTAAAAAACCCTGTGCCAACCCCCGGCGTGGAAAATTCGAACTTTCATAGCCACTTGCCGGAGGGACCTGCACGATACTCAGTCCGAAAAATCGGAAAACAGGTTATCGCGCGATCTGCTGAGCAGCTGATCCATTGCGACCGTACCCGCGTTGATATCACGCAGCTCGACCCGGCCATCGCCATGGCCGATCACGACCTTGTCGCAGATGTCGATGAACAGGCCATTTTCCACAACACCGGGCACCTGGTTCAGGATCAGCGCCATCTGGCGCGGGTTGCCGATGCGCTTGAGGTGCAGGTCAAGGATGTGGTTGCCCTCATCGGTCACAAACGGGGCCTCGCCATTCATGCGCAGCGCCGAGGATGTCCCAAGCACATCCATCGTATCCAGAGCTTCCTCGATCAATGTGCGTGTTGTCTGCCAGCCAAAGGGAATGACCTCGACAGGCAGCGGAAAGGCCCCCAGAGTTTCAACTTCTTTGCCTGCATCGGCGATGACGATCATCTGGTCGCTGGCCGTGGCCACAATCTTTTCCTGCAGATGCGCACCGCCACCGCCCTTGATCAGGTTCAGGTCCTGATCGAACTCATCCGCGCCGTCGATGGTCATGTCCAGCCAACCGGCCTGATCCAGTGAGATGACATCGATACCAACCTCGCGGGCAAGCTGCGCCGTGCGGGTCGAGGTTGGAACACCCTTGATCCGCAGTCCGTCTTCGCGCACCCGTTCACCCAGACGGCGCACCAGCCAGGCGGCTGTCGATCCTGTTCCAAGACCGACACGCATCCCGTCTTCGACCATGTCGGCGGCACGGTACGCGGCAACATATTTCGCGGTGTCGATTGGCGACAGATCTCTGGTCATGGCAGCTTTCCCAGTTTATTCTGACCGAGTTATAGGGAATGCGTCAGACGACTGCGACCCCATTTTGCGATCCGACTGGTGTTAAGATGTCTCAGGACTACGCGTTTCCTGTCGGAAAAGTCGCAATCATGTCTTACACCCACATCTTTGCGCTGTAAGTTGCGCGCATGTTGACCCGGTACCGCCTGCATTACGCCCCTGACAACGCCTCGCTGGTGATCCGGCTGGCGCTGAACGAGATGGGCGTAGCTTATGAAACCGTGGTGGTGGACCGCCGCCAGAACGAGCAGGACAGCGACGCGTATCGGTCGCTTAATCCCAACGGGCTGATCCCGGTTCTGGAAACGCCGCAGGGCCCGATCTTTGAAACTGCGGCGATCCTGCTTTGGCTGACAGAGCGCCATGGTCAATTGGCCCCGGCGGCGGATGATCCTGAACGCGCCGGATTTCTGAAATGGCTGTTCTTCGCGTCCAACACGTTGCATGCGGATCTTCGCATCCTGTTCTACGCTGAAAAATACATAGACGCCTCACAGGCCGACACGCTGCGCGCGGGCATCCGACCCCGGTTGCAGCAGCACCTGCGGCTGCTGGATGCGCTGGCGCAACGCGGGCCTGAGTGGTTTCGCGCAGGTGTCCCATCGGTTCTGACCTATTATGTCGCCTGCATGATGCGCTGGATGGCCCTGTACCCCGTAAGTGCTGACCGCAGCTGGTATCAACTGGCCGACACGCCACATTTGCAGAAAGTGCTTCTGCACCTTGAGACATGCCCCGCCACCCGTTCGGCAATCGCTGCGGAAGGTTTGGGCGTTACACCCTTCACATCCCCTACTTACGCTAATCCCCCGGAAGGCTCGGCTATCTGATATGTTCCTATCTGTCTTCGATATGTTCAAAGTGGGCATTGGCCCGTCTTCATCACACACAATGGGCCCGATGGTGGCCGCGGCGCGCTTTCTGGACATGATGCGCGCGTCCCCCTTTGAATTTACGGGCCTGAAAGGTTCGCTGCACGGCTCGCTGGCCTTCACCGGCGTCGGCCACGCGACCGATCGGGCGACCATTCTGGGTCTGGCGGGCTTTGTTCCCGACACCTATGACAACGAAAAGGCCGAGGCCGCGCTGGCCGATATAGCACGCACGCACACCGTAACGCCCGAAGGCCTGCCGACGCTTCATTTCGATCCCAAGGCGGATCTGATTTTTGACTACGACAACAATTTGCCCGGGCACGCCAACGGGATGATCCTGATGGCTACCGACGCACAGGGCGATGTCATCCTGCGGCAGGTGTTTTATTCGATCGGCGGCGGCTTTGTCCTGACCGAGGAAGAACTGGCCGAAGGGAAAGACACCGATGAAGGCGACCCGGTCCCGTTCCCGTTCAAATCCGCCGCAGAAATGCTTGAGATGGCCAAATCCAGTGGCAAGACCATAGCCGGGATGAAGCGCGCGAACGAGATCGCGCGGGGCTGCGCTGACAGTTTTGCCAAAGGCTCGGCTCGCCTGTGGGACGTCATGAATGCCTGTATCGAACGCGGCTTGACCACCGACGGCATCCTTCCGGGCGGTTTGAAAGTGCGCCGCCGCGCGAAAGGCATCTATGATGCGTTGATGGCCGAACGCGGCATGAACCTGACCGCGCCGCACACGATCAACGACTGGATGAGCGTCTATGCCATGGCGGTCAACGAGGAAAACGCGGCGGGCGGGCAGGTTGTCACCGCGCCCACCAACGGGGCCGCAGGTGTTCTGCCCGCTGTTCTGCGCTATTACCTGGATCACGTACCGGGCGCGTCCGAAAGCCATATCGAAGATTTCCTGCTGACCGCAGCGGCCATTGGCGGGTTGGTGAAATACAACGCCTCGATCTCGGGTGCCGAAGCGGGATGTCAGGCCGAAGTTGGCAGCGCGGCTGCCATGGCGGCAGCCGGGCTTTGCGCCGTGATGGGGGGAACCCCCGAGCAAGTGGAAAATGCCGCTGAGATCGCGCTGGAGCATCATCTGGGCATGACCTGCGACCCTGTTGCCGGTTTGGTTCAGGTTCCTTGTATCGAACGTAACGGGCTGGGGGCCATCAAAGCGGTCTCAGCCGCCTCGCTGGCCTTGCGCGGGGATGGTCAGCATTTCGTGCCGCTGGACGCAGTGATCGAGACGATGCGCCAGACCGGCCATGACATGCATGAGAAATACAAGGAAACGTCGCTGGGTGGTCTGGCTGTGAACGTACCGAATTGCTGAAACAGAAAGCGAGGGGCGACATGCGTGGACATTGTCTGTGCGGCAAGATCCGGTTCGAGGTCGACCCTCCGGTACTGTCATGCGTCACCTGCCATTGCGACAGTTGCCGTCGCCAATGCGCAGCGCCGATGACAACGTATTTCGGAGTTCGGGATGGCCATTGGCGGTGGACCGGTGAAGAGCCCAAGCATTTCAACTCCTCTCCCGGTGTCGAGCGCAGCTTCTGCCCGCACTGCGGCACGCCAATGTCCTTCCGTTCAACCGCCATGTCGGATGTGATGCACCTTTATGTCGCGACACTGGACTCTCCTGACACACTGGAACCTACGTTGCATGTCGCGCATGAAGAAAAGCTGAAATGGCTGAAATTGGAGGATGGTTTGCCCACCTGCATCGGGCCGGATTACACCAAGGTTCATCCCCTGCCCGACCGCTGACAACAGCGCTTCCCTCTGCGTCGCGAAACAGATAGCGTCGCGCTCATGACCCAGGACAGACCCGTCTTTGGCATCTTTTTGATGCTTGGTTTTTGCGTGCTCGCACCCTTGGGGGATGCGATGGCGAAGCTTTTGGGTGAAACCACACCGCTGGGTCTGCTGGTCATGGTGCGTTTCGCGGTGCAAGCGGTGATCCTGATCCCCCTGGTTGCGGTGACGGGGCGACCCTGGCGGATGCGCGGCCGCATCCTGCGGCTGACCCTGCTACGGACGCTGCTGCATATCATCGGCATTTCGGCCATGTTCAGCGCGCTGCAATTCCTGCCCTTGGCGGATGCCGTTGCAATTGCCTTTGTCATGCCATTCATCATGCTGCTGCTGGGCAGATATGTTCTGGAGGAAGAGGTCGGTTCCCGCCGTCTTGCCGCCTGCGTCGTTGGGTTCATCGGCACATTGCTGGTCATTCAACCCAGCTTTGCCGAGGTGGGTGCACCTGCGTTGCTGCCACTGATCGTTGCCGTGGTTTTTGCCTTGTTCATGCTGGTCACCCGGCAAGTCGCGAAAGAGACCGATCCGGTGTCGTTGCAAGCCGTGTCCGGCGTATTTGCGACGATCCTTCTGGCACCGCTCCTTCTGATTGGCACGCAAATGAACATTCAGGAGCTCTCGATGACCCTGCCATCCAGCGATCTGAACTGGCTGCTGATTGCGATCGGGGTGTTGGGTACGGTCGCGCATCTGCTGATGACGTGGTCGCTGCGCTATGCGCCCTCTGCCACACTGGCCCCGATGCAATATCTGGAAATCCCGGTTGCAACCCTGATCGGATGGGTGATTTTCAACGACCTGCCCGATGGATTGGCTGCGGCTGGCATCGTCATCACCATTGCCGCAGGCCTGTACGTCATTCTGCGCGAGCGGGCCAGCGCCCGGTCTGCCCCGACAGAAACACCTGCATAAGCGGATCAAGTGCTGTGCGCGGGATCATCACCAGCAGGCCCGGCCCATCCATCTTCAGCTCGACAGGCGCCAGTGCACGGTTGGATGTTCCCACCTGCCCGTCCGGCTGAAAGGCCAGATTATCAATCGGCCATTCCAGCCCGGTACTGCGCCCCGTCACCGGCTGCATCGGAAACAGCGAGACCACATCGCCGGGCGCAACCGGCAGCTTGATCTCTGGCGGCGCATGAAAAACCAGTTCACGTTCGCCCAGCAATATGCAGGCCTGATCCTGCCGCCGGACCAGAACGTTCAGAACGGCCAGTTGATGATCAAGTCGCCCGCCAAGAAACCCAGCCCCCAGAACCAGCGGAGCGTGCAGATTGCGCAGGGCCTTGTCGAAATCGGTGCTGTCCTGTTCGCGGATGGCAAACAGGCGATCCGTGGGAATTTTGGCTTGCGTCGCTTTGCTCAGCGAATCGAAGTCACCAATCACCGCATCGGGAATCCGGCCTGATTCTGTCAAAATGTCCGCTCCGCCATCGGCGGCAACGACCGAATTGACGCGATTCAGCACCAGATTCAGGTCTCCAGATCCGATAAATCCCCCTCCGAACAGCCCGATTGGATCGATAGAGCGTACAATTGGCTCGATTTTCCTAAGATTGGCCATTTTTCCCGGATTTGGACACATTAAGACCACAAAATGATAGGTTCATGCATAAAGTTCAGAGCCTTCGTGTGCTCCCGATTCCGGGTAAGTGGGCTCTCGTAGTTTGTAAAGGACGTGCGTCTGATGGTACAGAATAACAAGGTATTAACCGTTTCATATGGAACCTTCTCCTGCACTTTGGAAGGATTTGATGATTCCTTTGAAACGATGAAAGCCATCGCCGAGTATTTCCGCGATCTCGCAGCGGATGACCGTTACTTCGGTTCGGAACCCCCGCAACCTGATGCCGAAATGCTGACCCGCATCGCCCGGCGTGACGCATCACAGCGCGTCGAAGCCCGTCAGAACGAATCCGGCCTGTTGCTGCGTGCCACTCAGACAACCGAAGCGCCAGTTGCTGCTGAAGAACCGGCCCCGCACACGGCCGCAGTCAATGTAGCCGAAACTCCCGCTCATGTTCAGCCACAACCGACCCCTGCGCAGACCGCGTTCGCTGAGGCAGAACCTGTCGCAGACACCCCGCCCCCGGCTGCTGACAGCATCGCGGCGAAACTGCAGCGTATTCGCGCGGTCGTCTCTCATTCCGATGTGCCCGCTGCCGAGTATTCCGAAGACGAAGACTCGTCTCTGATGGCCAAATCCGCTCCTCCGGTAGATGCTGTGGCCGCCGCGTTTGAGGCTGGTGCTCTCAGCGCGGATGACTTTGCCGAACCCAAAGAGCCTGAAGCCCAGGAAACCGAAGAATTGGCGGCACCTGCGGTTGACGAGGCGCTTGACGAGGAGGCCGCGGAACCACAAGCGGCTGAGACAGCTGATGCGCTGATCCCCGAAGTTGCTGAAACTCAGATCGAAGAAACCGTTGACTTGCAGGCGCCCCTGACCCCCCAGCCCTTGCAAATCGACGAGATCGAAGACACACCGGTGGCGGATCAGACCGCCGCCGAGCCTCTGTTCGCTGATCTTGCAGACGTTGCCGAAGACGATTTCGACGAAGAGGATGCCCCCAACATCCTCAACGTAGAAGACGTAGCAATTGAATCCGACGATGAACCGGTCGAGGAAGACCTGGCGCAGGGTGTTTTGACGGCAGACGACGAAATGCACCTGCTGACCGAAATTTCCGAGATCGAACAGCACCTGTCCGGTCGTTCGAGCCAAAAACTGGCGGACGATGCGGATCCCGATCAGGATATGTCGCGCCTGATGGCAAAGACCGGCGAGCATATGGATGACCCCAGCAGCAGCGATGCGCGCGAAACCTATTCGCACTTGCGCACCGCCGTCGCAGCCACCGAAGCCGACCGCGACGGTCAGGCACGCTCGGAAGAGGCGGCCGACCGGGAATATCGCGGCGATCTGGCATCCGTGGTCAGCCCACGGCGACCCGAAATCAAGGTAACCAGCATGCGTCCGGCACCGGAAGCTCCAGCGCCGCTCAAGCTGGTGGCCGAGCAGCGGGTGGATGAACACGGAACATCCGCAAGCCCGGTCTCGCCACGTCGTGTCACCGCAGACCAGGAAGCAACCGGATCGGAGGAAGGCGGTTTCGCACAGTTTGCACAGGAACAGGGTGCGCAATCGCTGCCTGATCTTCTGGAAGCGGCTGCCGCATATCTGTCCTTCATCGAAGGTCAGGAGCAGTTTTCGCGCCCGCAGCTGATGAACAAGGTGCGTTCACTGAAACAGGACGAGTTCAATCGCGAAGAAAGCCTGCGTTCTTTTGGACAGTTGCTGCGCGATGGCAAGATCGAGAAAGCCGGAGGCGGGCGTTTCGCGGCGTCCAACCTGATCGGTTTTCGCCCCGATGACGAGCGTGCCGTTGGCTGATCACACTGGAAGGTTCACAAGCGAGGCCGGGTTTACCCCCGGCCTTTTTGCTTTTTGCCGTTGGACCATACTCCTGCCCTGAATGACAAAGCCCGAGCGTTTCGACTGATACCAGACAGCCGACAAAATACCTCCGAGGACCGCGCGTAATCCTGCGCAGTGCTCAGCAGGCCCGGTCATTTACACGTACCTGACGAGCGCTAGGACTGATCGGGGTCTTCTTTACCGACGCCGCGAAACACAAACTTGAACGGCAGGGCCCAAAGGATGCCCAGCACGATATAAACCAGCAACTCAATCCAGATCGGAGGACGCCCCAGCAAGTTCACGATCGTCACAACAGCGATGATGTACAGCGGAAGGCCAAGCACAAGGATCACCAGCGACCAGCGCCGGCGTGCCTTGTAACTCAACCCTGTCTTCTGTTTTTCGCTCATCAGTCGGCAAAGGGGTCTGTCACCAGAATGGTGTCATCCCGCTCCGGGCTGGTGGACAAAAGTGCCACCGGGCATTCGATCAGTTCTTCGACCCGACGTACATATTTGATCGCATTTGCAGGTAAATCGGCCCAGCTGCGCGCGCCTTCGGTCGATTCGCTCCACCCCGGCATTTCTTCATAAATCGGGGTACAGCGGGCTTGCTGATCAGCTGCGGTTGGAAGGTAATCCAAACGCTCGCCATCCAGCTGATACCCCGTGCAGATCTTAAGGGTCTCAAACCCGTCCAGAACATCCAGCTTGGTCAGCGATATGCCGTTCACGCCGCTGGTTGCGCAGGTCTGGCGCACCAGACAGGCGTCGAACCAGCCGCAGCGGCGCTTGCGGCCTGTTGTCGTCCCGAATTCGTGCCCGCGTTCACCCAGACGCTGACCGTCTGCGTCTTCCAACTCGGTCGGGAACGGCCCTTCTCCAACGCGGGTGGTATAGGCCTTAACAATGCCAAGCACGAAATTGATCGAGCCCGGACCGATTCCAACACCGGTTGCCGCCTGACCCGCAATCACGTTCGAAGACGTTACAAAGGGATAAGTGCCAAAATCGATATCCAGCAGCGCGCCCTGCGCCCCTTCAAACAGGATGCGTTTCCCGGCCTTGCGCTTTTCGTTCAGCACTTTCCAGACAGGTGCCGCAAACGGCAGAATTTGTTGCGCGATCTCTTTGAGCTGAGCAACCAGCGCGTCGCGGTCAACCGGTTCGATACCCAGACCCTTGCGCAACGGATCGTGATGTTGCAATGCGCGGTCCACGCGGGCCTCCAGCGTGGCTTCGTCCGCCAGATCGGCAACGCGAACGGAACGCCGCCCAACCTTGTCTTCATAGGCCGGGCCAATTCCACGACCGGTTGTTCCGATCTTGGTGCCTTTGCTCGCAGCTTCCTCGCGCGCACGATCCAACTCGCCGTGAATCGGCAGAATCAACGGCGTGTTTTCGGCAATCATCAGCGTGTCGGGCGTAATCTCAACACCCTGCGCCCGGATGGTTGCGATCTCATTGACCAGATGCCAGGGGTCCAGAACCACCCCATTGCCAATAACGCTCAACTTGCCGCCGCGTACCACACCCGAAGGAAGCGCGTGCAGCTTATAGACCTCGCCGTCGATCACCAGCGTATGACCGGCATTGTGACCGCCCTGAAAACGCGCGATTACGTCCGCCCTTTCGCTGAGCCAGTCGACAATCTTGCCTTTTCCTTCGTCGCCCCATTGGGCGCCGACAACAACCACGTTGGCCATATCCGGTCCTTTTCGTGCTGAGTGATCAAACCCGGCTCATATAGCGGGGCAAAAACGGCAGGGAAACCGATATTTCGCCGCAGAGGAAAATCGCGCAGGCGCGCGATGCCTCCGGCGGGGATATTTGTAGCCAGATGAAGAGCGGATCCCCTACTTCACCTGGCTTTAAATATCCCGGGGGAGGCGCCCGGAACGGGCGGCGGGGGCAGAGCCCCCCTACCCTGTCATCGCAAGTGGACAGGTTGTCCGTGCGGAGTGGTCAGGTAAGCCTCTTCCCAGGCCTTACGCAGATCAAGCACATCCTTCGGCATGGCAGCGCCCTGTTCGGCCAGCAATGCTTCAAGCGTTTCCAGCCATGCGTGGAAGTAATCGTCACCGCCATCCAGTTCCCGGGCAAGCCCGTTGCGTTTCAATGTCGCTGAAAAACGCGCCGCCCAATCCGCCCATTCGAACCGCCCGGCCTCGTTCAGCGCGACTGTGACGGCAAAGACCTGAGCGTGCCAGGGCTCAGCAAAAACCGGCTCGGGGGCTCCGTATGTGATACAGTCGTTCATGCCGGTTGCAGGTAGCTTTGCCAGAGGTCCAGAACCACCTGGTCAGCGGGATGTTCGGGGGCGGCCCAGAGTTCTGATGCCGCAAAAGCCACTGCATAAATCGGCTCTGGCGCCTCACCCAACCCATGCGCATTGGAATCGGGCAGAACATGGGTTCCGTGCAGGCGCAGGATTCGGCCCCTGGCACCGGATGCATAGACAGGCAGGCGCGTGTGACCTCCATCCACGAGGCGATTTGCCGCCGGTTGGACCGTGACAACCTCTTGCCCCACAGAATACAGCGCCGCGACATTGGAAGGCCTGTCCGCAGGCCCGCCTTTGGCCAGCGCAGCGGACACCGCTTCCGCCTTGAGTGCTCTGTCCGCCAAGGGATGCGGGTTGTCGCCGCTCGCGCCACGCAGATCATCCAATGTCAGAACACCCTTTTCGACCAGCAGATCGGCCAGACCGGATATCCATTTCTCATAATAGGAAAACCGGGCGTAATCCTTCGGGGACAGGCGTTCTCGCGCGTGGCGCGAAACGTCGATGTTCCACTGCCCCAGAAAACCGGATGCAAGTGTCACCGCAAGAGCGCGGGCGTGCCAGTCTTCGGCAAAGACCGGCGCTTCCTCTGTCTCGGGGTTTATCGGACCGTCACCGAAACGTCCTCCCATATCGTGAACGCGGGTCATGCGGGCACCCTTGGAAGGCCCGTGCCAATCATGCTGTCGCGCGTCACAAGCGCGGCAAGCCCCTCTTCGTTCATCCCCTCTGTGCCTACAGGGCGCATGGGCAAGACAAGGTAGCGAATTTCGGCCGTCGAATCCCAAACCCGTACAGAGGTGTCTTGGGACAAGGTGACGCCGAACTCGGCCAGCACCTTACGCGGTTCTCGCACCGCGCGGGCTCGGTAGGCGTCGGACTTGTACCATCCGGGCGGGATACCCAGCAGTGGCCAAGGGTAACAGCTGCACAGGGTGCAGACGACCATGTTGTGCCGATCCGGTGTGTTCTCAACCACCACCATATGTTCGCCCTGGCGGCCATAGTAGCCAAGGTCGGCTACGACCGGAGTGGCGTCTTCAAGCAGGGCAGCTTTGAAGGCAGGGTCGCTCCAGGCTTTGGCAACTACGCGCGCACCGTTTTGCGGCCCGATCCTGTTCTGATAGGTGTCGATGATCTCGTCCAGAGCCGCCGGATCGATCAGCCCTTTGCGAGTCAGAATCGTCTCAAGCGCTTTGACGCGCAATGCGGGTTCGGGTGGCAACAGGGCATGCGGGTGGTCGTGATCGTCATGTGGCATGGCCGCAGCCTGCGTCACAACTCAACGCACTGTCCAGTCCCTTTGACGTGATGGGATACATCAAGGAAGTTGATGCCAACTCCTGACTTGCCCCCGCTGGCAAACTTGCATAAGTACCACGCGATACACGCCACGCTGTACAGGACCACCATGGAAAACGTCGTTCTCATCATCCATCTTCTTCTGGCTCTGGGCCTGATCGCCGTTGTCCTGATGCAGCGGTCTGAAGGCGGTGGCCTTGGCATGGGCGGTGGCGGTGGTGCGATGACCGGTCGCGCGGCAGCGACGGCTTTGGGCAAGCTGACCTGGATACTTGCAGCGTGTTTCATCGTCACCTCGATCACACTGACCATTCTTGCGGCTCAGAAATCTTCGGGCAGCTCGGTAATCGACCGTCTGGGCGTTCCGGCACCGGCTTCGACCGAGGAAAGCGCTCCGGCTATTCCGTCGGTTGATGATCTTCTGCCGCCGGCACAGGACGACAACGCGCCGCTGATCCCGCAGGCGGATTGATCCACAAAACCTAGAAACCTGAGAGAGGACTGCAACAGCATCTTGCGGTTCTCTTGCGCTTTTGGCGCGAATCCTTTATACGTGAAGTCCCGTGATGCAGCGGTTTTTCGGAACCGCCGGGCAGCTGATTTTGACGTCTCACGGGAGCAGCCGAAAAACTATGGCACGTTTTATTTTCATCACCGGTGGTGTGGTTTCGTCCTTGGGCAAAGGGCTGGCTTCGGCAGCTTTGGGCGCTTTGTTGCAGGCCCGCGGTTATTCGGTGCGTCTGCGCAAGCTGGACCCCTATCTGAACGTCGATCCGGGCACGATGTCGCCGTTTGAGCATGGCGAAGTGTTCGTCACCGATGACGGGGCCGAAACCGATCTGGACCTGGGCCATTACGAACGGTTCACCGGCGTGGCTGCCCGCAAGACCGACTCGGTCAGTTCCGGGCGGATCTATTCGAACGTGCTCGAGAAAGAACGCCGTGGCGATTACCTTGGCAAGACCATTCAGGTGATCCCGCACGTCACAAACGAGATCAAGGATTTCATCGCCATAGGCGAGGATGAGGTTGATTTCATGCTGTGCGAGATTGGCGGCACTGTGGGCGATATCGAAGGCCTGCCCTTCTTTGAAGCCATCCGCCAGTTCAGTCAGGACAAGCCGCGCGGGCAGTGCATTTTCATGCACCTGACGCTGCTGCCTTACATCAAGGCCTCGGGTGAGTTGAAAACCAAGCCGACCCAGCACTCGGTTAAAGAACTGCGTTCGATCGGTCTGGCCCCCGATATTCTGGTCTGCCGGTCCGAAGGGCCGATCCCGACCAAGGAACGGGAAAAGCTGGCCCTGTTCTGTAACGTGCGCCCAGACAGCGTGATCGCGGCACAGGACCTGTCCACCATTTACGACGCGCCGCTGGCCTATCACCGCGAGGGGCTGGATCAGGCCGTTCTGGATGCCTTCCAGATCAGCCCCGCTCCCAAGCCCGATCTGGCCAAATGGGAAGATGTGAGCGACCGCATCCACAACGCCGAGGGCGAAGTGAAAGTGGCCATTGTCGGCAAATATACGCAGCTTGAGGACGCCTATAAGTCGATTGCCGAGGCGCTGACCCATGGCGGTATGGCCAACCGCGTGAAGGTCAAGATCGAGTGGGTGGATGCCGAGGTTTTCGACACCGAAGACGCGGCCCCGTATCTGGAAGGCTTCCACGCCATCCTTGTCCCCGGTGGGTTTGGCGAGCGTGGCACCGAAGGCAAGATCAAGGCGGCGCAATATGCGCGCGAGCACAAGGTTCCCTATCTGGGCATTTGTCTTGGCATGCAGATGGCGGTGATCGAGGCTGCGCGGAACGCTGCGGGTATTACCGAAGCCGGGTCCGAGGAATTCGACCATGAGGCCGGGAAGAAACGGTTTGAACCGGTGGTCTATCACCTCAAGGAGTGGGTACAGGGCAACCACAAGGTCGAGCGCAAGGTCGGCGACGACAAGGGCGGCACAATGCGCCTTGGGGCTTACAACGCAGTATTGGCGGATGGATCCAAAGTGGCCGAGGTTTATGGCGGCACGCAGATCGAGGAACGTCACCGCCACCGCTATGAGGTGGACATCAAGTATCGCGACAAGCTTGAAAAAGCGGGCCTGAAGTTTTCGGGCATGTCGCCGGACGGACGTCTGCCCGAAATCGTGGAATGGGCGGATCACCCGTGGTTCATTGGCGTTCAGTACCATCCGGAATTGAAGTCCAAGCCGTTTGACCCGCATCCGCTGTTTCGCGAATTTGTGCGGGCCGCGAAAGACACCTCGCGCCTGGTTTGATCCCTGACTGTGTCGGACTGTCACCCCACGTTGTTTCGTGGGGGCTGACCTCTTAACTGTGTGGAGAGGCAGGTTTTCTGCTTTTGCATTTCACGGTTTCAGGAGATTTCCGATGAGCAACGCAACAACGATCACCAACCTTCAGCAAGCGCTTCATATGGAGCTTACTGCCGCGCACCAATACCAGTTGCACGCGCATGTTCTGGACGACTGGGGCCTTGATATTCTGGCCGAGAAAATGCGGGGCGAGATGCAGGAAGAGTTGGTGCATTCTGACGCCTTTATCGAACGTATCCTGTTTCTGGGTGGAACCCCCGAGCTTGCGTTTCAGAAAAGCCCAGCCGCAGCGGGCACGCTGGAAGAGATGTTCGCCTCTGATCTCAAAGACGAGAGTGAGGCCGTCGACTTCTACACCAATGCAGCGCAACAGGCGGCCGAAGTTGGTGATGTTGGTTCGCGTACACTGTTCGAACGCATCCTGATGGAAGAAGAAGGTCATAAAGCCTGGCTGGAGACACAGCTGAGCCTTCTGCAACGTCTGGGCGAATCTGCGTTTAGCGCGAAATTCGTCTCTGGCGCTGCGGGCGACGCCTGAGACCTTGGTTTCAAACCGGTGGATGTCACAGGTGCTTTGCGAAGCTGACGCAATCTGTGCCTGTGCCGTCACCTTAAATTGACCTGGCTGGGTGCAAAAACTCTGGCCGGGTCATTTTCTCAGCGTTAGCTGTAGGATACGTGACAACAGGAGAGTTCCGATGACCAGCCAGTCCCAGAAAGCCGTGACCTTTACCAGCCTTCACAAGAAGGGCGATCCTGTCATTCTGTTCAATATCTGGGACGCTGGCAGCGCTGGCGCCGTTCGGGACGCTGGTGCCCAGGCCATCGCGACCGGCAGTGCCCCTGTTGCCATGGCGCAGGGCTATGGCGACGGGCAGAACATTCCACTTGAGGCCGCGTTGGACAATGTACGCCGCATCGTTGCGGCGATTGATTTGCCGGTAACACTGGATTTCGAGGGGGCTTATGCCGAAGACCCGCAAGGGATCGCGCAAAACGTTCGGCGCGCACTTGACTGCGGTGTTGTCGGGTTCAACTTTGAAGACCAGATCATCGGTGGTGACGGTCTCTACGATATCGCCACTCAGGCCAAACGCGTTGAAGCGATGTGCGACGCTTGCGCGCGCGCAAGCATTCCCGGCTATGTCAATGCGCGCACAGATATCTTCCTGAAGGCCGCAGCGGACACCCATGACGACACGATGCTGGATGAGGCCATTGCCCGTGCCAATGCCTATGCTGACGCAGGCGCCAGCGGATTCTTTGCCCCCGGGCTAAAGAACGAAGCCCTGATCGCCCGGCTTTGCGAATCCACCACGTTGCCGGTCAATATCATCGCTCTGCCCGGCACGCCGGATACGGCCACTCTGGCAAAGCTCGGGGTCGCGCGGATCAGCTACGGCCCGGTCCCCTATCGCCAGATGCTGGCCTGGTTGCAGAACGCAACCAAAGAGGCGCTGACCTGGTAAACGCAGGCCTTTGTTTCTTAAGGACAAATTGAAACTCATGGATATTGGGCAATGATTGATTGTTGGCCGGTGTGTACCCGGTGCCGCGCAGCTCTGGTTCAGCGCGGGACACACGCAATACTATAGCAAGACCGGCATTTCGTGCTTGGCCGATCACGACCTGTCGTCTAGGTGTTTGTTATGTTGAAAAGGTTCTTTAAGGCGCTCAGACCGCCTCATCATGAACAATTGCCGGACCCGGATGCAGAACTTGCTCTGGGTGCTCTGATGGTGCGCGTCGCGCAGGCAGATCGCGATTATAAGCTGGAAGAGATCAGTCTGATCGACAAGATACTGGCTCGTCTTTAGTAGCATAACGCGATTGAGGCGGCCAAGGTTCGGGCCACCTGCGAAAAGCTCCATGCTGCGGCACCGGAAACTGATACGTTCGGCAAACTGATCCGGGAAACCACGGACCTAAAAGAGCGGCTGGCAGCCCTTGACGCGTTGTGGGAAATCGTTCTGGCAGATGGCAGTTCGGACGAGGGCGAGATAAAGATCGTCGAAGAAGCCCGCATTGCCATGGGCCTGAGCTATAATGACAGTCAGGCAGCGCGCGAGCGCGTCCAAAGCCGCTTGGATGTGAGTTAAGCGCCCGCTATATCTTACCCATGTTCAGCGACTTTCTTTCCAGGCTCACACAGCCCAAGCCCGACCCGCTTGTCGAAGATGATGCCCGCCTGGCCCTGACGGCCCTGCTGGTGCGTCTGGCACGATCTGACAACGATTATTCTGATTCTGAGATGGCGCGCATCGACCGCATCTCGGCTGAACGATACGGTTTGTCCCCGTTCGAAAGCGCGGCTTTGCGCGCCCGTGCCGAAGATCTTGAGGCCGAGGCCCCCGACACGGTCCGTTTTACCCGTGCCATCAAAGAAGCTGTCGCTTATGAAAACCGGCTGGCGGTGGTTCAGGCGCTGTGGTCGGTGGCGCTGGCTGATGGCCACCGTACGGGTGAGGAGGACTCGCTGCTGCGTCTGGTTGTCAGCTTACTAGGGGTCAGCGACGTGGATTCGGCTTTGGCCCGGCAAAAGGCCGCTAAATCTTGATCGCCATGCTTGGCATGTATGACATGCCCGAGGTTCAGGCCGCCAATGATCGGTTCTGGGGGTTGATTCGTGCGCATTTGGGATGCGGGCCAGAACAGCTGACCCGAGACACCGATGTTTGGCAGGTCTGGCTTGATCCCGAACTGGTGCTGGCGCAGACCTGTGGAATGCCCTATCGCACACGCTTGCATGGTCGGGTTCAACTGGTGGGCACCCCGGATTACGGCCTGCCCGGTTGTCCTGCCGGGCATTATTGCTCGGTCTTTGTGGCGCGGCGCGACGACAACCGCACGCTGGCGGGCATGACTGACGGTATCTTCGCGTATAACGAAGCGCTGTCTCAATCCGGCTGGGCAGCACCGATCACGCATCTATCCCGAGAGAACCTGAATCCTGCGTCGTTGTTGGAAACAGGCGGTCACGCGCTGTCAGCGCAGGCGGTCTCGGACGGGAAGGCAGATTTCGCCGCGCTGGATGCATTGACCTGGATGATGTTGCAGGAACATACCGATCTGGGCAAAAGCCTGCGCGAATTGGCAAAAACCTCTCCTACACCAACCCTGCCCTATATTACTGGACCCGACCAAAACGCGGATCTGGTCGCAGACGCAGTTCGAACCGCAATAGTCGGCCTTGCCGAACACGACCGCAAAACGCTGCATATTCAGGGGCTGATCGACATCCCGGCGGAGGAGTACCTGTCCGTACCGACCCCGCCACCGCCATGCGCACAGCGGATAATCTGATGACCAAATTGTCCGGTGCATTTGGTCATTTTGGCTGTTTCCGACCCTGAATTTGCGAATTGCGCATTGCATTGAGCAAATTTTTCGGCCCTATTACCGCACCAACACCACAAACTACTGGACTGCCCGTGACAGAAATCGCTCCCGTCATCGAAATCAAAAACCTTCACAAAAGCTTCGGCAATCTGGAAGTGTTGAAGGGGGTGGATATCACAGCACATGGCGGCGACGTGGTCTCGCTGATCGGGTCATCGGGGTCAGGAAAATCAACTTTGCTGCGCTGCTGCAATCTGCTGGAAGACAGCCAGCAGGGTGAAATCCTGTTCAAAGGCGAGCCTGTCAAATGGTCGGGCGATAGCCATGGGCGTCGCCCCGCGGACCCCAAGCAGGTTCTGCGCATCCGCACCAACCTGTCGATGGTGTTTCAGCAGTTCAATCTGTGGGCGCATATGACCATCCTGCAAAATGTGATGGAAGCCCCCGTGACCGTTCTGGGCCGCGACAAGGCCGAAGTGGAAGACAGCGCGCGCAAATACCTTGAGAAAGTTGGGATTGGCGACAAATGCGACGCCTATCCGGCGCAATTGTCCGGCGGTCAGCAACAGCGTGCCGCGATCGCGCGGGGGCTGTGCATGGAACCGCAGGCGCTGTTGTTCGACGAACCGACCTCGGCGCTGGATCCCGAACTGGAACAGGAAGTGATCAAGGTGATCAAGGATCTGGCCGCAGAAGGGCGCACCATGATCATCGTGACCCATGACATGAAAATGGCGGCAGATATCTCGAGCCACGTGGTATTTCTTCATCAGGGCCTGATCGAGGAAGAAGGTTTGCCCGAAGATATCTTTACGTCACCCGAATCCGAACGGCTTCGGGGCTTTCTCTCCGCTACTCAAGCGGCTTAACTTCAAGAACAGAACCAAAACTGGGGAGTAACCAATGAAAAACCTGATTCTGTCCACTGCAGCCCTGGCGCTGACTGCTGGTATCGCGATGGCCGACACGGTCCGCATGGGCACCGAGGGCGCCTACCCTCCGTACAACTTCATCAACGATGCAGGTGAAATCGACGGGTTCGAGCGTGAAGTCGGCGACGAGCTGTGCAAACGCGCTAACCTGGAGTGTGAATGGGTCAAGAACGACTGGGATTCGATCATTCCGAACCTGGTCTCGGGCAACTACGACACCATCATCGCCGGTATGTCGATCACTGCCGAACGTGATGAGGTCATCGACTTTACCCAAGACTATTACCCGCCGACCGCGTCGGCCTATGTCGCGACCTCTGACTCGGCAGACGTAACCGGTGGTGTCGTTGCTGCGCAAACCGCCACGATCCAGGCAGGCCACGTTGCCGAATCCGGTGCAACCCTGGTTGAATTCGCGACCCCGGAAGAAACCATTGCAGCCGTCCGTAACGGCGAAGCCGATGCCGTTCTGGCCGACCGCGACTATCTGGTGCCGTTGGTCGAGGAATCGGGCGGTGAGCTGGTCTTTATCGGCGATCCGGTTCCGCTGGGCGGCGGCGTCGGCATGGGCCTGCGTGAAAGCGACGGTGAACTGCGCGGCAAGTTCGACGAAGCCATCACTTCGATGAAAGCCGACGGTACGCTGAACGAGATGCTGATCAAGTGGTTCGGTGAAGGCACCGCCACATACGGTACTGACGGTTCGGTCGTCACCAACTAAGACCTGACCAATCCCGGTCCGGTGCCTCGGCACCGGGCCGATTCCGGCCTAGCCGGAACAGACGTTGGAAAGACGCCATATGTTCTCGTACTGCGCTGATCCTGACACGCTGGGCACGTTCCGCTGGTTTTCATGCTACCTGACCAATGGCGTACACTGGTCGTTCTACCTGTCTTTCATCAAGGTTTTGGCCTTGCTGGCTGTGACCGCGCCCGTCGCACTTGGCTTCGGGTTTGCAGGTGCCATGGCGGCGCGCTCGCATTTCCCCCCGCTCAGCTGGCTGGGCAAAGGGTATATCGCGATTGTGCGCGGCGTGCCCGACATTGCGTTTTTCCTGTTTTTCGTCATCGCACTGGATCAGGCGTTCGAGTGGACGCGGCATAAGATATTGTGCCCGGACTGGACCGACCCAATCCGCCAGGGCAATGATTTCCTTGTTTGTCAGGCTGCCAAGCTGCCACTCGGGACCGCGCCTGAATGGATGCATGAAACCTATGGGTTTTTCCTTGCGGTCATCACCTTCTCTATCGTTTTTGGCGCCTTTGCGGCCAATGTCCTGTTCGGCGGAATGCGCGCCGTACCACATGCGCAACTGGAAACGGCCGAAGCTTATGGCATGAATCGCCGCCAGACCTTCTGGAAAATCCTCGTACCTCAGATGTGGGTTTACGCGCTGCCCGGCCTGTCAAATCTATGGATGGTGCTGATCAAGGCGACACCCCTGCTCTTCCTGCTGGGCGTCGAAGATATCGTGTATTGGGCGCGCGAACTTGGCGGCACCAAAACCTCGAAATTCACGCAATATCCACATGGCGATTGGCGCATGTGGTATTTCCTGTTCCTGCTGATCTTCTACCTTGGCATGACCCGTTTCTCGGAAATTGGGCTGGAAAAACTGATGCGGCGATTGTCCCACGGACAGGCCACTTCCGGCGGAGAGCTTCTGCGCAAGGAGACCACGGCATGATGATCCGCGTTCAAGACCGCAACCGGGCGCCGCACGCGATTGCACAGCAATCTCTTTCGCGCCCGCAATCTCCTTTCCAAGGAGCCCGAGCATGAGCTGCATCCAGACCATTCAGGATTACGGCCTGCGGTCGCTTGGCTTTGGCGAACGCCTGCTGCCCAAGACCGATTTCACCCTGTGCGAACAGTTCACCCTGATCGGCTCGGGCATGATCTGGAACATCTATTTCGGCGTCATGGCGCTGGCGACCGGGTTCTTTCTGGCCACCGCGCTGGCCGTCGGCAAAGCCTCGACCAACAAATGGCTGCGCAAACCTGCCGAATGGTTCATCTTTCTGTTCCGGGGCTCGCCTCTCTTTATCCAGTTCTTCTTTGCCTATTTCTTCTTCCTGTCGCTGAAGAAAACATATCCGATGTTCGACGCCTTCACCTCGGCCTGGCTCGGGGCGCTGATCGTGCTGTTCCTGAACACCGCAGCCTATTCGGGTGAGATTTTTTACGGTGCCCTGCGCTCGATCCCCAAGGGAGATATCGAAGCGGCAGATGCCTATGGCATGTCCGGCTGGTCGCGGTTTCGGCGGATCGTCTGGCCCACCATGCTGCGTCTGGCCTGGCCGGCCTATACGAACGAAGCGATCTTTCTGTTCCATGCCACCACGCTGGTCTTCTTCTCGGCCTTTCCGGCCTGGCAACAACGTGGCGACGCGCTCTATTACGCCAGCTATTTCGCGGACAAAACGTTCAACCCCTTCATCCCCTATCCAATTCTGGCGTTCTATTTCATCCTGCTGACATTGGTGATTGTCGGGGGATTTGGCCTGATCAACAAACGCCTGAACCGCCACCTGCCCACCGCCAATCGGGCAAAAATGCGGTTCAAACTGAACCTGGCGCGCTAAAAGACGGCGCGCCGCAAATTCCGGCGTTCAAGCCTACACTACGCTTGTAATACGCTTGGTGATGCGAGCACGGACAGTCGATTTGGGGGGAATGGTACCGCCTCCCTGGCTTGAACAGGGGACCTCTGGATCCACAATCCAGCGCTCTAACCAACTGAGCTAAGGCGGCACTTTGTGAGGGGCGATGTACCGAACGCGCCGGGGGAATGCAAGAGGATTAAAGCCGAATTCTCCAGCTTTGTTCGACAAGATCGACGCCAAAGGAATGCACCGGTTTGCTGTCGATCAGTTCCCAGCCAAACGCCCTGTAAAGCGCGCAGGCAGCCGTATGGCTTTCATGGGTCCACAAAACCATTTCCCGATATCCAGCCTCGCGTGCGAAGTCTGTACAGGTCTGTAACAGCCGTTTCCCCAACCCAAGTCCGCGCGCCTCGGGGACAAGCAGGAAGAGGCGCAGTTTGGCGGTTGTCTGGTCAACACGCACGCAGAAGATGCTACCCAGTCTTTGCCCAGCCCGTTCAGCAATCCAGCCTTTTTCAAAGGACGGGTCATTGTCGGCAATGAACTCCTCTAGGATGCGCGCAACCAACGGGGCAAAGCTGTCATCAAATCCTTCGTCGTGCGCATAGAGCAACCCGTGCTGTTCGACCAGCCACGCGGCATCATCGGGGCGAAACGTTCTGAGAACCACTTTATCCATGTCTTATCTGACCGCAAAGGTGACTTGATTCTCAACCCCGTGCGCGCTAGCACGAATGCTCAGTCTCGGAGGCATCGATGGGCATCAATACCGAACGCGATATTCAGGCCAACCTGCAAATCGGCCCGACCGATCAGGGGATGGTACGCTTGTTCATCGAAGCCGACGGCATCGAGATTCCGATGGATTTCGACCCCGAGGAAGCCGAAGAAATCGCCGACGAGATCCGCGCCGCGATACAGGCCGCCCTCGCCGTCAAAGGCTGAGGTTTTACAAGCGCGGATCGCGCAGCGCATGCAGACGGCGTGCTGCATCTGTTGCAAATTTCTGGATCATCTTCTTGCGCCGCGCCGGGGCAAGCTTGTCCTCGGGCGCCATGCGCACGATCTCGGCATCATAGGCGTCAGCAATAATCAATCCTGTTTCGTCAGGTAACAGATCGGTCGGAAACTCGGTATCCACGGCCCAGAAGAATCGGTCACACCATTCCAGATAGCCCTGCCATTTGGCATCCGATTGATAATCGGCACGGCTGGATTTGCATTCGATCACCCAAAGCTCACCTTTGGGACCCAGCCCCATCACATCGACACGCAGACCACGTGCCGGAACGAATTCTTCAACAGAAACAAAACCATGCGCGGCAAGGTGGCGTGCGACGCCACGCGCGAGCTTCTGTCCGGGCTGCAAATCTAACAACATACCCCAAATGTGAACAATTGGTGAACAAAAGTAAAGTACTGCATCGCGCTTGACATGGTACCATTTGGTATCGCATTAATATGATACCAAATGGTATCTGTTCTGGGGTTGCTTATGGATAACCGAACTCAAAACGCGTTCCGTGCGCTGGCCGATCCCACACGTAGGGACATTGTACAATTGCTCTCGTCTCAGGACATGACCATCGGGCAGTTGACAGACCGGTTCGACATGACCCGGGCCGCGGTCAAAAAGCATCTGACCGTGCTATCCGACGGCGGCTTGATCACCGTTGAAACCCGTGGCCGCGAACGCATTAACCGACTTGAACCACAAGGCATGGCCCCCGTTCTGGACTGGCTCAGATATTTTGACCAGTTCTGGGACGATCGCCTCAACTCTCTCAAGGAAGCTGTTGAAAGGAAATCGAAATGACCGATGCAGTTCTGAAGAAATCGATCTTTCTGAGGGCCGAGCCGGAAACGGTTTGGGCTTATCTTACAGACCCGGATCGCCTGGCGGAATGGTTCCACAAACCGAAACATCCTCTGACCGCGGGTCAAAAGCTGGAGATGTTTGGCACAACAAGCGGCGACCTGTTGATCTGGGGTGAGGTTCGCGTTGCCAACCCTCCAAAATATCTGGAATACACGTTCACCGTAAAACCGATGGGCGACGCGGTGAGCGTCGTCAAGTGGACCCTGGAACCCGTGGCAGGCGGGACGCGCCTTGACCTGCGGCATGAAGGCCTGCCGCAGGGGGCCGATGCCTTTGGCCTGATCCTGGCGCTGGACAAGGGTTGGGACGAGCACTTTGGCAAGATGCGCACGGCATTGCACGAAACTGTTGATGCCTGACCCCTTGTGCGAACCCGTCAGACGCCCTACTTAAGCGCGTGGCGGGTTCTGCCCTTCTTGTGACAGGTAGCATTCTGGTGGCCTTAAGCAATTCCGAGGGGGCTGGCTCTGTTCAGGTCCTGGCCTGATTACCTGGCGCCCACCTGTATATACAGGTCCTCGGGAATCAAACCACACGGTTGTTTGGTGGTCCCGCCACATTGCTGAATTGGCTCAGAGCACCACCAACGTCGGTCTTTACACGCCTGGATGCCATGCAGATCAAATTAATCCGCTCTGATAGCCCAATTCTTCCAAAAGCAATGCTGACTTAGTGTACCAGCCTTCCTGTTGAAACATAGCACCCATTCCCTGGCCCCAAGAATATTCATGCAAACTGGTTCAAGGCTATCCTTCGATGAGAGAAAACAATTCGATTGGATTAGCAAGGCCACGAACTTCGTGAACCCCACAAGGCAAAAACAGATCAGGTGAGGTCCCAGCAATCGCTGATGTTACCAGCACTCTGTGACCGATAGACTTGGTTAGACCTTCTATGCGACTGGCAACGTTCACTGCGCCCCCGAGAACCGTGAAATCAAGCCTTCCCGGACTGCCGATATTGCCATAGCTGACTTGCCCAACATTGATCCCGATTCCTACATCCAAAGACGACTTATTAGCCTCAACGCGGCGACTGTTGAGCGTCGTCAAACCGGCCAATACACTTTGTGCGGCTTGCGCAGCCTTTCGGCATCGGTCGGCGTGGTCAACCTGAGTTGCGATGGTGAAGATCGAGAGAATACCGTCACCCATAAACTTGAGAACATCGCCGCCGTTCTCTTCTACGGATTGCACAACCAGATCAAAGTAACCGCTCAGCGCGTCAAAAACATCCACCTCGGGAGCGGCTTCCGAAAGAGCCGTGAAACCTCGCAAATCAGAAAACATGACAACTGCATCAACTGTCGTTCGTTCGCCCCGCTTGATCCGCCCATTCCAAACCGCATCAGAGGGCCCATCACCAAGATATGTTCGTAGCAGCCCCTTGGCTGACTTGCGCATTGTGACGGGTTCCAAGGCGGACGATAGAGCAGGCAGAGCTTCCTCAATCAATTCCAGATGTTGCGGTGAAAAACCGTCTGGGTCCTGTGTAACAAATGTACAGCCGTGCAGAGATCCATCACCATAACACAAAAGGGTGGCATAGTAGTCTGTGCCACCCGACTCAGCGAATTCAAGATACGATGAATGCTCGGTCCTTGGATCAAGTTGTCGCAGACTTTTATGAAGTGGCTTTCTGTGCTCCAGAATGTACTCAAATGAGCTGCCAACATACCCGTCTGTCGACATCGTTTCATGAGTTACGTCGTAGCTGTCGGTCCGGTCAGGGGTCCAGACTATCCCCCATGCAATAAGTAACGGATTGGCGAACCGCTGACCAATATTGACTCGCCAGAGTGGAACGCCTTCGTCAACTAATGACGAGCAGAAATGAGAAACTACTTTCACGGGGTCGCCTGAGCGGCGTCCTTCGGTAATCATCCAGTCGGTTAATTGTGGTACGGAGGCCATGTTGTCAAACTAGTCTCTTGGACAAGATGATCAAAGTCCCTTCCTATTAGCAGGTTATTCAAAGCGCTATATTGAAGGAATATGTTCAGACCAAGGCCCCAGATACGCCATTCTGAATATCCGCGATAGGCTGAAATCAACCGCATACAAACGTGACAGCGGCTGCATCTGCTTTGAAGCTGCAACAGTCAATGTCGGCGCAACCATCTCACGATATGCCAGAGAACCCATAAGAGGCTTGGTGTGATAAAGCCTGGCATCAAAATTAGCGTGAAACACTCGCCTCTTGCTTGATCGCAACTGGTTTCAAATCATCTAAAACCGGTGTTCCCCGGCGCGGGCCTTGCGGCTTTTCTGCCATGCTCATGATCTTGTAGGCGAACTGGACACCGGCAAAGACAATGCCGTTCATGAACCAGATCATCACCAAAGCGATAAGACCGATTTCCGAACTGGTTATCAGATGGCGCAGGTTTGCGACATTCAGCGCCAACAGGACGCCGACAAACACAGCCGAAATGACAAAGCCCCAGGCAACTTGCGTGATATAAAGGCGGATCAGTTTGGGCATGGCGAACCTCTTTGCGCTATGACATTCAAGTTAGCGCATATCTGGTTCTCGTAAAGGCGTCAGAATGCCTCGGGCTGTGCCTCGCGGGCCATATGATCCAGCACAGCATTGACGAATTTCGGCTCTTTGCCTTCCGGGAAAAACGCACGCGCAACGTCAACAAATTCAGTGATGACAACCTTTGGCGGCGTGTCGCTTTGGGTCAGCTCTGCCCCAGCCGCACGGAACAGCGCCCGCAAGGTCGGGTCAATCCGAGCGATCGGCCATTTGGCGACCAGCGCACGGTCCGTCATCTGGTCGATGGCCGCCTGATAGTTCACCGCATTGTCGACCAACGAGCGGAAGACACTGATATCACCGTCCAACATTTCCTCACCCTCATAGACAGCGCCAAAACGGTGATCCAGAAACTCATTCACGACAGCTTCGGTCGTTTGCCCGGACTGTTCCATCTGGAACAGCGCCTGCACGGCATAAAGCCGGGCGGCGGATTTCATCAGGCGTTTCTGGTTGGCCGGTTTCGGCGCGTCTGTCTTGGTCATGCTGTCGAGGGTCCGTTGCTGTCGCCCGCCACGAGGATGGACTCGGACGGCGGTTTGAAACCAACGCCCTTTTGGGAAGAGCCCCACTTACGGCTGAGCGCGATCAGATGCAAGGCCGCAGCAGCAGCCCCACCCCCTTTATTCATCTTTTTCGGGTTCGCGCGGACTTCGGCCTGCGCGTCGTTTTCCACAGTCAGAATGCCATTGCCGATGCACAGGCCCTGCAGGCCCATCAACTGGATGGCCCGGCTGGAGTCATTGCAAACGGTTTCGTAATGCGTGGTCTCGCCGCGAATGACGCAGCCCAGCGCGACGTAGCCATCAAAGTTGCACTGACGGTCGGCCATTGCGATGGCGGTCGGGATTTCCAGCGCGCCGGGCACCTCGACCACTTCGCAGGTTCCGCCCGCGGCTTCGATTTCGGCCTTCGCGCCCGTGATCAGGTTATCGGCAATCGCACGATAAAACGGCGCCGCCACGATCAGCAGCTTGACCGGCTTGTCAAATGTCGGTGTCGGCAGAACGCCATGTTCGTCTTGAGCAGCCATGATCAGTCTTCCTTCAAAATCGAACGGGTACCGACGATGGACAGGCCAAACGCGTCAAGCCCCAGATATACGGTTTCTGGCGAGTCGGTCAGCAGAACCAGTTCCTGAATTCCCATCTTGGACAGGATCTGGGCCCCCAGACCGGTTTGTTTAATGGTGCGCGGCCCCTCGTCACCCGTCGCATATAGCGAGTTGCGCGGTTGACGGAACAGGCAGACCACGCCCCGTCCTTCTTCAGCAATCTTTTCCATGGCGCGCGGCAGTTCGCGCGATGATTTCGGACCAAGACCCAGAATATCGGGGGCCTCGTGCAGAGCATGGGTGCGGGTCAACACCGGTTCGGGTGTGGTGATATCGCCCTTGATCATGACCACGTGTTCGATGCCATGGGTCTGATCGGTGAACAGCCGCATTTCCCACTCGCCGCCATATTCTGACGTCACCATCTGACGCGAGGTTTCAACCACCAGATTGTCGTTGCGCGACCGGTAGGCAATCAGGTCACTGATCGTGCCGATCTTCATGTTGTGCTCTTGCGCAAACTCAACCAGATCGGGCAGACGCGCCATGGTGCCGTCGGGTTTCATGATCTCGCAGATCACGCCCGAGGGGTTCAGGCCGGCCAGACGCGAGATATCAACGGCAGCCTCGGTATGACCGGCACGCACCAGCACCCCACCCCGCTTGGCGCGCAAGGGGAAGACGTGGCCCGGTGTCGCGATATGGGCCATCGTGTTCTGCTCGTTGATCGCAGTTGCCACGGTCAGCGCACGGTCGGCGGCAGAGATCCCGGTGCTGACCCCTTCGCGCGCCTCGATGGACACGGTGAATGCGGTTTCGTGCCGGGATGAGTTGTTCACCGCCATCATCGGCAGCCCAAGTGCTTCGACCCGTTCTGCCGTCATCGGCAGGCAGATCAGGCCACGGCCATGGGTGGCCATAAAGTTAATGGCCTCGGCATCGGCGAACTCGGCAGCAATCACCAGATCGCCCTCGTTTTCGCGATCCTCGTGGTCGACCAGGATATACATCCGGCCCGCACGCGCCTCTTCAATAATGTCTTCGATCGGGCTGATCGCGTCGCGCAGCCGGGCCTCGACCGGGCCGGGTGTCTCAAAGCTCATTGGGCAGCCTTTCGCATGGCATGTTTGAACGGCGGAATAGACCACTGAGGGCACAAAGACCAGTCCACAAACGGCGCAGGTCTGTTCCGACGCGACGTATCCTATCAGGACATTTCGGCCAGACGCGCCACATAACGGGCCAGCGTATCGATCTCAAGATTGACCCTGTCACCGACCTGCACGTCACCCCAAGTGGTGACCTCTTTGGTGTGTGGAATGAAGTTGATGCCAAAATCGCAGTCTGTCACGTCATTGACCGTCAGGGATGTGCCGTTCAGTGCCACCGACCCTTTGGGCGCGATGAACCGTGCAAGATCCTTTGGCGCGCGCAAGGTGACGCGGGTGCTGTCGCCGTCTTCCTTGATCGCGATCACCTCGGCTACGCCATCCACATGGCCCGAAACGATGTGACCGCCCAGTTCGTCACCAACCTTCAGGGCGCGTTCCAGATTGACACGCTTGCCGACAGCCCAGGTGTCGAGATTGGTTTTCGAAACGGTTTCCGCGCTGATCTGGACGTCATACCAATCGTCGCCCAACGCGATCACGGTCAGGCACACACCGTCACTGGCAATCGAGGCCCCGATATCGATGCCCGCAGTGTCATAGGTGGTCCTGATCCGCGCACGCAGGTCTCCCTGCTGCTCCAGCTCGGCGACGGTGCCCATGTCGGTGACGATCCCTGTAAACATTCCGTTAACCCTCAGTTCCTAACCTGTGCCTGACTTTCACCGTCGAGGTAAGGCCAACGGGCCGCGCGGGCAAGCCCTGCCTTGCCGTACACCCACCAAACGGGCATAGTTTTGGCAACAACAACAATACGAGCAGTTCGGATGCCGCACCCGCCTTCAAGGTCTCATGATCGGGTCTTCCTGTTCCTTCAGGGCCCGCACGGACCTTTTTTCCCGGCCTTGGGGCGTATGTTACGCGCCACGGGGGCCCGGGTCTGGCGGGTTGGGTTCAATGCAGGTGATCAGGCGTTCTGGTTCGACAAGGCGAGTTACATCCCGTTTCAGGACAAACCGGAAAACTGGCCCGCAACACTGTCCTCTTTGATCGCTGAAAAAGCCGTTACGGATATTGTTCTATATGGCGACACCAGACCCATCCATGCGCGTGCGGTCGAAATCGCGCGGTCGTGCGGAGTTACCGTACATGTATTCGAGGAAGGGTATCTGCGCCCCTGGTGGGTGACTTATGAGCGGAACGGGTCAAATGGAAACTCAAGGCTGATGTCGCTGGATATTCAGCAAATGCGTCAGGCCATGGCCCTGTCCGACCGAAAGGCACCGCCGCCCCCGTCGCATTGGGGAGACATGCGGCACCATATCTTCTATGGCGCCCTTTATCATTGGTTCGTGATGGCCCTGAACAGTCGTTACCGCAACTTTCAACCGCACAGGGAATTGCCTGTCTCGCAGGAATTCAGATTGTACCTCAAGCGGCTGTTTTTGATGCCTTTTCACCGTCTTCAGCGAAGTTTGGCGACGACGCGGGTCAGGTGGGGCGGATACCCCTATCATCTGGTACTGTTGCAGCTTGGGCATGACAGTTCGGTGCAGGCTCATTCCAGCTTTTCGGGTATGTGTGAATTTCTTGAGCTGGTAATCGAAGGATTTGCACAAGGCGCGCCCGCCCATCACAGGCTGGTGGTAAAGGAACACCCGTTGGAAAACCATCGCGAACCGTTGCGACGCCGGGCCCGCGAGATAGCCGGAAAACATGGCATCAGCGACCGGGTTCATTATGTGCCGGGCGGCAAGCTGGCCAGATTGCTGGATGAGGCAAGTTCGGCCGTCACCGTGAATTCCACCGCTGGACAGCAGGTCCTGTGGCGGGGTATTCCATTGCGCATTTTCGGGCGTTCGGTTTACGACAAGCCCGATTTCGTCTCACAGCAGCCGATCGCAGCGTTTTTCGCCGATCCCTGCCACCCGGATGCCGAAGCCTATCGCTGTTATCGGCAGTTTCTTCTGGAAACCAGTCAGGTACCCGGCGGGTTCTATTCAAGACGAGGGCGCCGACAGCTGCTGCGCCGCGCCGTGGATATGCTTTTGGACACCAACGATCCTTACCAATCGGTCCTGAATACGAACGAGGCGCGAACGACACAGTTGAAAGTCGTCGAATGAAACGGGTGGTGTGTGACTGGAAGTTAAGCAACTTACCAGCTAGTCTGCACGCAACTACAAAAGACTGAGGATATCGGGCGGTGAAAGTCTCTCCTAGGCGATGGATGCGGGGTGTGTCCCTTGTGGCTGCAATTGGTCTGCTGGCTGCGTGCCAGCTACCAAAATCCGGACCGAACAAATCCGAAATTCTGGCCGGTTCAGTTCAAAACGGGGGCAACGCATATGTCGTTGAAGTTGACGACAATGTCACACGCGCGACGTCCGCCATTCCTCAGTACGGCTTTTCGTCCTCCTTCAGCAGTGCCCAGACATTGACCGCAGATACCGTCCGCCCTGGTGACGTGCTGGGGCTGACCATCTGGGAAAACGTCGACGATGGCTTGCTGTCAGGCGAAACCGGTCTTGCGACCGCGTTGAACGAGGTTCAGGTTGATAGTGACGGATTTATCTTTGTCCCCTATGCAGGCCGGATTCGGGCCGCGGGAAACACGCCGGAACAGCTGCGCGTTCTGATCACAGACAAGCTTCAGGAACAAACGCCGGACCCGCAGGTCGAAGTACGGCGCGTCGCGGGTGACGGGTCCACCGTCTCGCTGACGGGCACGGTCGCCGCACCGGGCATTTATCCGATTGAACGGCCAACCCGATCGCTGCTTGGTATGTTGTCCCAGGCGGGCGGGGTCTCGGTCGCGTCGGACATCGCGCTGGTGACCCTGATCCGGGGCGATCAGAAGGGTACCGTTTGGTACGAGGACCTGTTCCGCAACCCCAAGCTGGACGTCGCCCTGCGCGGTGGCGACCGCATTCTGGTGGAAGAGGACAGCAGATCGTATATCGCCCTTGGCGCAACCGGGGGCCAGTCGCGCGTGGCATTTGAAAGTCAGGATCTGTCGGCACTGGAAGCCTTGGCGCAGGTCGGTGGTCTGCTGACGCTTTCCTCGGATCCAACGGGAATATTCATTCTGCGCAAGGAACGTCAGGATGTCGCCCGCAGTATCACCGGACGCGCCGACCTCAAAGGGGATCAGCGCATGATCTACCTGCTGAACCTGACAGCCCCCAACGGCCTGTTCATTGCACGCGATTTCGTGATCCGGGATGATGATACAATCTACGTGACCGAAGCGCCCTATGCGCAGTGGAGCAAGTCGATCTCACTTATCGCAGGCGGTCTGACTCCCGTTGCAAACGTTGCCACGCTAACCGGCAATTGATGCATGCGGCCCGATCCCGACACGTCAGCCGGGAGCGGGCAAAATCGGCTGTTTGTTTATAACGGCGGCTTTCTGACCCAGAAACGTCTGAGACGAATTCTGTCGCTTTCGGGTTACGACATTCGACTGGGATTTCCGAAAGAAGGCGATTGCGTAGGCGTCTGGGGCAACAGCCCGACAGCACATCGCGGTCTTAAGATTGCTGAAAAACACGCTGCCCCGATTCTGCGGGTCGAGGACGCCTTTCTCAGATCTCTGCACCCGGGCCGGAATGGCGAGCCCCCTTCGGGGCTGTTGCTGGATCGTTCCGGCCTGCAATTCGATGCCGCCACGCCGTCTGAACTTGAAACAATGCTGGCCACGCACCCTCTGGATGACACGGCCCTGCTGAACCGGGCCCGCGCCGCGATCACGCGGATCAGAGAGCTTAACCTCAGCAAGTATTCCGCCTTCGATCTCGATCTTGAACCACCCGATCCGGGCTATGTTCTGGTGATTGATCAGACGGTCGGCGATGCGTCGGTAACAGCAAGCGGAGCGGACCGCGCCCGGTTTCTTGAAATGCTTGTCTTGGCGCAGGAGGAAAACCCCGGCGCGCGCATCCTGATCAAGACGCATCCTGAAACACTGGCGGGTCACCGTCAGGGGCATTTTACCGATCAGGACCTGTCAGACCGGATAACGCGGTTCAGCGACCCGATCAGCCCATGGCCGTTGCTTGAAGGGGCTGTTGCTGTCTACACCGTGTCCTCACAACTGGGGTTTGAGGCAATTCTGGCAGGCCACAAACCGCGTGTGTTCGGCCAACCTTTCTATGCCGGATGGGGCCTGACGCAGGATGACAGACCCGTTCCGCGCCGCCAGCGCAGCCTGACACGGGCGCAATTGTTCGCGGCCGCCATGCTGCTGTACCCGACTTGGTATGACCCCTATCGCGATCAGCTGTGCGAGCTGGAAACGGTACTGGACACGTTAGAGGCAAATACCCGCGCCTGGCGACAGGACAAGAACGGCTGGACGGCATCCGGGATGCGCTTGTGGAAACGCAGGCATCTGCAACAGTTTTTCGGGCAACATGGAAAGCTGCGCTTTACGGCATCTCAACCCGGCACACCGGACCGCCCCCACATGGTATGGGCCAGCCAGGCAAGGAACACCGAAGGGGCGGTTCGGGTCGAAGACGGGTTCCTGCGTTCACGCGGGCTTGGGGCGGCACTGGTCCCGCCATTGTCGCTGGTGACAGACGAGATCGGTATCTACTACGACCCGACAAAACCCAGCCAGTTGGAAGAGCTGATCACTTTGCGTGAAACGTTGAGGCCGGATCAGGACCTGCGCGCGGAACGTCTTGTCGAAAACCTTTTGGCCGAAGGCCTGAGCAAATACAATACCGGCAATCCGACCAGCCCCCTGCCCGAAGGCCATCGTATTCTTGTGCCCGGACAGGTCGAGGACGACGCCTCGATCCTGTTGGGTACCAGCGCGGTCCGCAACAATCTGGACCTGCTGAAAACTGTGCGCGATGCCAATCCCGACGCGATCCTGATTTACAAACCCCACCCCGATGTCGAAGCGGGTCTGCGCGAAGGCAGGATCGATGCCGAGGCGATTGCAGACATTGTTTTAACCCAAACAGACCCCGCGTCATTGTTGCCGCACGTGCAGGAAGTATGGACCATGACATCGCTTCTGGGGTTCGAGGCTTTGCTGCGCGGCGTGAAGGTTACAACTCTGGGCGCGCCCTTTTATGCGGGTTGGGGGCTGACCACGGATCTGGGGGTTGTTCCCGCCCGGCGTGGCGCACGACCAACGTTGATGGGCCTCGTCCATGCCACCCTGATTGATTACCCTCGTTATTTCGACCCGGTCACGGGGCAACCCTGCCCGGTCGAGGTTGCAGTTGAACGTCTGGCGCAGGGCACTTGTGCTCCGACCGGTCCGTTCAATCGAGTTCTGTCAAAACTTCAGGGCGCGTTTGCGACACATGCGCACTTGTGGCGCTAAACCTAGTCCGACGCCCTGCGCCAACGGTGCAGGATATCCCCACCCACCACTTTCGCTTCAACCAGTTCGAACCGTGGCGCGGCGTCCAGTGTCGTTAAAGCCAATGTTCCCACGGCAGCCAGACCTTCGGCTCCGATGGTCAATCCAGCGGTAAATCCGACCAGTTCATCCACCAGATCCTCGGCCAGCAGCGACGCTGCCAGCGCCGCCCCACCTTCGCAGAAGACGCTGGTCAGACCGGCTTGCCCCAACTGTTGGAGCAGATCGACCGCGTCAACCTGATGATCTTTCAACGCACAGGGGATCAGCTTTGCGCCCAATCCTTCCCAGGCTTTCGCGCGCTCGGCATCCGGGTGATGCGCATGGCAGAGCCACACAGGTGTCTTTGATGCCGTGCGGGCCAAATGCCCCATCAGGGATATATCCATATGGCGCGAAACCACAACGCGCACGGGCTGATGATCAATGCCAAGATCCCGAACTGTCAGTGAGGGATCGTCAGCCCGCGCTGTACCCGCTCCGACCATCACCGCGTCGTGTCGCGCACGCATGGCATGGACAACGCGGCGCGCCTGTGGCCCGGTAATCCATTGGCTGTGCCCGGTCGAGGTTGCGATCCTCCCGTCAAAACTGCTGGCCAGCTTGAGGGTCACGAAAGGTCGGCCCTGTTCGGTCTTCAGAAAGAAGCCCGCCAGATCACGTTCCGCCTGCTCTGCGAGGACACCGGTTACGACCTTAATTCCGGCCTCGCGCAACTTGGCAAAGCCCTGCCCCGCGACACGCGGATCGCTGTCTTCCACGGCTGCCACGACACGGGCGACACCCGCAGCAATCAAAGCCTCGGCACAGGGGGGTGTTTTGCCGTGGTGGGCGCAGGGTTCCAAAGTCACATAGGCGGTCGCGCCATGTGCGGCCTGCCCGGCTTGCGCCAAAGCCTCGGTTTCGGCATGGGGGCGGCCGCCCGGCTGGGTCCAACCGCGCCCGACAATCCGGCCTTTGCGCACGATAACACACCCCACCGCAGGGTTTGGCCAGCACATCCCCTGACCGCGCCGCCCCAGTGACAGGGCCAGCGCCATGAAACGCTTATCTTTTTCGCTCACTCGTCCGTCGGTGGCTGCGGCGGGCGCAGTTCGTGGACAAACTCCTCAAAATCATCGGCCGCCTGGAAATTCTTGTACACACTCGCAAAGCGAACATACGCGACGGTATCGATCCGCGCCAGAGCTTCCATAACGATCTCACCGATCTTGTGGGACGGGATATCCGTGTCGCCCATGCTTTCCAGCCGACGCACGATACCCGAAATCATCTGATCGATCCGCTCGGGATCAACTGGCCGTTTCTGCATCGAGATGCGGATCGAACGTTCCAGTTTGTCGCGGTCGAAATCCTCGCGCTTACCATTGGTCTTTATGACAACCAAATCACGCAGCTGCACACGCTCATAGGTCGTGAACCGCCCGCCACAGGCCGGGCAGAACCGGCGTCGGCGGATTGCCACGTGGTCCTCTGCCGGACGTGAATCTTTTACCTGAGTATCGATATTTCCGCAAAACGGGCAGCGCATCCGCCGTCTCCTCGTCCCTTGTTCCGCCTCTTTTTGTAAGCGCTGCGACTTACTTATCCACAACTATAGGGCAGCAACTAGAGTTTGGGTAGTCGGAAATTTCAACCGCTAGATAAAGGGTCAGACAAGGTGCGCTGCAATCCGTCTCTGGTGTGGTGCCGTGCGGTGTTCAAACAGATATATTCCCTGCCATGTTCCAAGGCATGGGCGACCCTGCACCACAGGTATCGACAAGGATACCGGCAACAGCGCAGCCTTTATATGCGCTGGCATGTCGTCGGGGCCTTCATAAGTATGCCGAAGATACGACATTGCCGGGTGATTGGACGGCGGCACCAGCCTTTCGAAAAACGCCCGAAGATCAGTTTGAACTTCGGGGTCTGCGTTTTCCTGAACAAGCAATGAACAGGAGGTGTGGCGAACAAAAAGCGTCAGTAAGCCATCCGTCGCCACCTGCCCCAGCCACTGCGTCACCTCGGACGTGAATTCGTAAAGACCTGATCCTTGGGTCCGGATTACAAATTCAGTCTGCATTCGCGGTGTCTCGCCGTTTTGTCAGTCGTTATAGAACGGTCGATAGTTACACCTGGCATTCGCGCCTTGTACAGACATGCTGGTGCCAGGTTGAAAACCGATTGTAACAAAGCTGCTTGGCTGTGCACCCACATTCTGGGGCGGCTTGGTCGAGAACTGAACCGCCGTTTTACGACCGGTGGTGACGCTTGGCCCATACCCGCGCAACACGTAGATCCGATCGCGCCAGCCCGCGCCCAATGTACGCCGTGCATAATCCGCTGCCGCGCACCAGTATCCTTCGGTACGCTGGTCGCCGCGCGGAATAACTTCGAAATCGGTGGCGTTTATCGGCTCGGTCCGGTACCCGTGCGGTGCCGCGTCAGCCGTCATTGGAATGCTGAACGCCAGGGCGGCAATCGCGGCAAATGTCCGTGTATGTTTCATTGTCATTTCTTCCCTGATTGTGTGTCTCAAAAAGGTTAGGCCATAAGCTTCGTCGGCACAGGGTCGCTCACGTTCTGTTTAATCCGTCTCATGCGTTGCGTGAACCGGCGTGAGCCATCCTTGGTACCTGATCAACAACCCCAGTCCCGGCGCGTCCGCAGACACATCAAACCGAAAGCGCCCCGCTTTGTCCTGCCATTCGTGCGTTCTTGAACGCGGCAAGGAAAAAGATGGCATCGGGATGCCAAACACGGTCAGGCGGAGAATTTTGATATGCATCCCGTTTTCCTGCCAAATGGGCTGCAACCAAATCGAGACCGCGCCGAAAGATTCCCGAACACACTCTCTTTTCGTATCATATTTCAGAGTTGATCGGGTTTTGTGGCCCGCGAATTTCCGGTCCCATGACCAGATTTCGCCATTTGAATCAATCTGCAGGGAAACGGGGATGTCTTTGCCGTTTTGCGGAAACCCTGCCAGACGTGTTACAAGGGCAACCCATATCCCTTTGCCACGTTCGATGTCGCAGCATCCTGCAAAGCAGCCCTCGCTCATGTGCAGATCTCGAACCGCCTTTGGCAACCTTTCGGTCGATCCTATCGCCTTAAGAAAGGGATCGCCCATCGCTAGTACCCGTTTTCGGCAAAACGAACCCTGATATCGGGACCGGGAACCAGACATGTCTCGGAACGCCCGAAGAACGCGTATCTGTTTCGTGCGATCAGGCGATAGGCGGGATCCTTGATAAGCCGAGGCAGAAACCGGCACATTGAGAACAGCGACCACGGGCCGCGCAACTGTTGCATCGCCGCTGCAAACGCATCCAGATGCTGAAAAACAGCGCCATCCACAACGACCAGATTTGTTTGAAAATCCTGTGTGGGAAGGCCGAGATCACGATATAGTTTTTGCCCAAGCGGGGATTGCGCCGTTGCAAATTGGAAAACATGGCGCCGGTCACGTTTCAGCATAAATTGGAAAAACCCCGAACACAGCACGCATTCACCGTCAAACACAATTAGGTTTTGGTCATAAACCCCTGTATTAATGAAATTATCTTGCAAGGTTTTACACCGGAATTATTGACTTAAAGCCAGCCTGACAAAACCACCTGAGCGAAGCAATGCGACATGTACGAAAGGTGTGGGGGCGTGCCGGGGAGCCTTGACCAGAGGCTGGTGATTTCCCCGAGGCTCTGACCTCATCCCCATAAAGGTCTGGACCCGGCAACACTGCTGAAGTGGTTCGTTACACGTGGCGACGCTTGTCCATATTGGTCAAAAATTTTCGAGATACCGCCAGAGATGGCTTGTTTTAGCGAAGAACCCACTTGTCAGCACCGTCGATCATGAAAGAAAATTCTCTGATAGTCTGCCTATGTATTTGAAAATTTGAGGTACTGTTTCGCGATGGATGTCGATATCGGCCGTCTTCATTTGTTTATTCAGGCACTGGACCGCCATTCCGGTAATGGCGACATGTCCTGCGATGTCCTGAAAATGGCAGGGCTGCGCCCTCAGGATATCGCGCCGCCGGTTTCAACCTACAGCGTACAAAGCGAGGCTTTGTTTATCCGTTATGCATGTGACGCCACCCATGACATAACGTTTGCGGCCCGCACGGGTCTTGAGGTTACATCAGCCTCGACCGTGACCGCCTATATCAGCAAGTATTCCCGCGACCTGAAACAGGTGATGGAGAACCTCTCGCGCTTTCACGGTATCATCGACCCTGCCATCGCGCTTAACCTGCGCGTCGCGGGTAACTTTGCGACCTTGGAAGCCGAGTGGAAAGACCCCGGATTTGCGCGGTATCACAGACGCACCGAATTCCTGATATTTGCTGCCCTGGCCAGAATGCGGAACCTGACGCAAGTCAATCTCTATCCGATAGAAATTCGGTTTCAGCACAGGGTCGGTGACCACGCCCGAAGATTTGAAAAGCTTGCCGGTTTTCCCGTGACCTTTGGGGCTGAGAACCTCGAGATTATCCTGCCTCTTTCAGCGCTGGACCTGCCTGTACCGACTTATGACCCCCAACTCAGAGAGCACTTGCTGGAATATGCAGATCGCCTGCTTTCTGAGAGAGGCGCGCCCAAACATCTGACCCGTGCCAAGGTCGAAGGGCTGGTTACCCGATCCCTGCCCGGCGCAATCCCGCAGGCCGAAAGCCTCGCGGCTGATCTGGGGATGAGCCTTAGAACCTTCAGCAGGCGCCTCAGGGACGAAGGCACCAGCTATCGCGATGTTGTCGACGATCTGCGGTGCGACCTGGCGCAGACCTTTATCAAGAATGAAATGCCCTTGTCCGAAATCGCCTATTCGCTGGGCTATGCGGATCAGGCCGCATTTTCGACCGCTTTCAAACGTTGGACAGGCCAGCCGCCCAGCGCGTTCAAGACGCGAACAGAACACCCGATACGGACGTGAGACCGGGGGTCATCAGCTTGAAAAACCTCGCCCCGGCCCGTCCCATGAGTGGACAGAACGGATATAGAAGGACAGAAGGTCCAGCCCTTGTGCGTTCCCGCCAATGTGATGGGAGAACAGGCCATCGTGAAGAGTGTCCGGAATAAAAAAAGGCGCCTCGGGAGAGGCGCCTTGATACTTACTGATCCAGGAAGGACCGAAGTTTTCGGGATCGGCTGGGGTGCTTCAGCTTCCGCAGCGCCTTCGCTTCGATCTGGCGGATACGTTCGCGGGTCACGCTGAACTGCTGACCCACCTCTTCAAGCGTGTGGTCGGTGTTCATACCGATGCCGAAACGCATCCGCAGCACACGTTCTTCACGCGGGGTGAGCGAGGCCAAGACCCGTGTGGTGGTTTCCTTGAGGTTCTCCTGAATGGCGCTGTCCAGAGGCAGCACGGCATTCTTATCCTCGATGAAATCACCCAGCTGGCTGTCTTCTTCGTCACCAATCGGAGTTTCCAGCGAAATCGGCTCTTTGGCGATTTTCATCACCTTGCGAACCTTCTCAAGCGGCATTTGCAGCTTTTCGGCCAGTTCCTCAGGTGTCGGTTCGCGGCCGATCTCGTGCAACATCTGGCGACCGGTCCGGACCAGCTTGTTGATCGTTTCGATCATATGAACCGGAATACGGATCGTGCGCGCCTGATCCGCGATTGAACGCGTGATAGCCTGACGAATCCACCACGTTGCATAGGTCGAGAACTTATAGCCGCGGCGGTATTCGAACTTGTCTACCGCCTTCATCAGGCCGATATTACCTTCCTGAATAAGATCAAGGAATTGCAGGCCGCGGTTCGTGTACTTCTTGGCGATCGAAATCACCAGACGCAGGTTGGCTTCGACCATTTCCTTCTTGGCCTGCCGCGCCTCTTTTTCGCCCTTCTGGACCTGCTGAACGATGCGGCGGAATTCGCTGATGTCCAGACCCACATATTGGCCGACCTGAGCCATGTCGTTGCGCAGCTCTTCGACCTTCGCGGTCGAGCGTTCGATGAACATCTGCCAGCCCCGGCCCGGCTTTTCCGCCATTTCGGCCAGCCAGTTGGGGTCCAGTTCACGCCCGCGGTATTCGTCGATGAACTCGCGACGGTTGATCCGTGCCTGATCGGCCAGCTTCACCATCGAACTGTCCAGCGACATGACGCGACGGTTGATACCGTAAAGTTGGTCGATCAGCGCTTCGATCCGGTTGTTGTGCAGGTGAAGACCATTCACCAGTTGCACAATCTCGGCCCGCAACTTCTGATAGGTCTCTTCGTCTTTTTCGCTGAACGTGCCATCCTCGTTCAAGGTGGCCGAAATGCGGCTGTCCTGCATTTCGGACAGCATCGCGAAATCGGTTGAGATCCGCTCCAGCGTGGTCAGAACCTGATCCTTCAATGCCGCTTCCATCGCAGCCAGCGACATATTGACCTGATCGTCTTCGTCATCATCGTCGTCGCTGGTGATCGGGTTGCCATCCGCATCCAGTTCCGGCCCGGCCTCTCTTGCAGGTTTTGCAGCCTGCACGGCAGACGCATCAACGACTGGCGCGTCGCCGTCTTCGTCCAGCTGGTTGCCGAACGTGGTTTCCAGATCGATGACATCCCGCAGCAGAATGTCTTCGGACAACAATTCATCGTGCCAGATGGTGATCGCTTGGAAGGTCAACGGGCTTTCGCACAGGCCTGCGATCATGGTGTTGCGCCCTGCTTCAATCCGCTTGGCGATGGCAATCTCGCCCTCACGGCTGAGCAGTTCAACCGAACCCATCTCGCGCAGATACATGCGAACAGGGTCGTCGGTGCGGTCCAGCTTTTCGGTGGCGGCCCCTGCCAACGCAACCTCACGGTTGCTTTCTGTGGTTGTCAAATCGGTCGAGCCTTTGTTCTCTTCCTCTTCGGCCTCTTCATCTTCGATGATGTTGATGCCCATCTCGGACAGCATCGACATAACGTCTTCGATCTGTTCCGAACTGACCTGATCAGGCGGCAATACCTGATTGAGCTGATCGTAGGTGATGTAACCTTTCTCGCGGGCCTCGGCGATCATCTTCTTGACGTTGGCCTGGCTCATGTCCAGCGAGATTTCCTGTTCCTGCTCGTCGGATTTGCTATCTTCGGTCGTATCTTTGGCGGCCATTCAATGCTCCTGCAGGGATGGGTGATTCGTTTGAACCGAATCATTAGCGCGTAGAAGTGATTCGACCACCCGTTTACCTGTTTTTCTTTTCCAGTGCCTTACGAAAACACCATTTTACCGGCGTTTCCGCTCGAATTTGATGCCGGACATAATCGCCTCGAACGCGTCTTTCTCGTCGCGGTTGATTCGCGCCCCGTTGTCGGCGATGTCGAATATGGCCTTGTCCTCATTCTGGCTTCGGCTTGTCCGATTGCGTTCTTCTGCCGCTTGCGCCAGCCGATATGTCAGCGCCTCATCGGCCAGATCGGACAACTCCTCTGCGGCTTCGGCAATCTCAGCATCCAACCCCCGGAGCGCTTTGATTTTCGCGAGTTCTTCGGCCAGTGTCATCTCGGCCTTTTCGACGTCGCCTGGTTTGAACACACAGGGGATTACGGCGACATGGCGAAGGGCCAGCAGGTTTTCAAGGGCCTCAGGCCCTAAAGTTTCGGCAATGTGGTCCTTCAGATTGTCCGGGTCATCGATCGCGTGGCGCAGAATTGCAGTTCGCAATGCGGCGTGATCAACATCGCGGCATTCCATCTCTTCCAGTTGGTGTTCGAACTGCACGACGACTTGGGGGTTAAGCGCGGCAATAGCCAGAATGGCCGCTTCGCGCAGTTGAATCTCGGCATTCTCGGACGAGGCCAGAAACGAGGACCGCGCGCCGGGCGTGGCGGGTTGTTTTGGCGGCACCCATTTGCCGCGCGGTTGCCATTGCCGGGATTGCGGCTGCCGTTGCGGACGGAACAACTGCCAGCGCAGGTCCTTGATTTCTTGCCCATAATGCGCCCGTATCGATGGGTCGCGGATCAGCTTGATTTTCTCGCGCAGGGACTTGTCCAAAGCCGCCTTGCGTTCAGGACTGTCGAACACCTTGCCGTCGGTCTCGCGCTGCCACAGCAGCTTGACCATCGGAATGGCACCATCCAGCACGGCCTTCACAGCGCCTGCCCCTTCGGCGCGCAGCAGGTCGTCGGGGTCTTTGCCCTCGGGCATCAGGGCAAACCGCAGCGACTTTCCAGCTTCGAGCATCGGCAAAGCCAGATCAACCACCCGCATCGCAGCGCGCAGACCTGCTGTGTCGCCGTCCAGCGCAATGATCGGCTCGTCCGATATCCGCCAGAGCAGTTGCAGCTGATGTTCGGTTATGGCGGTACCCAATGGGGCAACCGACGCGCCAAAGCCTGCTTCGGCCAGCGCGATCACATCCATATAACCTTCGGCCACGATCAGCGGCTGCCCCTTACCTGCCGCCTGTCGAGCCGGGCCTTGATTGTAAAGACTGCGCCCTTTGTCGAACAGCTCGGTCTCGGGCGAGTTCAGGTATTTCGCGTTGTCATTGGGGTCCATCGCCCGCCCGCCAAACGCGATGCAACGTCCGCGCGGGTCGCGGATCGGGTACATGATGCGGTTGCGGAAGGTGTCATAAGGCTTTTTGCCCTTGTTTGACGGCTTGGCCAGCCCGGCCCCAAGGATCAGGTCCTCGGCCACGTTCTTGCCGCGCAGATGGTCCCACAGCGCCTGCCAATCGTCCGGGGCAAATCCAATCTCCCACCGGTCCAGCGCTTGCGCGTTCAACCCGCGGCGCGTGAGGTAGTCTCGTGCGGCGGCTCCTGCCCCGGTCTTGAGCTGCAGGCGGAAGAACTGCGCTGCCTGCTCCATCACTTCAGCCAGCTGTGTGCGGTGGTCCTGTTTTTCCTGCGCCTTCGGATCGCGCGCAGGCATCGGCATCCCGGCTTCGCGGGCCAGAATCTCGACTGCTTCGATGAACGAGACATTCTCGGTCTCTTTCACAAAACTGATCGCGTCGCCTTTGGCGTGACAGCCAAAGCAGTAATAAAACCCCTTCTGATCATCCACGTGGAACGAGGCCGTCTTTTCATGATGGAACGGGCAAGGCGCCCACATGTCCCCTTTGCCCTGATTGGACTTGCGCTGGTCCCACATGACTTTGCGCCCGACAACCTGAGACAGGCTGAGCCGCGTGCGCAATTCGTCCAGAAATCCGGGGGGCAATGACATCTGCTAAACCTGCCAGAAATGAAAACGCGCGCCAAGAGGAAGGCGCGCGGTTGTCCACAAGGAAATGTCCGAGTTGTGGATTATTGTTGCAGGCACAGTTCAAGCCACGCCGCGCCCAGGTCTTTCTTGCGCACGTCCCGCATCTTTTGCTCATAAACCCAAGGTGTGATCAGCGGGATTGCAGCATTGTAGTTTTCGGGCCATGTCGGGCCGCTATCCGCCACCGCTTGTACAACGTCACGTTCTTTTACACGGTCCAGTCGCGCCTTTTGAACCGCAGCCACCACATCAGCTTGGTACTTGCAGCTTTGTTCCTTGGTTTCCTGAGCGGCCAAAGGGGTGGCCAACAGAGCCGCAACAAAAGCGATACGCAACATGGAATTCTCCGGAGATTCGTTTCTTTGACGTAGATTGCCCGTCAACCTAACGGGCTGTCATGGACATTCAAGCCGCAGCCGATGCAGGCGGGGCGAATTGATCACCCCGCCTGTCTGATTCAGAGACCTTTGGCGCGGTAGCTTTTCGCAACACGGTCAATCGCCACGATATAAGCCGCCGTGCGCAGGTCCTCGACATCATCACGGCTGTGCCAAACCTCACGCATCGACTGATAAGCAATGCGCATTGTGTCATCGAGACCCGAGCGCACCAGCTCAAGCTCATCCGCGCCTTTGAGGTACTTGGCCTTAAAGTCCGGCGACATAGACCATGCATCGCCCAGGTACCGGTCCAGCCGTTCCAGCTCGCTGACGATCAGTTCGTGACGCGACTCTTCCTGACGACGCTGCATCCGGCCAAAGCGGATATGGCTAAGGTTCTTGACCCATTCGAAATAGGATACTGTCACACCGCCTGCGTTGGCATACATGTCGGGGATGATCACTGTGCCCTTCTTACGCAGGACTTCATCCGCGCCAGCGGTTACCGGACCATTGGCAGCTTCGATAATCAGCGGTGCCTTGATCCGATCGGCGTTCGACAGGTTGATGACACCTTCCAAAGCCGCCGGGATCAGAATGTCGCATTCAGCCTCCAGCACTGCCGCGCCTTCAGCGGAATGGGTCGCGTCGGGATAGTCTTTTACGCCGCCATGTTTGACAATCCACTGACGCACGGCTTCGACGTCAATCCCGTCGGGATTAAATAGCGCACCATCCCATTCGATGATTCCGGTGATGCGCGCGCCATCTTCCTCGCTGAGGAACTTTGCAGCGTGATAACCTACATTACCAAGCCCCTGCACGATAATGCGCTTACCATCCAGTTTACCTGACAAGCCTGCTTTCTGGATGTCTTCAGGGTGGCGGAAAAACTCGCGCAACGCGTATTGAACACCGCGCCCAGTCGCTTCGACCCGCCCCGCGATACCACCGGCATTCAGCGGCTTTCCTGTCACACAGGCGCGCGCATTGATGTCCGTTGTGTTCATCCGCGCGTATTGGTCAGCCATCCAAGCCATTTCACGCTCCCCAGTGCCCATATCGGGCGCAGGCACGTTTTGCGATGGGTTTATCAGGTCTCGCTTTGCAAGCTCATACGCAAAGCGCCGCGTGATCTGTTCCAGCTCATGCTCTTCATATTCTCGTGGATCAATGCAAAGCCCACCCTTGGAGCCACCAAACGGTGTTTCGACAAGTGCGCACTTATACGTCATCAGCGCAGCCAGAGCTTCGACTTCGTCCTGGTTAACCGCAGTGGCATATCGAATACCGCCCTTGACCGGTTCCATATGCTCCGAGTGGACAGACCTGTAACCAGTGAAGGTATGGATTTCACCACGCAGCCGCACGCCAAATCGAACTGTGTAGGTTGCGTTGCAGACACGGATCTTTTGCTCCAACCCCGGCGGCAGCTCCATAAGGGCGGCTGCCCTGTTGAACATCAGGTCAACACTTTCACGAAAGCTGGGTTCTTTGATGCCGGTCATAAAATCCTCCGTAGCGGTACATGACGATGCGTCACGACGTTTTGTCGCACCACTGGCGGCCTGCTGCAATCAAACAATGCACTTTTTTTAATCATTTTATGAACGCACGCTTAGTTGCCCTAGGGTGAGTCGCTCAGATCGGCCAACTCCTTAACGAATTGTTTTCATTTCATCGACAGATCACCTGAAACGGTCCAAATTATACCCCTTCGGCACGTAAAAAGGCCAAAACCAAGCCTTTTTCGCCCAATTCACGCCACGTTTGAAAATTAACTTTGTCCCAAATCTCTTTTTCTTTGACGCACGAATTCGACGTGTGAGGCGGAGTAACCAGAATGCTAAATTCCTTGCTTTGTAACGACGGCTCGAAACCGAAGCGCAAAACGTTCAAGTTAGAGCAGTTCGCTCGGAACGAAGATGGCGTCTTCACTATCTTCGTATTGTTCATGGTGGTCCTGATGCTGGCAATTACCGGCATGGCCATGGATGTCATGAAGTATGAGCGTGACCGCGCCAGCCTGCAATCCACCCTGGACCGCGCTGTGCTTGCTGCCGCTGACCTTGACCAGGATCTTCCTGCCAAGGCGGTTGTCGATTCTTACATGGACAAGGCCGGGCTGGGCAATCTGAACGCCATTACGACGGTTGTTGAAGGGTTCGGCTCTAAAAAAGTAAGTGCTACAGCCGAAGCGGTTGTTCCGACCCGCTATCTGAGGTTCGGCAAAGTCACTGAACTGGGCCTTGTTGCCAGCAGTGCGGCTGAAGAATCCATTGGCGCTGTAGAAATCTCGTTGGTTCTCGACATTTCCGGCTCTATGTCGCGCTCGTCTGCCACACCATCGAAAACAAAAATCGCAGTGTTGAGAGAAGCTGCGTCGGAATTTGTAAGGCTCATGCTGGACAAACCTGACGAAACACAGATTTCAATCTCGATTGTTCCTTATGCAACGCAGGTCAACGCGGGTGCGCCAATCCTGGACAAGTTCACAAATGTCACGCAGGAGCACAGCTATTCGCACTGCGTAAACTTCATTCCGGAACAGTACAGCGATTCTGATCTGGAACGCGATGACACGTTGGAGCGCACCGCCCATTTCGATCCTTTCACCTATTCTGAAGGGTCAATCGACCTGCCCGTTTGTCCGGTCCGCGCAGGAAGTGCAATCACCCCTGTCACCGACAATATGAACAAACTGCTTGCTCAGATTGCGTCCCTCACCCCCGGTGGGAACACGTCGATCGATATTGGGATGAAGTGGGGAACTGCCCTGCTGGACCCGAGCATGCGCGGAATTGTTCGCGACCTGTCGCTGGAACAGGATCCATCCTATGCAGGTACAACAATTGTGCCATCAAAATTCTCGGTCCGTCCCTCGGACTATGGCACCGACGTTCTGAAGATCGCCATTGTTATGACCGATGGTCAGAACACCGATCAATACATGCTTAACCCATCGCTGCGCGAAGGTATGTCAGACGTTTGGTACAACCCGGAAGCTGATGAATACACCGTGTACCATTCTCAGGGTCGTCCGAATTTTTTCTGGCCTCAGCAAGACGTTTGGGCGGATCATCCCTACGGAAACCCGGAACCTGAGACGCAGCTGAACGAAGAACCTGGAACAGCCGTTCGGTTGTCATATCCTGAACTGTTTAACCGAGTATCATTGGCATGGAACGCACGGTACAACTATTACTGGCAGTCCAGCGGTTGGGCGGAATGGTATTCAAAGGCCTACGCGAAAGTTGAAACGTCGGCCAAGAACCAGCGCACCAAGCACATTTGTGATGCGGCCAAGGATCAGGGCATCATCGTTTACGGTATCGCGTTCGAGGCGCCCAGAAGCGGGTACAGGACCCTCAAAGACTGTGCCAGCTCTGACAGCCACGTCTATGACGTAAGTGGCCTGAACCTTGAGAAAGCCTTTGAATCCATCGCATCGTCGATCCGCAAGCTGAGGCTAACCCAATGATCAGCAGAAAGCTGTCGATGCTCCGCCTATTTCGACAATCCGAGGCAGGCAATGCGACAATCGAGTTCATCATGCTCGTACCCTTCTTCCTGGCGCTTCTCGTGGCAGGAGCCGAACTGTCCATCATCACGATGCGGCATGCTGCTTTGGAGCGTGGGGTGGACCTGATCGTAAGGGATATTCGGCTGGGCACCGGTACGAACTGGGATCACGACGTAATCAGAAATCGGATTTGCGAAGTGTCCGGAATCAAGGATTGTACAGGGAATTTGCGACTGCAAATGGTCAAGCAGGACGCGTTCGCTGGTATCGTGCTTTCAGACAGCATCCCCTGCACGGACAGTTCCGAAGATCCCAAACCGGTTCTGGATTTCAAAAGCGGGCAATCCAACGAGTTGATGATCTTGCGGGCCTGTTTGCGCATAGATCCGGTTCTTGAGACCTCAGCCATTGCCAAGCTTGTCCCGGACGCTACCGGTCACTACGCGGTGACCGCAACAACAGCATTCGTACAGGAGCCACTGTAAGATCATGTCTGTATTCCGAAACCTGAAGAAGCGCTTCAAAGTCTTCAAGAAAGACGAAAGTGGCATTCTGACCGTAGAAGCCCTCATGATTTTTCCGCTGATGTTATGGACGATTACGTTCACGTTCACAGCATTCGAGGGGTTTCGTCAAAGCGCATCCAATCTGAAGGCAGCTTATACGATCAGCGACCTGATTTCGCGTGAAACGCAGGCCGTGACCGATGTGTATATCGACTCGTTGCACGATTTGGCGGGCAAGATGATCAATAACCGGTCAGACGTGAAAATGCGGGTTTCTCTTATCGTTTACGATGAGGACGATAAACGCCATTATGTGCGCTGGTCGACCGTACGCGGCTTTGATCAGGAATGGGATGACAACAGGATCGATGAAATCGAAGACCGCCTGCCGCCAATGCCCAATCAGGACACCGTTATTCTGGTTGAAACGTCCAATGAATACATCCCCACGTTCCGACCGGGCTGGGATTTTGCGACAGGTATCACCTTTGAGAACTTCATCTTTACCCGTCCCCGCTTTACAAACGAAGTTGCTTGTAACTTAACCCAGACCCCGTTCGTCTGCACAAATAGCGGATAGAATTTCGGACATGAACTTGGCTTCGGCGGCAGATGTCATGCCGCCCACGCCAACCCGGTGACCAACCCGCCACCACAATCCCGGAGCCCAGCGGTTCGCCGCCTTGTTTCGCGTACGGACCAGAAAGCCGTTTGACGGTTTGAAGGCGAACACACCCCGATCTACCGTTTCAATGTCGGCCACTTCTGCGATGATCTGACCCGACCCCGTTCGCAATTCGGTCCGCGTCAGTTCGATACAGTCTTCTGTGGCGCGCCAAACGCGAAGCGCCAGCCAAAGCGATGCACCGCCAACGAAAAACAGAAACACCTGCCAAACCGGTGCGGGTGGCGATGCCAGCGCGACATAGGTAACCAGCATTCCAACCGTTGTCAGCATCCCTACCCCGGTCCATCGTCTGGGGGATGAGGCCTGAATCGTTGCCAACACGTCGTCCTGCATGGATGTCTCCTGTCTGATCCGCTTCGATCTAGCCATTTTGCGCCGGAAACAACAGAGGCTTGGCCGCAAAACAATTTCGCACAGGTCCGGTTATTTCATGCGAATTGACTGCCGTGGCGCAGAGATTACATGCTGCCCGGATGAAACGGAGGCGAACATGTCCCTTAGACCGACGTTGGAAACACGCAAAGCCATCCCCACAATGGAAGGGGCTGGTGTCAAACTTCACCGTGCATTCGGGTTTCAGGATCCGTCCGAACTGGATCCTTTTCTGCTGTTCGATGATTTCAGAAATGAACGCCCGCAGGATTACCAGGCCGGGTTTCCCTGGCACCCGCACCGGGGAATTGAAACGATCACTTACGTTCTGACCGGCTCAGTCGAGCATTCGGATTCGCTGGGTAACACCGGCACGCTTGGCGCCGGTGATGTGCAATGGATGACCGCAGGATCCGGTATCTTGCATCAGGAAATGCCAAGCGGCAACATCTCGGGCCAGATGCACGGCTTCCAGTTGTGGGGCAACCTGCCCTCGGATCAGAAGATGACCGCCCCGCGCTATCAGGACGTTCAAAGCAAGGACATCCCCGAAATCACCGATGACGATGGCACCACAGTGCGGGTGATCGTAGGTGAGTTCTGGGGTAAGACCGGACCCGTTGACGGGATAGCTGCTGACCCGCAGTATCTGGATATCTCTGTCCCGGCAGGTGTGAAGAAAACCCTCCGGATCGATACGTACCGCCGTGCCTTCGCCTATGTGTTTCAGGGTCAGGCCGCCTTTGCCGATGCCTCGCAGCCGACAGGTGTGCTGTTGGAAAAGGAAATCGCCGGGCAAGAGGTCAATATCCGCGACATGTCAGGGGATCGCACGCTTGTCCGTTTTGGCACGGGCGATGAAATCACCGTTCAGGCTGGCCCCCAAGGTGTGCGGTTCCTGCTGATCTCTGGGGCTCCGATCAACGAACCCGTCGCGTGGCATGGCCCCATCGTGATGAACACGCGGGCCGAACTGGAACAGGCATTTCGCGAGCTGCGCAATGGCACGTTCATTCGCCCCGCGCACTAACAGCGTGACGGTTTGACCCTGTCAGGCCGTCACGGCCTTGTGCACCATGTTCCAATAGATCTCTTCGACTTCGTCCAGTGACAGGCGACCGCCCGAACGGTACCAGGTCATCACGCCGTTAAGCATGGCAATCACGGCCAGCGTTGCAATCTTCGTGTCCGAAATTGCGAATTGTCCGGCCTGCTGCCCTGAATCCAGGATGCTTTCCAGCACGTTTTCGTATTGGCGCCGCAAGTCTTCGATTTCAGCAAAGTTTTCGGGCGAAAGATTGCGCAACTCCATATAGGCGATGAAAACTTCGTCCGGGCGCTGCAAATGGAAGCGGATGTGAAAGCCGATAAACTGGCGCAAGGCGTCTTCAGCATCGTCGCAACGGCCCATTGCATCAAGCGCCTCAAGCAGGTCCTGCATGTGTTCGCGCATCAACCGGTGCAAAAGGCTCTGTTTGTCGGGCGTATAGTTATAAAGCGCGCCTGCCTGTACGCCGACCTCTTTTGCGATCTGCCGCATCGAGACAGCGGCATACCCATAGCGCGCAAACAGGTGCAGCGCGGCCTTGCGGATACGTGGGCCGGTTATGTCGGAATGTGAGCCTTGAGTGCGTGCCATGGGTCTACAGTATATGAACAGATGTTCATATAGAACCCCGCTTGAACGATGTCGTCAAAACGTGCATCACGATGGGGCAACAAAGACCGAAAAGCCTGCGACATGAAACTGCTGCCTGTTTTGCCCCTTATTCTATTTTGCGCCGCCTGTGCGGACATTCCCGAGTTGGAAGGCAGCGAACCGGCTGCAGTCAGATCCGCCCCCTACCCGCGCCTTATTCCGTTGCAGGAAACCTTAGGGCCACCGGTGGACCCGATCCATCAGGCAGCAGCAGTCGAAGACGATCTGACCCAACGCAGCAATGCCTTAGCCCAAAAGGCGCAGGCGCTACAAAACGCGCAAACCAACTGACGCGTCATAAATCACCCCCACTATCCCCCGGTGACGGATTGCACCCTTGGCCTGAACCCGCTAAGGCAGCGCTGATTGGACTAGCATCCGACACCAGAAAAATTCGAGCGGAAAAGGACCCACGACATGACACAGGCACTGCGGCTGGGAATTGCGGGCTTGGGAACGGTCGGCGTGGGTGTCGTCAAGATCGTCCGCCGCCATGCAGAATTGTTGCAGGCCCGCACAGGCCGTTCGATTGAAATCGTGGCTGTATCCGCGCGCGACCCGAACAAGGACCGTGGCGTGAATCTGTCGGATTATGCCTGGGAAACCGATCCGGTTGCACTGGCAAAACGCGACGACATAGACGTTTACGTCGAATTGATGGGTGGCGAGAACGGTCCTGCCAAAGCCTCGGTCGAAGCAGCATTGGCCAGTGGCAAGGATGTGGTCACCGCCAACAAGGCGTTGCTGGCCATCCACGGGCAGGAACTGGCTGAAAAGGCCGAGGCCGCCGGTCGTGTGATCCGGTTTGAGGCCGCTGTCGCTGGTGGTATCCCGGTGATCAAGTCCCTGACCGAAGGTCTGGCGGGCAACGAGATCACCCGCGTGATGGGTGTCATGAACGGAACGTGCAACTACATCCTGACCCGGATGCAATCGCAGCGTCAGGGCTACAATGCCCTTTTCGATGAATGCGCCGAATTGGGATACCTTGAGGCCGACCCCAATCTGGATGTCGGAGGTATCGACGCTGCGCACAAGCTGGCTCTGCTATCCTCGATTGCGTTTGGGACCAAGCCGAATTTCGACGGGATCGAGATTGAGGGTATTCAGCAGATCAGCCTGGACGACATTGATCAGGCCGAAGACATGGGCTTTCGCATTAAATTGCTTGGCGTGGCGCAGCGCACCGCGCGCGGGCTGGAGCAACGCATGCAGCCTTGCCTGGTACCCAGCGACTCGCCACTGGGCCAGCTGGAAGGCGGCACCAATATGGTCGTGATCGAAGGCGACGCGGTTGAGCAGGTTGTTCTGCGCGGCCCCGGCGCAGGCGAAGGTCCGACAGCCAGCGCTGTGATGGGCGATGTCTGCGATCTGGCGCGTGGATTGCAGATCCCGACCTTTGGCCGCCCAGCCACCACGCTTGAAACCGCAGTTCCCGCCGTCACCGGTCGACCTGCGCCGTATTATCTGCGGCTGGGCCTGCTGGATAAACCTGGTGCATTGGCCAAGGTTGCGGCCATTCTGGGCAATGCCGGGGTGTCAATCGACCGGATGCGCCAATATGCACATGCCGAAAGCACAGCGCCTGTGCTGATCGTCACCCATAAGACCACCCGAACGGCGCTGGACGTCGCATTGGAGGGTTTCCGCGAAACCGATGTGGTTGCAGGCGACCCAGTTGCATTGCGGATTGAAGCGGTTTGACCTTGCGGCCTGCATGAAACGCAAGCTATGCCGGAAGACACGGCTATACTGACCAGAGGATACAGAAACATGAGTGCTGCCAAGACCGATTTCAATGACCGCCTGCTGTCTCTGGGGCTGGCCAGGGTGGCGGAACAGGCTGCACTGGCCTCGGCTTCGCTGGTAGGCCGGGGCGATGAGAAAGCCGCGGATCAGGCCGCTGTGAACGCAATGCGCGAACAGCTGAACCTGCTGGATATCGCAGGTGTCGTTGTCATCGGTGAAGGCGAGCGCGATGAGGCGCCGATGCTGTATATCGGCGAAGAGGTTGGCACCGGCAATGGCCCCGGTGTGGATATTGCACTGGATCCGCTGGAAGGCACCACGCTGACTGCCAAGGACATGCCGAACGCACTGACCGTCATCGCCATGGGCCCGCGCGGCTCGATGCTGCACGCGCCGGATGTGTATATGGACAAACTGGCGGTTGGCCCGGGGCTGCCTGAAGGTGTCGTCAACCTGGACATGTCGCCACGCGAGCGTGTCGAAGCGCTGGCCAAGGCCAAGGGATGTAAAGCCGCTGACATCACCGTCTGCATTCTGGAACGCCCGCGCCACGAAGCGATGATTGCCGAAGTGCGCGAAACCGGTGCCGCGATCCGTCTGATCACTGATGGTGACGTGGCGGGTGTCATGCATTGCGCTGAAAGCGAAGTAACCGGCATCGACATGTATATGGGTCAGGGTGGCGCGCCCGAGGGTGTGCTGGCCGCCGCTGCGCTGAAATGTATGGGTGGGCAGATCTTTGGTCGCTTGTTGTTCCGTAACGATGACGAACGTGGCCGGGCCGCAAAGGCAGGCATCACCGATCTGGACCGTGTTTATGCACGCGATGAGATGGTGACGGCGGATGTGATCTTTGCCGCCACCGGTGTGACCGGTGGCTCTTTGTTGCCCCGGATCAAGCGCGAGCCCGGCTGGGTGGAAACCACGACGCTGCTGATGCGGTCCAAGACCGGGTCGGTGCGCCGCATGTCCTACCGCACGCCGACATGGCCGCATGACAACACGTAACGGCTTGCGCCGTTGCCTTCGGCGAGAGTATTTCTGAAAAGGTGAAGAGGCCGGGTCCGCAAGGGTCCGGCCTTGGCGCATGAGAGGCGAGCAATGAGTTTTCTTGGAGTCGAGCAATCACTGACGGGACGGCTTTGGGTTGGACCCAGCCCGGAGATTGAGCGGGCGGCCGAGATGATGGCGCAGCAAACCGACCTGCCCCGTGCCGTTTGCCAGGTTCTGGCCCGGCGCGGCGTGCCGGTATCGGAGGCGCCCGGCTTTCTTGACCCAAAGCTGAAGGAATTGCTGCCTGATCCGCGGGCCATCAAGGATATGGAAGTTGCCGCCACGCGCTTTCTGGAAGCCGTCCGCAATCGTCAAAAAATTGCGGTGTTTGCGGATTACGATGTCGATGGCGGCAGCTCTGCCGCGTTGCTGCTGGTCTGGCTGCGGCAGATGGGCGTGCAGGCGACGCTTTATGTGCCGGACCGGATCGACGAAGGGTATGGCCCCAACGTTCCCGCGATGCAGGGGCTTGCGGCTACGCATGATCTGATCATCTGTGTTGATTGCGGCACGCTCAGCCATGATCCGATTGCGGCGGCTACGGGGGCGGATGTGATCGTTCTGGACCACCATCTGGGGGGCGAGACGCTGCCCGATTGCGTCGCAGTGGTGAACCCAAATCGACAGGATGAAAGCGGCGATCTTGGTTATCTTTGCGCGGCGGGCGTTGTGTTCCTGATGCTGGTCGAGGCCGGTCGGCAGCTGCGTGACGCGGGCGCAAGGGGACCGGACCTGATGGCCCTTCTGGATCTGGTGGCCCTGGCGACCGTTGCCGATGTGGCACCACTGATCGAGGCCAACCGCGCCCTGGTGCGACAGGGGCTGAAAGTGATGGCACAGCGGCAGCGCCCCGGCCTTGTCGCGCTGTCCGATATCTCGCGCATGGATACCGCGCCGAACAGTTATCACCTCGGGTTTCTGCTTGGGCCCCGCGTGAATGCCGGTGGACGGATCGGTCAGGCCGATCTGGGTGCGCGCTTGCTGAGCACCGATTCTCTGCATGAGGCGCAGGCGTTGTCCGAACGTCTGGATGCCTTGAACACCGAGCGCCGTGACATTGAAAACACGGTACGTGCCGCCGCGCTGGAGCAAGCCGAGGCGCGTGGCTTGGACGCCCCTTTGGTCTGGGCGGCAGGCGAAGGCTGGCACCCCGGTGTCGTTGGTATCGTGGCCTCTCGGCTGAAGGAGACAGCCGATCGACCGGCGATTGTGATTGGCTTTGACGGGGATGAGGGCAAGGGTTCGGGCCGCTCGGTTTCCGGCGTCGATCTTGGGGCTTCGATCCAGCGTCTGGCGGCCGAAGGGTTGCTGGTCAAAGGAGGTGGCCACAAGATGGCCGCAGGTTTGACCGTCATGCGCAATCAGTTGGAACCCGCAATGGAACGCCTGAGCGAGTTGCTGGCCAGACAAGGGGCGAGCCAGGGTGGACCTGCGGATCTGAAATTGGATGGCGCGTTGATGCCCGGCGCGGCAACCGTGGAACTGATCGAGCAGATCGAACAGGCCGGACCGTTTGGCGCCGGTGCCCCGGCCCCGCGCTATGCGTTGCCTGACCTGCAGGTTCGCTTTGCCAAGCGGGTCGGTGAATCGCATCTGAAACTGTCGCTGACCGATGGAATGGGCGGCGGGCTGGATGCGATTGCCTTTGGTGCTTTTGACGGGCCGATGGGCGAAAAACTGTCAAATCACGGCGGTGCACGCTTTCATTTTGCGGGTCGGCTAGAGGTCAACACCTGGGGCGGTCGCCAATCTGTGCAGCTCAGGCTGGAGGACGCGGCGGAAGCCCGTTAACACGCGGCTTTGGTGCGTTAAAAAACTTTCCCGTCCCTGCGTTTTTACGCTTGCGGGGGTCACGGCGAAACCGTAAAAGGCCCTCCACAAGCCAGCGTGGCCCGTTCGTCTATCGGTTAGGACGCCAGGTTTTCAACCTGGAAAGAGGGGTTCGATTCCCCTACGGGCTGCCATTTGCGCTTGTGACCTGATACCAAGTGGCCCGTTCGTCTATCGGTTAGGACGCCAGGTTTTCAACCTGGAAAGAGGGGTTCGATTCCCCTACGGGCTGCCACTCTTCCTTAGCTTCTTCCATCCCAAAGCAGCAAGATCATCCGGGCCGCGTCTGGAAACAGCAACCTAGCTGTCATCAGCGATCTGAATTTCGATGCCCCAACGGTCAAGGAATCTGGCCACCCCACCCTTTGGCACAGCATCCGTGACCAGCGAATGCACCAGCCGAGGATCCGGCCCCACATAAGGTGCCCTTTCACCAAACTTGGAATGTGCTGCAGCCATGACAACCTGGTCCGCACACCTGACCACCACCGATGCAAGATCCGCTTCGACCGCGCTGTGGTAGAGAAACCCTTTGCTGTCGGAAATCGCGTCCGTGCTCAGGATCACGATGTCAAAAGCATAGCGTTGCAGCTGCTTGTGGGTGACGTGACCAAACGTCCCCCTTTCATCGATCTGCAACTCACCCCCCAAAAGGTGCACACGGTTTCCGTTGACCCCGGCCAAGGTCTGAACGACACCGATGGAGTTGCTGACTACCGTGAGGTTGCTGACCTGTCGCAGCTCTTCCGCGACGAAGGCGGTTGTCGATCCCACATCCAGGAAAACGGTCATCTGATCGCGAACCAGTTTCGCGGTATGCCCGGCGATCAAACGCTTTTCATCCGCGTCTTGTGATATCCGGTGAAAGAAGTTGGGGGCGCCCTGCACTCCGGCAAGGTAAGCTCCGCCATGAACGCGTTCGACCGTACCCGCCTTTGACAAGGCTTTGATCGTTCGGCGCACCGTCTCTTCGGATACGCCGAGCATATTCGCCAAATCCGAATTCCGGGCCGTTCCACCCAAACGTCTGAGGGCATCAAGCAATTCCAGCTCACGATGGGTGTTGAGGGTATTCTTCTTCACGAACCGGCTCCGGAGATTTTCTTTATATGGACACGGAATACCGTGAACGGCAAGGCAGTGCTACATCCGCATTGCCACAACTGGCCTTTTGTCGGAACGGATTGGTGCCATGTGAGCACTGAGTTTCAGCAGTAATGATCCGGGAAGCTGGTTTGCCTGACTTCTCACGAGTGCCGGATCAGTGTCCATGCCTCTCGCAACGCGGATGCAATTCAACGCACCCTCTGTCATCTCTTGCTTGCAATGGGTCTCAGTGGAGTTCCCTATTTCCCTCGCGGAGAAATTTTGAAATTTCGATAACATAATTATATAGTTACAATCATTTACAGCGGTGGAAACAAATTCAATTCATGCGGCTCCGGAGTGCCTGAACGTCAATTACTAAAAATTTAGTTTGACACATACGCAAAAAATCGCTGATGCTGTTCTGCATCCGGTTCCCGCCGGAGAACCATAATTTTTGGGAGGAGACAGATGCGGAGACATCTACTTTCCGCAGTGGCGGCGGCTGCCGTCATTGCGGGGCACGGGTCCGCTTGGGCCGACGAAGCCGCAGCACAACGTTGGATCGACGACGAATTCCAGCCATCGACCTTGTCGAAAGACGAACAGATGGCCGAGATGCAATGGTTTATCCAAGCTGCACAGCCCTACGCTGGCATGGAAATCAACGTCCTGTCCGAAGGTATTCCGACGCATTCCTACGAGTCGGAGGTTCTGACCAAGGCGTTTGAAGAAATCACCGGCATCAAGGTCAATCACCAGATCCTTGGCGAAGGCGAAGTGGTCCAGGCTGTTCAGACCCAGATGCAGACAGGTCGGAACCTGTATGACGGCTATGTCAACGACAGTGACCTGATTGGTACCCACTCGCGTCTGCAACTGGCCTATCCGCTGACCGACATGATGGGCGGCGACTGGGCGGCGACAACCTCGCCGACAATCGATCTGGATGACTTCATGGGCATTCAGTTCACCACCGGGCCGGACGGCAAGCTGTATCAGCTGCCCGACCAGCAGTTTGCGAACCTTTACTGGTTCCGCAAGGACTGGTTCGATGACGAGGCCAACAAGGCCGCGTTCAAAGAGAAATACGGCTATGATCTGGGCGTTCCGGTCAACTGGTCGGCCTATGAAGACATCGCCGAGTTCTTCACCAATGACGTGAAAGAAGTCGACGGCGTGGCGATCTACGGCCACATGGATTACGGCAAGCGCGCGCCCGACCTTGGCTGGCGCATGACCGACGCCTGGCTTTCGATGGCCGGTGCTGGTGACAAGGGCGAGCCGAACGGTATTCCGGTTGACGAATGGGGCATCCGCATGGAAGCGGGCACCTGTAACCCGGTCGGCGCCTCGGTGTCGCGCGGTGGTGCTGCAAACGGTCCGGCTGCGGTCTATGCGATCCGCAAATGGGACGAATGGCTGCGGGCCTACGCGCCTCCGGGTGCGGCGTCTTATGACTTCTATCAGTCGCTGCCGGCACTGAGCCAGGGCAACGTGGCCCAGCAGATTTTCTGGTACACCGCCTTTACCGCCGACATGGTGAAGCCGAAGTCCGAAGGCAACAACACCGTGGATGACGAAGGCACGCCGCTGTGGCGGATGGCGCCCAGCCCGCACGGCCCCTACTGGGAAGAAGGCCAGAAGGTTGGCTATCAGGACGTGGGTTCCTGGACGTTCCTGAAATCGACCCCCTCGGATCGTGCGCAGGCAGCCTGGCTTTATGCCCAGTTCGTGACGTCCAAGACTGTTGATGTGAAGAAGTCCCATGTGGGTCTGACCTTCATCCGCGACAGCTCGGTCAACCACGAGTCGTTCACCGAACGCGCATCCAAGCTGGGTGGCCTGGTCGAATTCTATCGCTCGCCTGACCGCGTGGCATGGTCGCCAACCGGCATCAACGTACCGGACTATCCAAAGCTGGCCCAGATCTGGTGGCAGCAGATCGGTGACGTGAACTCGGGCGCCTTCACCCCGCAAGAGGCGATGGACCGTCTGGCCGAAGAGATGGACATCACCATGGCCCGTATGCAGGCCGCGGATGAAAGCGCCGGTGTCTACGGCGGCTGCGGTCCACGCCTGAACGAGCCGCAGGACCCATCTTTCTGGCTGGAAAAAGCGGGCTCGCCCAAGGCCAAGCTGGAGAACGAAAAGCCGCAGGGCCAGACCGTCAACTATGACGAACTGGTTAAGCGCTGGCAGTCCCAGTAAAAGCAACATCGTAGGCCGGGCTTAAGCCCGGCCTACCCCTGAATGCCCCGCGAGTTTCCCAGATGATTGAACTTCAAGACGCGACCAAACGGGTCGGCAACGTCATCCATATCAAGCCAACCAACCTGACGCTGCAAACCGGCCATTTCAACGTGCTATTGGGCGCGACAGGTTCCGGAAAAACGTCACTGATCAAAATGATGGCCGGGTTGGACCCGATCGCCTCAGGCAAGGTCCTGATGGACGGGCAGGACGTGACACGGTTGAACACGCAAAAGCGGCAGATCAGTCTGGTGCACCAGTTCTTCGTGAACTACCCGCATATGACTGTATTCGACAATATCGCCTCGCCCCTGCGCGTGGCTGGCATGGCTAAATCGGAGATCGATGGCCGCGTGGAAGAGGCCGCCGATCTGCTGCAACTGCGCCCCATGCTGCACCGCCGCCCACACGAGCTGTCGGGCGGGCAACAACAACGAACCGCGCTGGCGCGTGCCATCGCAAAAGAAAGCCGCGCCGTCTTCCTGGATGAGCCGCTGGCGAACCTTGATTATAAACTGCGCGAAGAGTTGCGCGAACAACTGCCCGATCTGTTCGCTGGTCGCGGGGCCGTCGTTGTCTACGCCACCTCGGAGCCTGAAGAGGCATTGCTGCTGGGAGGCTACACCGCGCTGATGGAAGACGGCCGCGTGACCCAGTTCGGCCCAACCACCGACATCTATCGCAATCCGGAAAACATCGCCGCGGCGCGTGTATTCTCGGACCCGCCTATCAATGTGGCCCGTATCACTGTTTCCAGCGCCCGGGCGCAATTGGCAGGCAATGTCGGCTGGGCAGCCTCGGGCATGGCCGACGGGGAATATATGATCGCCGTTCGCCCTCATCGCGTGACGCCATTTCGTACGTCTGACGCCGATGTCGAACTGACCGGACGTGTGATCGTGACCGAACTGTCAGGTTCGGATTCCAGCGCGCATTTCCAGCATGGTGACGAAGCCTGGGTTTCACTCGCCGCTGGTGTGCATCCCTATCAGGTCGGCGAAGATCACAGTTTCTATATGAACCCGGCGCATTGCCGGTATTTCAGCCATGACGGCAAAAGGGTGGCCTGACATGGCACAGATCAAGCTTTCAAACCTTCGACACAGCTATATGCCGTCACCAAAAGGCCCCGAGGACTATGCGCTGAAGGAAATCGACGTCACGTGGCGCGATGGCGGGGCCTATGCGCTGTTGGGGCCGTCAGGTTGTGGCAAGTCCACGCTGCTGAACATCATATCCGGTCTTCTTACCCCCTCGGAAGGTCGGATAATGTTCGATGATCAGGACGTCACCGCCCTGCCCCCGGACCAACGCAACATCGCGCAGGTCTTTCAGTTCCCGGTGATCTACGACACGATGACCGTGGGCGAAAACCTGGCCTTCCCGTTGAAGAACCGGGGTGTCGACGCCGAAACCATCAAGCGTCGCGTTCTGGAAATCGCCGAGATGCTGGACGTCACGGATATGCTGAACACCCGCGCATCAGGCCTGAGCCCAGACAACAAGCAGAAGATCTCGATGGGTCGCGGCCTTGTTCGCGACGACGTGAATGCGGTGATGTTCGATGAACCGCTGACCGTGATCGACCCGCACCTGAAATGGAAACTGCGGTCCAAGCTTAAAGAGCTGCACCAGCGCGTGCAGGCCACAATGATCTACGTGACACATGACCAGACCGAGGCGCTGACCTTCGCCGACGAGGTGGTGGTAATGCAAGACGGTGAAGTGGTTCAGATCGGAACACCTGTCGAATTGTTTGAACGGCCCCAGCACACATTTGTCGGCCATTTCATCGGCTCGCCGGGCATGAATGTCCTTCCATGTGAAGCCAAAGGCGACCGCGCCGTTTTTGAAGGGCACGAGGTCATGCTGGAAGGTCCCACACATGGTAACGGCGGACGCACCGATCTGGGTATCCGCCCGGAATATGTTGGTTTCGGCGACACTGGCATTCTGGCGCATGTGACCAAGGTCGCCGATATCGGCCGCCA